>JAFLTY010000029.1 GCA_022509065.1 Muribaculaceae bacterium
TCCGTGAAAATCGGCGATGACGAGCCTCTATATTACACAAAAGACTCGAAAGGCGATATTACAATTGACTACAATGTCTCCGAAAACACTTATGTGTATATTTATGCAAGCGAGCCTGAAACCGAACAACAATCAATCCGTCGTGCAAAGGCTTCAGCTCCTGCCACTGGCAACAGCGTTAAAATCTATTCGATTGGAGTCAACCCCGAAACCGTAGGTGTTGAAGACGTTGATGTAGATAACGAAGCGCTCTCGCCAATTACAGAATACTACCGTCTTGACGGCACGAGAATCGAAACACCCACAACTCTGGGTATTTACATAGCTCGCCACGCCAACGGCAGATCAACCAAAATTCTGGTTAAATAGAGCACGGTGTTTTTTGATGGCTGTGTGCCGGAAATTTTATATTCAATGACGGGTTAAAGCATTATTACGCTTCAGCCCGTGACACAAACGATAGTCAAATTCGAGTTCAATAAATAAGTTAAACTAAAATCAATTATGTTATGAAAAATTTATTTCTTTCGTTAACGGCAGGCATTTCAATAGTTGCCTTGTCAAGTTGTGGTGGTTCAAGCAGTTCTTCTGATGGTATGTTCGGCAGCATCCCGCAGACTATTGAAAAATATGACCAGGAGAAACAAGCACTTACTGCCGGCTTAAGTGAGTCAAATTATAAGAAAAATTTGGCTAAAATAGAAGAGTTAAAAACAGAAACAGAGTCGAAACTCGAAAAAGATGGTGAGGCTTTGAATGGCAAAGAACTATCAGTTTCTGTCGATGAAAATGTACTTAAAATCGAGACTCCGTTGACACTCGTGTATAAAAACGTATTCAGCAATATGTCAGCTGTGGAATTCGGATTGGATGGCAAGATTGTCGCCGCCAAGGACTTAAAGATGGAAATCAATCCTTCAGATTTGAAAGGCCGTGAAATGTTTGGAGGTAAGACTACCGTAGTTACAGCTAAACAACCTGTTCAGATTGAATTCTTAGACAGCGAAGGCAATGTAGTAGATGCCCGCACTATAGGAAACTTTATAGCCGATAACAACGGAGAAGAAGCTATTATCAAAGCAGGCACCGCTGTGGATTTGAGCATCTGTTCTATACCGGTTAACACCAAATTTGCTAACGTATCATCGGCCAGATTGACAGTAGACTTCACTAAAGGTTTGACTTCTGAAACAATGCCCGAATAACAATGCATCATTGGTTAGTAAGACCTATAAGTCAAAAGATAGGCTTTCTTAGAAGCTGATACCTTTGAAACCAATGAAAATAGGGTGGGAGAAACGTTCCCACCTTATTTCTTTTTCTACTGGACACGTACCGCTATAGATAGATATATACTAATGTAAAGTTTCAGATCCTACATTTAATGTCGAACCGGCTCTTAATAATTATTGCCTTTTAAGAAAATTCACACCCAAGACCTTTTTATTTGCCAAAATGCTGTAATACAGGGGGTTTTGCTAATTGGGAGATTTTTTGTAAATTTGCAGGCTCAAAAAGCACCAACCACACATTAAAAATAAGCATGAGACAATTAAAAATCGGCACATCTATAACGGTGCGCGACTGGCGCTCACTGGACCTTTATCTGCAGGAAATCGGCCGTGAAGAACTTATTACAGTTGACGAAGAAGTCGAACTGTCACGTAGGATACGTGAAGGCGACGAACAAGCTCTTGACAAACTGGTACGAGCCAATCTGAGATTTGTCGTATCGGTTGCCAAACAATATCAAAACCAAGGTATTCCGTTGCCTGACCTTATCGATGAAGGCAATATCGGTCTTATAAAAGCGGCTCGCAAGTTTGACGAGACTCGTGGCTTCAAATTTATCTCGTATGCCGTGTGGTGGATACGTCAGTCCATCTTGCAAGCCATCGCCGATCAATCGCGTATTGTGCGTCTGCCATTGAACCAAGTGGGCTCACTTAACAAAATCAATAAATTGGTATCGCAGTTCGAACAGGATCACCAGCGCCGTCCTTCGCCCGAGGAACTTGCCGAGCTGCTTGACATGCCGGCCGAAAAAGTTGGAGATACACTGATGTCCTCAGGTCGTCACGTGTCGGTAGACGCGCCTTTTGCCGATGGCGAAGATAATACCATGCTTGACACAATGGCCGCGGACGATACTCCTGACACTGACGAAGGTCTTATACTCGAATCACTTCGTCGTGAGATTGACCGCGTCCTCACTAACCTTGACAACCGTGAGCGTGACATTGTCCGCATGTCATTCGGATTGGGGTGTAATGAGATGAGCCTTGACGAGATAGCCCAAAAATTTGATCTTACTCGCGAACGTGTGCGTCAAATACGCGAAAAAGCCATCCGTCGGCTAAAAGGTCCGTGCTCTAATCTGCTGAAAAACTATCTGGGATAGGACGCTTTAAATTGACTCGAAATAACGTAACGCTTCTTTCGAGTCGTTTTATGATATTACGAACCTAACGTACTGTGCGAAGAGGCGGTAAAAATGCGTCTTCGATATGGTCAACCACATAATTGTCAGGCTTTCCTGACACGGCGATAATATCAAACTGAATTTCGTGGGGCAGATTTGAGATACGCACATAGTTGTCGGCAGCAGCGACCATGTGCCTGATTTTGCGTCTGTCAACAGCTTCGGCGGGATTCGCGTCAAGTGACGAGCGTGTTTTCACTTCAACGAACACCAGACGGTTTTGACGCATGGCTATTATATCCACTTCGAGATGATTGAGCCGCCAGTTGCGTTCCACTATGGCATAACCCTTTTTTATGAGAGTTTCAAGAGCTATTTGCTCTCCCCACTGACCGGTTTGATTATGCTTGGCCATACGGATGGATGATTATTCGGGTTCGATTCTAAAGTTGTCGAATTCAATGACTGCGTCGTGAGTCCGTAGACCCGCACGTCCTATAATAAATGGGTCGTTGTCTGTGTACGTTATGACCGGAGTGTCCATATCATCAATGTAGCAGCAAATATGGGAGCCTTTAACCTGTACTTTTAGATGATGAGGGACATCAAGGTCTAATGCCAGGACGGTAGATGCCAACGGTTGCCACCCGAAGTTGTGTTTACCCAATATCGCTGACGTTTTGTCCGCGCAAAAGTAATACCCTTGGAGAAAATCAGTTCCCAGAATAGGATTGTCGTCAGCTCCTCCGGTCGATGGATTAGTGACTCGGAACAATATACCTCCGTTAGTATCCCCGTGGCTAT
This sequence comes from Muribaculaceae bacterium, assembly GCA_022509065.1. Lineage (GTDB taxonomy): Bacteria > Bacteroidota > Bacteroidia > Bacteroidales > Muribaculaceae > CAG-873. Next base: position 3,227 of record JAFLTY010000029.1, read on the forward strand.
AAAAAATGTCACATTCGACGGTATAGTCAGTCATGGGAATATCGTCATACCCACCCAACAACATTTTTCCATAACGTCCGAGTGACACAAGGCGTCCCTTTACAATGTCCCAGTCACCTTCTATATATCCCCAATCGGAACAGATTTCGTTATTGAACGAGTCTTCCATCGTTCTTCCTCTATCAATACCTCTTTTGAAATTGAATTCATATAAATCGATATCACCTGTCGTTTCAAACCCTAAAGTGTGGTAACCTCCTGCAAGTTCAAGGGCTGTCGTTATAAAGACTGATTTGCTGTTGTCCAGGGAAGGAGGAATAAACAAGTCTTTTACAATTATACCATCACAGAGGACACGAACTTTCACTGTATCGGCTGCGTTGTATGTTACTCCCAATGTATAAAGCCCTGTGGTGTGAATATTTGCGCTATACAACAGGTAACTCTTTGATTTGCTTTGTATATAATTTGCGGTTCCAATATCGGGTAAAGAATATTTTTCCAGATTTGCATTACCTTCTTTCTCAGTGTAAAGCGCTGCGGGAATTATACCCGGTACAGGAAAGGCGGCTTCAAGAATGCCTGAACCATTCACATAAGGGCTGATAGCTATATATGAGAAATTAGCCGAACAATTGTGTGTGGTATAACCAATACGACCACTGGTCGCCGGAAGATGTAGCGTGCTTTTATGCATCCCGTCAATATAGATTCGAGCGGTGTCGAACTCTTTTTCTATGCGCACGCTGTGCCATGAATAAGGATTAAAATCGTCGGGTAAGGCATAGCTCTGCGATGTTATTAGCCGATTGTTACTGTAATTGTTAACCTCAAAGGTTTTATCGGCAATGTTTATTAATGCTTCGGCAAAATTTTCTGCATCGCGGTATGAAAATACTGCTCCGGTTTGCCCACTTAATGAGGAGTCGGCGCGGATTGTAAATTCGGCAGTGTAATCGTTATAATCGCACGGGTTAAAAATTATCCTTCTGTTGCCTGTCATTTCATCCTGGATCAGATAATCTCTGTTAGCTATATACCAATCCTCACCACTGACAATATTCCAGTCAGCACCAAGATGATTGCGATCGAAATAGTCAGCAATGGCAACAGCCGGCTCATTCTGCTCCCAACAGGACGGTCCTGTCATTATCAAGCGGTCGCCGTCCCAGGCTATACGTTCAAAGTTGAGAAGTCGTCGTGCTTTGTTGTCCTGAAGATTATGATAACAAAAATAATAAGTATCTAAATCCGGACCAATAAAGGCAGTTCCGTGCCCCAAAGCTCTATGTGTCGGTGTGTCAGTGTCTACAAGTATGGGATTCTGCGTTTTTTGAGGGTGGAAGCCTTCAAGCGGATTGCTTCCACTCATGGCATAATCGATTCTATAACCGTTTGTCCAAACATGATTGCCGGTGTAAAGCATATAGTAAATGTCATTACGTTTAAAGACACACGGTCCTTCTGTCCATTGTCCCGAAATGCAGCATTTAAGGTCGATATCTTCGTCCAAAGACAAATGTGTAGGCATTCGGCATCCTCTAATCCCTTGGTTATTGGCGTGGTAGAAGTACCATTTACCATCGTCATCGACGAACATCGAGCCGTCTATGTCACGACCAAGATTGTCTGTCATATGTGTAAAAGGACCTGTCGGACTGTCGCTTGTAAGAAAGTAATGACCGCCTCCGCGCGGTGATGTGCACATATAAAAGATGCCGTTCCAATAAATAACTTCGGGTGCGTAAGCTACAGACGTAGTCTCATCGGTGCAACATATATAAGGTTGGGACCAGTTAACCAGGTCTTTTGTTTTCCAGCAATAAATATTTTCGTCACCCGCACTGACATAGAGGTAATAATATCCTCTGTATTTCATGATGTATGGATCTCCCAAACTCCTGTCCTCAAGTCCCGGTAGCATCAAGGGATTTTGCCAACCATACGCTTGAAACGATATTATGGCACAAAACAGTGCGACAAGAATTGAATAAATAGGGGAAAGACGTTTCATATGCGAGTGGTTGAATATAGACAACATTTTTTATCGTATTGTCATTTCGCCTGCCATAGGGCGAGTAAGTTTCTGACGTACCTCCTCAATCGGAATATTCTGACCGAAAAGATGCATCATTTTAGTAATAGCGGCTTCGAAAGTAATGTCATGTCCGGAAATAACACCCATGTCAAGCAGTTTCTCTCCGGCCAGATACCTACCAGCGCGCACAGGCCCATGGACACATTGCGTAACGTTTAGAATGACAATGCCTCGTTCTATCGCTTCGGAGAGAGCCTTGTTGAACCACTCTGTATCGGGAGCGTTCCCTGCACCGTAACTCCGTAAAATGACCCCCTTTAGCCCCGGTGCATTAAGAGCATGGTTTAAGAAACTGGCGTTAAGACCCGGGTTCAGTGTCAGCTCAATGACGTTAGGATCCATACCATAGTTGACCTTCAGACTGCCTGTTGTTTCTTTATGAGCAAGCGCCTCATAATCATAATCGATATCAAGCCCGACGTGCGCCAAAGCAGGGTAATTGTTAGACTGGAAAGCGTTGAAATTGTCTGCCGAACGTTTCGTGGCTCGGCAGCCCCTCCATAAATAGTCTTCAAAAAGTATAGCTACTTCGCGCACGGTAGAGCGACCGTCGGGTCTACGCGAGGCGGCAATCTGGAGGGCGGTGATTAGATTCTCTTCGCCATCGGTGCGCACTTCGCCTATTGGCAATTGACTTCCGGTGATAATAACCGGTTTGTCAAGGTTCTCGAGCATGAAAGTGAGGGCGGAAGCGGTATATGCCATAGTATCGGTACCGTGAAGAACTACAAATCCGTCATAAAGGTTATAGTTTCTTTCGATGATTGAAGCTATATCGCGCCAATGCTCAAAGTTCATGTTACTCGAGTCTATAGGGTTTTTAAACTGGTAGTTATCAATACTATAGTCGAGCATTTTTACTTTTGGTACATTCTCGATAAGATGAGAAAAATCAAAAGGTCGAAGAGCGTGTGTCGTCGGATCCTCAATCATGCCGATAGTTCCCCCGGTGTATATAATTAAGATTTTTGGACGTGTCATAGTGTTTTATGTAAGCGAATTGGTTTGATTAAGGTTGTTGGATCCGCAATGATACTATATATATCTGAATCAGGGTCTTTCTGAAATATGAGAGAGATGATCCGAGTACGCCGAGGCGCCACTTGGCTGTCCGAAAAATGTGTGTGAAAGACGTAATAAAAATTGCCAAGGTTGTCTCGGAAAATATCTCCGTGACCTGTTCCGTTTTCTCCGATAACGGATCGATGGATTAAGGGGTTATCAGGGTTTTTATGCCAAGGCCCATATGGAGAGTCGGCTATGGCATAACCTACGGCATAATCGGGACTCATATAATGATTGGCGGAATAAAACAGGTAATATTTCCCATCAAGTTTTAAGACCGAAGGACCTTCCATAATAGGCGCCGAAGGATAGGCAGGAGTGTTTTCCCAACTTTGGTCGTTTACGAAACATCGAGAAAGTGTCCCTTCAACAATTGTATCTGCCTCACAGTCTAATTTACCTACCCATAAATAATTGCCGTTATCAAAACGTACATGATAGAGATATCGTGTCCCGTCGTCGTCAGTAAAGATGAAAGAGTCAATGTTGTGTTCGCTTGAATCAACAGGTCGGATGTCGTTTTGGGTGAATCTCTTTTTGAGCGACGGAGATTTTGTTATAACAGTCTGTTCGTTGGCGGAATAGGTTAGGGTATAACCGTCTTTTTCTTTTATAATCTGAGGAGCCCAGAACCAGTCAGTACCGTAACAATTGTCGCCCTTGACTAAAATCATAGAATCGGGAGCACATGCTTCCCATTCACGCAGATTAGATGACTGCAGGAGGACAAAACCTTGAGGAACGCCATAGCGAGTCCCTGTAAGATAGAAGGTGTCGTTTTCGACGAAAATTGTCGGATCGGCAAAGAAGATCTCTTCGCTTTGAGCTTGACTGTCAACCCTTATTGATTCGCTTTGTGCGAGCGCGCTTAAGACAAGTAGCGAAGATGAGAGTAAAAGATATATGCGGTTATAACCTCTCATTGGTCGTTTTCGAATAATATGTATTGGGAAGGTAAGTCTTGGTTACTTCAGTTCGACGAGTTTGTATTTCTGAGTACCTATACCGAGTTCTTCAGCGGCAGTAAGAATGTGTTCTCCATTACGGCTTTTTATGCGTTCGATGAGAGCTTCTTTGCCAGGATCTTCACTATTCAACACAGCGTCAACACAAGCACGGTCAAGAGCTACGGGGTCAAGCGAAGCGAAAATACCGAGGTCGGCCATTTCGGGCGCCTCCGGGTTGCCGTTACAGTCGCAGTCTACCGAAAGACGATTGGCGACGTTTATGTATAAGATATTTTCACCTGCGTGATCGGTTATGGCTTTTGCAGCATCGGCCATAGACTCAAGAAAATCATTCTGTTCGGCTACATTCTGCCATATTATGGCGGGATCATCTGTCTTACCGGCGGTATGAATGTATGTTTTACCTTCGGCGGATGCGATACCTATCGAAATGTTTTTCAGTGCTCCTCCGAAACCACCCATCTGATGTCCTTTAAAGTGAGAAAGAACCACTGTGAAATCATAATCGGTATAATTCTTGCCGACAATATCTTTTGTAAGATGTTTGCCTCCTTTTACCGGCAACTCCACAGTGCCCTCCGCATCAAGAATATCCACTCCCGCCAAATCGGAGTAACCGTGAGCCTTGGCTGTCTGTGCATGTTGATGTGCATGGCGTCGATTACCTTCGTAAGCCGTGTTGCTTTCAATAAAAGTTCCGCCGATTGAGCGTACAAGCGGACCAATTAAGGTGGTGTCAAGATGATTGGACTTGTCACTTTCGCCGGTCGAGATCTTTATGCCTATTTTGTCGCCTTTGGCTTCACGACCCAATGCATTATATATTTTTACTAAATTTTCAGGCGTGATGTCCTTTATATAATATACAGTTGATTCGGTGACAGCAGTTTCCTCTTCGGGTTGTGCAGTTGTTTCCTGATGGTTTTTGGCGCAACTGAGTATTGTGCAACAAGAAACAACGACTATAAGCGATGCAATGTATCTTTTCATGATTGATCAAATGGTGTTATGGACGGTTGATATTTAAAGAGTAGTTATAAAAACGATAATTATTGCTTATTAAGCAATTCGAAAGTGTCGACGACTATTTCTGTGACATAACGCTTAATGGCGCTTTTGTCTTCCCAAACGCGGGTTCGTAATTTGCCCTCGCACATCAGCCGCGTTCCTTTGGTGACATAGCGTTCGGCGATTTGTGCGTTATGATCCCACATTACAATGTTATGCCATTCTGTTCGCTCGGGAATTTGTGAGCCGTCGGCAAGTTTCCGCGGCGGTTCGGTCGTGGCCAACGAGAAGGATGCCACAGGGCGTGTTCCGATGTAACGTATCTCGGGATCCTTGCCTACATATCCTAGAAGTATTACTTTATTCATTTCAGGTCTGCGTGATATTCAATTAGTCCCGGCAGGGAATATTTGGTTACTTTTTCTATTTGAGCCCCGAAGTCGGTAGCTACCTTACGGAGCACGTCTTCAAACATGACACATGTGGAACCAACAAAACAAATAGGATTGTCCGTGTAATCGTAATGCGAAATATTGCGTTTGAAAAACTTCATAAACGACCGGTAGACGAGGTCGTAAACATACGGATGGTCAAGATGGTCGCGTAACAATGTCACATATTTTGACAACTGGCGTTGAGGAAGCACCGACGAATATACCTCGTCAAGCAGCACATTGGGAGCCACTTGATATTTGTCGTAAAAAGCTTCGCGTATTTCAATGGGAGTAATGTCTTTTAATATGTCGGCTATAAGTTTCTTGCCCATATAGGCGTTCGAACCTTCGTCACCGAGAATAAACCCCAGAGCCGCAACATTCTTGACTATCTCTTCACCATCGTACAAACATGAGTTGGAACCAGTACCCAATATACAGGCCAATCCCGGTCTATGCACCAATAAGCCTCGGGCTGCACCCAGCAAGTCACTGTTGACAGTGACAGGAGTCTTGAACTGAGCCACCAACGATGACTCCATAATCTTTATTTTCTCTTGATTGCTACACCCCGCGCCATAAAAGTGGATATGATCCCAACGTCTTTTAAAAAAAGCCTCGGGTAGCTCCAATCTTATGATATGCGATATTTCGCGACGCGTCTGAAAGAAAGGGTTTACACCTGTCGTAAAAGCATGCTCTATTACTCTTTCACCATCAACGAGCGCCCATTCGGTGCGCGTGGTGCTACTCTCGGCAATGATATTCATAAAGATTAGTTAAGGGAAAACACAAATAAGGATATTTACAAAACGCACCCTTATAATAAGTCGGGTAATGAGATGTTGAATATGGCTGATTGACTATCGCTATCGCTGTTCGAACTATGTAGCTCCCATATAGGGAAGGATTGGGATAAATAGATTGAGTGTTCACCATCATGGAATGATGGATCTGCACTTTTAGGTGATGGAGAGATATTGAAAAGAAGAGGTGTTTATTGTAGTTATGTGTTAAAACAAATATTACTAAAAAATTAAGAAAAATGAGAGGGCGATACAACAATTATGTAGTTTCGACCCTCTCATGTTTCTTCAAGATTACTGGTTGACAATGACTTTTGCACTGGTTGTTCCGGCATTCACAAGATAAATACCAGCAGGAACGTTTATCGTGGTATTGCCGAAAGTGCTTACAATCAGTCTGCCATCGGTGGAATACACTTTTACTTGAGTGTCTGATTCGATGCCTTTTACGATGATAGAACCATCAACCGAAGTTATCGAGGCTTCGCTATCATTCTCTATTACGGAGACGCCATTGGACGAATCGGTAATATAAGAGATGTTGTCAAAGGCGAACTCTCCGTTTTGCGTAATAGGACTTGTGACTTGAACCAGTTTTACACCGGCAAAAGTGTATGGCCCGAATTCCCGGTCAAGTTCCGACAGCTTTATCTCTTTGTACTGCCAGCCAATGAAATTCAGATCGCACAGCTTGAGGTATGTAATTGCGGCTCCGGAGCTGAATCCGACCCACAGTTCGTGGTTGTTAAAGTCGCCGTTTACGAACACCCCCAAAATATCGTCGGTATTGAAAACATGGTTTTCGCCCGTATATTTCCATACGATCGAACCATCGTGGTTGTCGGTGAATTTATATGTGAACCTGGCCGATGCCTTGTCAAATAATTTTGTAGATGTTGAACGAGCAGCTGTGGGCTTGACATTTCCGGTACCTACGGTGTTTTGTTCGTCAAAGACAAAAGAGGCACCGTCAGATTCAAAATCGTTGAATACTGTGCATTCGGGGTTGCCCTTAGATTCGTCAACTGCGGTAAAACTAAACTCGACATCCTTGGCAAGAGGTAGGTTTTCATGGTCACGCAGATCGCCCGAGAGTTTTACAGTGTATGTCTCACCTTCGACAAGATTGCCTTGTACTGACAGGCGCGCGTTGCCGTAATTGTTCGATAACTGGTTGAACTTAGAGTTACGTGCGTTCAATGACACCTTTGCGCCTTTCGAATCGGTGATTGTAACCTGGTCGTAAATCGACGAGTAGTTAATCTTGTTGTCGAAGCGGAACTCCAGTATCGGGGATACATTGTGAACCTCACCATTGTCGGCTGGGAACTGGTCTATAAGCTCAAGACGGCTACGGTCGACTGTCGAGAAAGTAAATTCCACAGGAATCTGGAGATATGGTTTATAATAATTCTGATCCGGAGTCCTCGCATCGGTCGAAACGCGTACAGTATATTTTGTGTCCCTTTCAAGAGAAAGTTCAGGGATAAATGACGCTTTCGTAAAGGATTCCGAATATTTGAAATAACCTTCGACCGGAGGCTCTATCGAGAAAGCCTTTTCAAAAGACTCCTGATCGACATCAGTATTGAACACGAAATCAATAGTCGAAGCGCAGGAAACCTTTTCGTCCGGATAGGTTAGGGGACTATAAGCTGTGATTTCAAGCGGGAACTCACGTTTCATGTTCATTGGCATGTCACTATATGTCACCTCCATGGCTGTGACTCTGACATCTTTTGTTACGGTATAATAATTGTCATGGCTGACTGTAACCGTATATTCGCCGGGTGTAACGTTGCGGAACACGTAAGCACCATTATACATGTTGTCGGTAGTACGGGTCTGCACGATGTTACCGTCCTTATCTTTCAATTCAACTTTAGCGAAGTTGACCGGAGCGAATTTGTCACGACCAAAAACAGTGAAGCTTACAGGCATGTCTTTTTCACGAAGATTATGGTCGTCAAATACTATGCCGGCAACGTTGCCAGTCACAAACTTATCTTCGACGTCATAAAACTCCATGATAGACTTTACTATGTGCCAAGCCTCGAGCCACCATACATCGTCGTTCATGAGACGGTAGGCTTCGGGACGGTGCTCGTGCATGCTTCCTTCACTTAGCAGCCCGACCACATAAAGGGTACGCAATACACCCAATCCTCCCTGCCACATATTCTGATAGAAGGTAAGGTCGCCGACAACATATTCGCTGTCGCGCGTCCATATAGGCAGCTGGCTGCTGTGGAAATTTTTCCACATGATTTTTGAAAGGGTGACGTTCTCGGGATAGCGGGGAACGCCGATTTCGTTCTCGCGATACAGCATAAGGGGCGTGTTGACATTCTCACCTGCGTTAGAATGAATCGAGAAGAACAGGTCGCAACCCAATGCGTTGGCTTCGGCAGCTATGCCAGACAGCGAACGGTCATCGTCCTCAGTGTTCTTTGTGCGACTCAAGTAAGGTATGGCGCCGAGAGAGTCAAGTATGTGATACATGTGTAGACCCTTGTAGAGATTCGATTTAGATTCCCAGTATCCGGCTGTGTCGTTAGATTCGAAAGGATAAATGCGAATGGGTCGGTCGTTTGATGTGTAACCACCGTGTCCGGGATTGATATATACTTTCAACCCTTTCATTGTTTTTGCCCCGGCGTCTTGTACCGTGAGTGTCACAGTGGCAACAGCCACAGCTAAACCGGCGATAATTGGTTTGATTTTCATAACTTGTCGTTTCGTCGTTAGAAGTGGTTGTTAATTTATCGAAATCTCGTAAAGTTCTCCCTCAAGAGTGCTATATACAACTTTGCCTCCTTTGGAGGATGTCGCTTCGCCAACTTTAATGTCATCGGGAGTCAGGCTTACGGTCACACCGGTGGCAAGGTCGTAGACTTTTAGAGAAGAGTCAAGAATGACATAACCGTCGTCATGGCTCACGACAAAAGTTACAAGGTTGTCTGAAGCCCAAGCCGGATAATCACCCTTAATGGCAATCCTCACAGCGTTGTTGCCGTTACGATCGGCGACGAAAACACCTTGGAAAGGCTCGGCAAATAGAATTCGGCTACCGTCGGGACTCAATGAGGCCCACAGATAGGAATGAGCATTGTCAAGTGGTGATAAACCCTTAGTCTTGCCGTCTTCGGCTATTACGATATGGTCATAGTCAGCAAAAACATATTCCTTATGGCCGGAAATATCGTTAAGGTTAACATCGTTGCGACTTAGAGGAGCTAATTGGCGTGCTCGGTTGTCGGCAAATGTGTAGGCGCGGACATCGCGGTTCATAAGGCCGTCAACTAATTGAGCTGTCCTATAAACTACAGACGACCCATCGGTACTGAAGACAGGATTGAACCCTGCTCCGGGTGCGTCATCGAGAATGATTATCTCTTTAGTGTCGAATGACATGGCCTTTAATCCTGTGTGATTATCAGAGCTGAATAACAATGTCTTACCATCAGGGCTTAGAACAGGATTATGAGCCGGACCATCGGTGTCGATTTTTACGGCCGGGCTTATGGTTAGAGCCTGTGCGCTTATACATGACAGGACTCCAACCAGGCCTATAAATAATTTATTCATTGGTTATAATGTAGTGGTTCAAACTGGGTATTAATGGGTTATTTGAATCTTAACGGCTTTGTGACCGCCAGCTGCATATACGTTAACGATATAATTTCCTGCGGGTGTATCAGTGATGTTAAGGACATTTCCGGAGTTCTTGGCTAAGACGGTTCCGTTAAGCCCAATCAATTCAATACCTTGGATATAGCATCCTGCGCCTGCTACTATGTAATTATCGCCAACGGTAAGTGTGAAATCAGCTATTTCGATATCGTCTACACCTGTAGTCGAACCGCTCATAACGTTATCTACAGAGAACGATCCGGTACGACTCATCAGCGAAGAATTTTGCACCAATTTGAAACCGGTGAGATCGGCGTTGCCTTCCAGCGATACGGGAATTTCGAAATATCGCCATCCGAGGAAGTCCATATTGCATACCGGCACGTATTGTACTGAATTAGCGTTTGTCAACTCCATGGATACTTCGTTATTAGACAAGTCACTGTATATTTGGAGAGCTATTGTGCCGTCGGCCGGGAAAACGTGTGTTTCACCTTGCTCGCCGGTATAAGAATAGAGAATTTCTCCACTTTCGGTATCATTGAAAGCGTAGTTAAACGTCACTGCGGCATTTCCTTCAAGTTTGTCACTTGATTTGGCGACGGAAGCAGTGGCGACATTGATAGACGCGTCTTCGTTAACTGAGAAGAGAGAATGGTCGTCCATCGAGTAGACTGTTTTGAAATCTGCTGATGTGACAGATGCGTCGACAGCTTTGAATTCGATATCGACGGGTTCCTTGATGGTGATACCGTCTTTGTCGGCAAATTCGCCTGAGAGTTCCAAAGTATAAGTTTCACCGACTGTCAGATTACCGCTGATGGGAATGCGGAAGAAGCCGTATTCGGCTCCGTTTTTCGAGTTGGTAAGGCCACGCTTGTTGAAAGCCACAGTGTTGCCCTTGCTGTCTTTGCACGTTATTTGGTTGAGAATAGGTGTAACGTTGGGAAGTTTGTCGAAACGGAACTCGATGGCTGCTCCCTGATAGTGTACCTCCTCGTCATGTTTTGGGAACGAGCCGAGTATTTCCATGAAGTTACGGCTTGTGGTAAGGAAAGAGAAAGAGAAAGGTTCCTCGAGATGAATGCCTGCCGGGTGCATGGCCTCAGTGCTGAGTGTGACTGTATACACTGTATTGATATCATAGGCAGTCGCGGGAGTGAAAACCAGGCGGTAGTTAAGGTCTTCCCATGTAAATGTGCCCTCGATGGGAGGATTTATGGAGAATGCCTTTTCTGTGGCTTCGATATCCATGTCCCAGTTGAATTGTATCGTTATTTTAGTGTTGCAAAGAACAGCTTCGTCACCGTCTTTCCATTCCGGGGTGTACGATTCTACAACGGGGGGAGTGTTGCGCACTTTAGACATTTGCAGATTTGCAAAGGTGATTTCGTCAGCAGTCACAGTTATATCCTGTTCGACGGGCATGTGGGTTTCAACGCTTGCGCGTATCTTATAATTGCCGGGTTCGACATCTTTGAAGAGATAGAATCCATTGATATTGATAGGGTCTGTGGTGTAAGTCTGTAGCACGTTTCCGTCCTGGTCAAGCAGTTCGACGAGAGCATCCTGAATGGTGGCGAATTTGTCGTCGCCAAACATTATATAGTCACCCCCACGAGGTACGCGTGTGTCGTTAAGACGACCGGCAACAGCACCAACAGGGAGACCGTCAACTTCGAAAAACTCATCTATGGCTTTGCGGAAATGCCATGCTTCGAGCCAACAGAAGTCATCTGACATCAGGCGATATGCTTCGGGAATGTAATCGTGGAAAGAACCTTCCGACAACATGGCGGTCATTTTCTGGCCGCGAAGTGCACCCAAACCGGCACCATTCCATTGCGGATAGAACGACCAGTCGCCACGGCAGTTTTCGTTGGTTGCCGTCCAGTAAGTTGCTCCGTTCTGCAGCAGATATTTGTTAAGTATCTTACAGATTGTGAGCGAGGTGGGCAACTCCGGGTCGTTATCCCAGCCGCGGAACAACATCAAGGGGAAGTTGCGACGAGCTACCACTCCGGTAGCGTTGGAGTGAATGGAGAAGAAAATATCGGCTTCGCTTTTGTTGGACAATGCTACGATGACGCCCAAATCCAAGTCGTCATCCTCGGTATTGTTCACGCGAGACATTTCTACAGCGTATCCCTTGGCTTCCAGCATGTCACGTAGCTGAAGGCCTTTAGAGAGGTTGGAGTTCGATTCCCAATAACCGTTGGGGTCACCTGGTTTGTAAGGTTCAATCACGACATTGCGGTCGTTGGACTCATGACCCCCGTGTCCGGGATTAAGGTAAACTTTTATGCCCTGTGCATCTCTTGCAGTGAGGGTAGTAGCGCCGGCCATCATGACAGCCGCGGCTAATATTTTAGCAGTCTTTGTTTTCATGTTGTGGTCGGTGTTAATCAAGTTTTACATTCATTTGGAAAAGGTGCCCGTCAATTGTAGTGAACACCACTTTACCGCTTTGTATCGAAGCGGCCGGAGAGAAAGTCATGGACTCGGGCTTTGTAAGCGGCTGTATTTCTGAACCGTCCAAGGTGAGCAATAAAATTTGGGACGAATTGTACTGATGCCCGTCGTCTGTTGACTTTTGAACCACGATATGGTCGTTACCGAACCACACGGGCGATTCAAATTTGCCGGGATGGGCAAGGATGTTTCCTTCAAGGTCGGTTATATAAACACCTTTACCGGCGGCAACAAACATCACCTTGGTGCCGTCGGGCGAAAGTGATTCCCACAGATAACCTGCGTGACATTCGACAGGAGAGTATGTCTTTTCGACGCCGTTAGTGTTGATAATTAGGGATGTGCCTTTTGTGCGCACAGATGTTGACGGGGTTAGCGCCACAACGCCCTGTTTGTCAAAATGGGCAATGTAGGCTTGGTTTTTGTCTGCTTTGATTTTTGATACGACCCCCGATGCGAAATCGTAAGAGCGTAGATTTGAGTAGTCGGCATCTGCAAAAAGCAACTGTTTGCCGTCCTGACTTAATATCGGATGGTACATGTCAGTCTCTATGCCTTTGAGGATGGGTTCGGGAGTCGAAACTTCGGCTATGCGTGCTGACGCGCCGAAACCTATACATAGAGTGGTTAGAATAACTAATGTTTTTTTCATGATAGGTTAATTAGGATTTTTGCTTATGTTATTATTTAATGATTACTTTGGAAGCTTTGCCGCCAGATACCTTTATGTAAAGGCCTGGTTGAGTAACTGTACTGCCAAGGCGTATACCTTCAAGATTGTAATATGTTTCTATCAGGTTGTCTGTACCCTGGTCGGGTATAACAGTCTCCACCGAGGTGAATTGGTTATAACAGGCAAAAAGCGAGTTTATGTCAAGGTGTCTGTACCCTGTCGGACCGTTGATATTAAAGGCTAATGATTTGAATGTGACGGGATAGAACGCTAAATCGTTCGGGTCTCCAAACTCCGACATATCGATGCGCACAGTGGTTTCGGTGCCTTCCGCCAGTTCGTTCTCGTAAGTGTATGTCACCGGGCGAGACTCGTTGGCAGGCTGTAATGAGACCAATATGCTCTTGATTGACGTGGTACCTGAGGCCACGGTGAACTCAAGTGCATCGGGCAGACTGTACAATGTAACATCTTTGGCGACGGTTATTTTGGGACCGCGTGTCGAGCTGACATTGAAATCCAGCCCGAAACCGCCCACGTTGCCTTTAGGCTTTACGTCTCCGTTTTTTGTCGACGTATAAGACAATTTCCAGTCGACATCGCTTTCAACGGTCATGACAGCAGATTGCGACTCTTCGACGGTTACTGTAGTGCCATCAGTAAAGCTTCCGACGCTACCGCTTATTTCTGTGGTTCCCTCAGCCACACCTGTAAGTACGCCGCGTTCGTCGATGTTTATGATATTCGCTTGCGATACTTCCCAGTTGAGTACGGCAGGATCGTAAACAAACTCATTGCCATCGACGAGTGCCGTTACTTCCAAGGGGTACTCGCGATGGAGGTCGATGAGTATGGGTTTGATGCGGAGTGACAATTCCGGTTCAACTATAGTGATGTCCTTAGTCACGGTCACTCCGTTGTAGGATGCCGTGAGTTGGGTTGTCATTCCGGTGCCACCTGCAGTGAAAGTGTTGTCGGCACAGGCGCCCGCTTCCTCGGGACAAGTCAGTGTATATCCGGTGAAATTATCGTCGATGACTGCGCCATATTGGTTAAAAGCGATGACACGGGGTGTCACAGTCGCATAAACAGGCGTTTTAAGGTCATAGTCAAAAAACTCAAGTCTTGTGACAGTATTGTCGACGGGAGCTGTCGAGAAGGCCACCATGCCGTTGGCCACGGCACGCGGTGAGCCTTCGGTGGTCTTATTGATGATCTGATCTCCCACCATCATCATTGCGGAACCACCGGCGTCGAAATTGGTCATCGAGGTACATCCGTAGTGCATTGCTATCTGACACATCACAGTTGTCGAACAGCCTGCCGACGTTCCGTAAACCGGGTCGGTTGCTTTGTCGATGACGATGATATAGAGAACGGTGCCATCCTCATTACATCCATAACCTGTGCGCGAGTAAACCTGACTATTATAGTTTTCCGATGTGTTGTACGAGGTAAGTTCGCCGTTGATAAGTACTTGTGCATTGCCTCCGACAAGGTTGTTCATCTTTACCTTGTTACCATCCGGGTCTATCCAATTGTAATGCACTGTGACTTTGTCACCGGCGCTAAGCTTTGCCAATGCGGTGGCGTTGTCACCACGACCCACAAGTGCCAGGTCATAATTGCCCAATGAACCTGCGCCGGCATCAGTTTTTACATCTTTGACTGTAAAGGTCATATTGTCGCCGGCACTCCATTCTTCACCTTCGTCCATAGTGAGGTAAACCTCGGTAGCACAGTTGGGAACTATTACAAAATGATTGTCTGCCGAAACATTTACGCATCGGAAAGTACGTGCTGACGGGTAATATGAGTTATATAGAGCGAGTTCGCCATCACGAACCACTTTGTTACATTGGTATATCTCCAAATCGCCTGTCGCGTCACTGCTTATCCAGCCTTCCCACTTGAATTGGTTGGAACTATACACCTTGTTGTCTGTCGATATACCTGTAATGCCGGTATGTTTGAGACCGCCGTTATACTTATCGTTCTTACAATTAGTCTCGGTGATGATTTTACCGTTTTTCAGATTACCGTTATAAGTCACTCCTATCAGTTGGTCACTGTAAGGTGGTTGACTGGCTACACACCAGAAATTGGCGTTGGCCCCGGCAAGCGCCACGTGTCCTTCGTACGAATTACGTTTGGCTCCGGCTACAAGCGATTCTGTCGAATATAGTTTTTCGGAAGCCTGTTGCACCTCAACCGAATTATATGGATTGGTGACATCTATACGTAAAAGATTGACATTAAGGGGGTAGCCAGGGATGCGTAAGCGTGTGTAACGGACACCCGGTCCCAAATCGCGGTCGGCGAGCGTTGTTATTTCGTAGTTTTTCCCGTTAAGTTCAACTATATCGGCGGCATAGGTAGCGGTGCCGAAAAATAGTATTCCCAGTCCTAAAAGTAAAGTTGTCTTCATGCAGGTTAATTGTTGATATTTGATTTAGGTTGTTGCTTATAATATATATAAAACCGAAGTAGCTAACAATCAGTTAGTTACTCGATTAATAAATGATGACAAAATAATTCGCCTCTATTTATATATGCAAATATAATTTTATTTTTTAGTATAACAATGCTTTTTTAGTTAAAAAACATTTGAAGAGAGTCCCCAATTCATTTCTGGATTTAAGCTCAGTGTGGAATGAGCGAGAGGAAGCGGAGAGACGAGATTCCTCGGAGTGGGCGCGTATGGTAGCGACGATAAGCATGCAGCCACATGTCAAGAACCGCATAAAGCCGGATAAGTTGTTACCGTTGCCGTGGGATAAGAAGGTTGAAGTGAGAACGGAAAAAGAAAACGCGCCGCTAAGTCAGGCGGAGCGTCGGGCAAGGATGGAGAAACTTATTGCTCGGTTAGGAGCGAGTGTTTGAGCTATCGGATGCTTTTTCTATGGAGATGGTGATGTTAATGTCAAGGGGTTCTACCTTCTGCTTTGGAGGGAAAAAAGACCACAGGGCGAGACCAATTACTCCACCGAAACCAGCCAGAAGAAGTAGTATTATAAAAAATCTTACGAAGAATGTAATAACAATCATGTTGCAAATAGAAGTATTAAGAATATAACAACCAAAAGAGAAAAATGGCCAAAGATACATTAGGACTTAAGATCGAGACAGATGCAGTGGAGTGCAGCAACAGGCGTAGCGTCGGGCAAGGATGGAGAAGTTGTTTGCTCGGTTAGGAGGGAGTGGTTGAGCTATCGGATGCTTTTTCTTTTTCTATGGTGATGGTGATGTGCATGTCAATGGGGTCTTTCTTTTTCTCGTCTTGAATAGAAATAAAAAAAAGGCCAATCATCGCGCCGAAACCAGCCAGAAGAAGTAGTATTATGAAAAATATGACGAAGAATTTGATAACAATCATGTTGCAAATATAAGTATTAAGAATATAACAACGAAAAGAGAAAATGGACAAAGATACCTTAGGACTTAAAATCTAGATAGATGCATATGCAGTGCAGCAACAGGCGAAGCGTCGGGCACCGATGGAGAAACTTGTTACTCGGTTATGAGGGAGTATTTGAGCTATCGTATGCTTTTTCTTTTTCTATGGTGATGGTGATGTTAATATCGATGGGATCTTCCTTTTCCTTATGACAAGACCAATACAATAGGCCTATTATAGTAGCAATTCCAGCGATAATAGAAAGCCAAAAAATAAATATGACTAAGAATTTAATAACTATCATATCGCAAATATAGGCATTTAAACGAAATGTTTATCTGCAATGATACATTTTTTTGCGCAAAAAATAGCGAATACTTTTTTAATATTCATAAAACGAGAAAGTGTACGACACAGCAGTCGCACACCTTCTCGTTACAAATATCGTGGAATTTTTTAGTCTTCCTGGTTCTTCTCTGCGTATTCTTTGAGCAGACGTTCCTGAACATCGGCGGGAACGAGTTCGTATGAAGCAAACTTCATAGTGAACGATGAGCGTCCGCCAGTTATCGAGCTCAGAGCTGTCGAATAGCTTGCCATTTCTTTCAAAGGCACCTTGGCGCTGATTTTCTCAAAGCCATTTTCGCTATTCATACCCATAATGATTGCGCGGCGTCCCTGCAGGTCGCTCATTACGTCACCCATAACATCGGAAGGCACGAGTACCTCGACATCATAAACAGGTTCGAGTACCTTAGGATTGGCCTGACGGAAAGCTTCGCTGAAAGCGTTACGACCGGCAAGACGGAACGATATTTCGTTCGAGTCAACGGGGTGCATCTTACCGTCATAGATACATACGCGGACATCGCGAGCGTACGAACCGGTCAGAGGCCCTTGTTCCATGCGATCCATAAGACCCTTTACGATAGCGGGGATAAAACGAGCGTCGATAGAGCCGCCTACTATACAGTTGTAAACAACCAGCTTGCCGCCCCATTGCAAAGGAATTTCCTGAGTGTCGCGGATGCTCATCTTGAATTCCTGATTGCCAAACTTGTATGTGTCGGGCAGTGGCATGTCTTCGCTATAAGGCTCGATGATAAGGTGCACCTCACCGAACTGACCCGAGCCACCAGACTGTTTCTTGTGACGATAGTCGGCACGAGCTGCTTTGGTGATGGTTTCGCGATAAGGAATTTTGGGTTCTTCGAAAATGATGGCCAACTTGTCGTTGTTTTCAACACGCCATTTGAGAGTGCGCAGGTGGAATTCACCCTGACCTGAAACGATGGTCTGCTTGAGTTCGCGTGACTGTTCGACGAGCCAAGTGGGGTCTTCTTCGTGCATACGTGTAAGTATGACGTTGAGTTTTTCTGCGTCGCTTTCAGTGACGGGACGGACGGCACGTTGATATTTGGGTGCGGGATATTTGATGAAGTCGAACTCGTAGTCGCAACCTTTTTCGTCAAGAGTGTTGCCGGTACGAACGTCTTTCAGTTTAACGGCAGCTCCTATATCGCCGGCCTGCAGTTCGTCGACCGATGTCCTTATCTGACCGCTGCAAACGCAAAACAGCTGTGCTACGCGTTCTTTTGAGCCTCGTGAAACATTGTCCAGATCCATGCCCACTTTCAGTGTGCCCGACATTACCTTGAAATAAGATACTTCGCCGATATGGGGTTCAACACTGGTTTTGAACACGAATACGCTAACAGGACCGTTGGCATCGGGCTTGATTTCTTTGCCTGCCTTGTTGGGAGTGCCTGCCACTTCGTCGGGTGACGGAACAACATTGCCGAGGAATTCCATGAGACGGCTTACGCCCATGTCCTTGGCAGCGCTGAGGCAAACAACGGGATAGATAGAGTTGGTTGTAAGACCGAGACGCAGACCGCGACGTATTTCATCCTGTGTGAGTTCTTCTTCCTCGAAGAATTTTTCCATCAGTGCTTCGTCATTTTCGGCAGCTGCTTCAAGAAGAGCGTGGTGCATCTCTGTAGCGCGATCCATCTGGTCGGCGGGAATGTCCTCGACGGTTGCTTTGCCTCCGTTGGGTCCCCATGAGAGTTTTTTCATCAGGAGAACGTCGATGACGGCATTGAAGCCTTCGCCGGTGGCTACCGGATACTGTACGGGAGCTATTTTGTTTCCAAATACTTCGCGCATCTGCTCAATGACATTGTCGAAATCGACGTTTTCGCCATCAAGTTTGTTAAGACCGAAAATAATAGGTTTGTTGAGTGATGAGGCGGTGCGGAAAATGTTTTGTGTACCGACTTCTACGCCGTAGGGTGCGTTGACCAAGATAAGACCGGCATCGGTCACGCCAAGAGCAGTAACAGCGTTGCCTACAAAGTCATCAGCTCCCGGGCAGTCTATAATATTGAGTTTTTTGCCTCCGAACTCGGCATAAAATATTGTGGAAAATACTGACGAGCCGTACTCTTTCTCAACAGGGAAGTAGTCGGAGACTGTATTGCCGGCTTCAACAGAGCCGCGTCGTTTTATAACTTCACACTCGAAAAGCATAGCCTCAGCGAGTGTGGTTTTACCGGAGCCCTTGCCACCAAGCAAGGAAATGTTTTTGATTTCGTTTGTCTTGTAAACTTTCATGGGTTAGAAGTTTATATTGGTTTTTAATGTTCTGAAATGTGGTAATTCGAAAAACGTTGCAAATTACGAAAAAATTGCTGATTGAGCGGCAACCTGTAATATGTTATATAATTATGTTTTACAACATAAAAAATGCGCCGTAAGTTTGCTTTTTGTCGGATAATAAGTTGTGTTAAGTGTAAACGCTTTGAAAACAAATGTTTAAAATAACTTTTACTTGGTGAGCGCAGCTATGGATGCTTCCAGCGCCGCAATTTTTGCCGTTGCGTCGCTTTGTTTTTTACGCTCTGCCTCGACAACATTAGTGGGAGCATTGCCGACAAATCGTTCGTTGGAAAGCTTTTTTGTTACCGATGCCAAAAAGCCTTTCTGGTATTCAAGTTCTTTGTTGAGGCGAGCCAATTCAGCTTCGACATCAATTGTTTCGGCGAGGGGTATATTGAATTGAACGGTGCCGACCATGAATGAGGCTGCCGAAGCATCTTTGGGCATATTGTCGCATATCTTTTCCAAGCCGGCAAGTTTGATGATTACAGGAGTTATGCTATTATCAAGACAACTGTCCACGACATTGAGAGTAAGCTGTTGTCGAGGAGGTATGTTTTTAGCGGCTCTGACGCCACGTACTCCGGTGATAATTTCCATGGCGACCTCCATAGGTTTGATAACTGACTCATTGGCAGTACATGAGATGCCATCCGACAAAAGGGCGTACATAATTGACTCACCCTCACGACGCGGTTCGAGAGCTTGCCATAGTTCCTCGGTGATGAACGGCATGAAAGGATGGAGCAAACGCAAAACCTCGTCAAAGAAACGTTTGGTGATTGCCAATGTCTTAGCATCAATAGGTGAGCCATAAGCGGGTTTGACCATCTCGAGATACCATGACGAAAAATCATCGCGTATCAGTTTATAGACAGCCATCAAGGCCTCGTTGAGGCGGAACTTATCGAAGAGGTCGTTTATTTCGTTGGCAGTGACTGCGAGTCGAGCCTCGAACCATCGTGCCGCAATTGTCGCTACCTCGGGTTGCGAAGCGCTGCTGTCCACTTCCCAGCCGGATACAAGTCGGAAAGCGTTCCATATCTTATTACAGAAATTACGTCCCTGCTCACAGAGTTTATCATCGTAAAGGATGTCGTTGCCGGCAGGAGCCGCCAGAAGCATACCCATGCGGACACCGTCGGCTCCATATCTTTCAATCAGTTCGAGGGGATCGGGGCTGTTACCTAACGATTTTGACATTTTACGTCCCAGCGAATCGCGTACTATACCTGTGAAATAAACGTTTTCAAAAGGTTTGTCACCGACAAATTCATACCCTGCCATTATCATTCGGGCCACCCAGAAGAAAATGATATCGGGACCGGTAACAAGCGTGGCAGTGGGGTAATAATACTTTATCTCTTCGTTGCCGGGGTTATTGATGCCGTCGAACAAGGTTATCGGCCATAACCAACTTGAGAACCATGTGTCAAGAGCGCCCGGGTCTTGCGTGAGGTCATTGGCTTGCAGTCCGGGCATGCCTGATTCCTTGCGCGCCACTTCGAGAGCTTCAGCCTCATTTTCTGCGACGGCGAAGCGTGTTTCGCCGTTGGCGTCCGTGTAATACCACGCCGGTATACGGTGTCCCCACCACAATTGGCGGCTTATGCACCAGTCCTGAATGTTTTCAAGCCACACGCGATATGTGTTTTTATACTTTTCAGGAACGAAACGGATCAGGTCATCCATTACCGGAGCGAGCGATATCGACGCGAAATGTTTCATGTCGACAAACCATTGTTGCGAAAGACGCGGCTCGATGGGCACTTTGGTCCGTTCACTCAGACCGACGTTGTTGGTATAATCCTCGACGCGTTCAAGCAGTCCGGCTTGAGCAAGGTCTTTCTCTATTTGTTTGCGGACGGCGAAGCGATCCATGCCCACATATATGCCTGCTGCCTCACTTACGGTGGCGTCATCGTTAAAAATGTCAATGGTTTCGAGGTTGTGCTTTTTGCCCAGCATATGGTCATTCTTGTCATGAGCCGGTGTAACCTTCAAACAACCCGTACCGAACTCGATGTCTACATACCGGTCTTCGATAACCGGTACGACGCGTCCCACAAGTGGCACAATGACCTTGTGGCCTTTCAGCCACGTGTTTTTGGGGTCTTTCGGGTTGATACACATGGCGGTGTCACCCATGATGGTCTCGGGACGTGTAGTGGCTACCAACGCGTAATGTCGTCCGTCGGCATCGGTGTGGATAACTTCTCCTTCAGCAGGTGTCCCGATATTGTTGTCATCGGCGAGATAGTATCGCAGATAATACAGCTTGCTTTGTTCGGTCTGGAAGTTAACCTCGTCATCACTGATAGCGGTGAGATTGACCGGATCCCAGTTGACCATACGCAGCCCTCGGTAAATGTAACCTTTGCGGAAAAGATCCACAAATACTTTTGTGACTGCCTTCGAACGCTCTTCGTCCATAGTGAATGCCGTCCTGTCCCAGTCGCATGAGGCGCCGAGTTTACGAAGTTGTTGCAAAATGATGCCACCATGCTTGCGAGTCCAATCCCACGCATGTTCAAGGAACTGTTCCCGGGTGAGGTCGGTTTTCTTTATGCCTTCCGACGCCAGTTTGGCAATGACTTTGGTTTCAGTTGCTATAGAGGCGTGGTCGGTTCCCGGTACCCAAAGAGCGTTTTTGCCTTGCATACGGGCGCGTCGCACAAGGATGTCCTGTATCGTGTTGTTTAGCATGTGACCCATGTGAAGCACACCGGTGACGTTAGGAGGCGGAATGACTATTGTATAAGGTTCGCGACCGTCCGGTTCGCTATGGAACAGCCTGTGTTCCATCCAATAAGCATACCATTTGTCCTCGACTTGCGCCGGGTCGTATTTTGCAGGCAGATTGTTCATGACTGGGTAATTTACGGTTTTGGTTTAATAGTGGCGCGCATTGCGCGTTTAATTTGCGCAAAGTTAAGCAAACTTTTTAAAATTATCATTATATGGGTGCTTATGCTTTCAGTCGTTGCGTGGCAAAATATTTGCTTCGACAGCCGCGCTGTTGCTCTCTCATTTATCGTTGACCGAAAAGATAAAACGGAAAGTGCCTCCTGGAGGAACGATGTCTATACTTCCGTGGGTAAGTCTTCCCCTATGGATATCGCAGTCTTTGACTGTATGATAAAGCTCATTAACGAGGTCTTTCGGAGATATACGGAACATCCCCGAATTCTCGAAGCCCATGAAGCGATTTGCGAGGTTATGGGCTACATGTCCCATGGTGCGACGAAGGTTCGTCTCGATAGGAATCATCATGTTGGTACCCTGTGAAACTTCGACTATTATGAAATCGACACCAATCGGTCCGTTATATCCCTTATACTCTTCTTGTAATATGGTTTGGAGAACGTGTCGTATGTGACTGAGGTCGACATGACGTCCGAGTGAAGATAAAATTATTTGCTCTATTTTATTGTCCGGGAGCAGGATATTACGCAGCCATCCTCCGTGAGTATCAGTATCAAAAAGTGAATAACCCACGAAACGGCCATCGTCCCATAGCATGGCGAAGTCAAGAAGCTTATTATAGTATGGTGAAAGCTCAACTGCTCCTTGACGATTGAGCATTCCGTTGATTCGATTTTCCAGTTCTTTAGGGGTGGTGCGGTCAGAGACTTGTTGACCTCGACCTGAACTTGACCAGGGTAATTTAATCATGGTGACGCCATGTGTCAAAATGTACTCGTACACTTGTTCTGGCACAACTGCGACAGCCGGCATGCAGAAAGCATTATGCCCGTCTGTCAATGCAGTAACTTCATTCAGGAGGCGCGATATTACCTTTGTCCCGAATACACGACTGCTCTGTCGTCGTAATTCTTCGATATCTGTAACATCAGGCAGACATTCTGGTGAAAATCCGAATTGTTCCAAAAATCTGACAGCCTGTGCTGACCACCCCCATGGCATCGGGTACGCTTCTTCAATAGCATGCGATGTGGGTAAAACATGGATGTCGAAGGTGTCGCATATCTCACGAAACCAGGAGGCGTTAACTGCTCCGATAAAGTAATCGCCGGGCGCAGCGTACCACATCGGCAGGCACGCCCCCGAACTAGCAAGCTGGAGAGCGGAGGTCGGTGCAGTAAAATTCGGACTGCCGTTTGCTAAGGCAAGATCGTTTTGCGGATTAAACCAATGTATATATGTCTGCAGTGGCTTCAACTAAGTGCAGAGGTACTCTTCTGAGTGGCATACATAGCGGCCGCTACATCGCCCTCAGTGTCTTTAGCCTCTCCGGTGGTCTCTTTTACTATCCATACAGAAAGAGCGCCTAAAAGCAACAAAACACCGGATGTGACAAGCATGAATACAGTGTTGGGAGCTCCCGCCGATGGACCCTCACTTACTAACGGGAATATAGAAAGAAGCAGTCCGCCAAGCAGAGCGGCGATAATCTGAGGCAAGCAGATGGTACAGTTAAAGAGTCCAAGGTATGTACCTATGTTTTTGCCTGACAAAGCATTGGTCAATATTGTGAAAGGCATTGCTAACATTGCCGCCCATCCACATCCTGCCAGTCCATAGCTTATAAACAGAAGATATTGATTGTGCAGAAAATATATCGACACAAATCCTATAGCACCAATAAGCAGGCTCAGAGAGTATGCCGTACGGCGGTTACGGAAACGTGCGAGAACGAGTGCCCAGACAACAGCAACGAGGCCTTGCACGGCAAGTAGATTGCCATTCCAGTCACCGGCATTCTGATACTGAGGAGTGGAAGGATTGAGCTTCGTCACTGTACTGATGGAGAAATCGTTTGGTGAAGCTGGCGAAGGCAAATCGGTAACTTCTTCGAGGTCGTATCGTCCGTCTTTCAGTACAGCCATTCCGGCAAGTTTCAGTTTAGAACCGCTGTCAATTGCCTGATAGCGCCAAATGGCAGATATATTGTCGGCCGATATCGGTTGGTCGTCAAAAGTAATATTCAATCCGTTTGTGTTCAATGTGGTTTTGTCGAGATTGAGCGCTCCGACACCATTAATATAAAAAATATTGCCGTCCTTTACTATCGTGTCTACACCGTTGATTACCACCAAACGGGGTGTCACGGGGGCATCGCCGTCAACAGACAAACCATACAGAACAGGTCGGCCGTTGTCCAACACCATATCGTCACCGTCAAAAAGGTATTTGCCGCTGTAGTCTGCACCATTAACTGTAATGTGGTCTACCGCTGTCATAGTTGGAGCATCAAAGGCCTGGATGGCTACTGCGTCAGTTGAGTATGACCACATATAAAGAAAACCGGCCCAACAAAAGAATTGAACTATACCCACTGTCCAGAACACGGAAGGTGCCTTGACCAGAAGTTTGAAAATATTGTCGTTTTTGGTCTTTTCATTTTTGGTTGTCTCTGTAATGCCATGGTAGGCCGCATATTCGGCCGGGGGCATTTCCTTGACCTTGGCTAAGGTATAGAAAACGCATACCAAAAGTATGGCCGCTCCTAAATAAAAAGCTACTGTGACGGTTAGCGGAACCTCTCCTTGGGGGGCAGAGTTAGGAAGGAACCATGCCAGCACGAAAGGCGCCACATACCCGACCACTGACCCTGCATTACAAAGGAAAGACTGAATGGAGTAGGCAAGTCCTTTCTGTTTCTCGTTGACAAAATCTCCAACAAGCATCTTGAAAGGTTGCATGGCCATATTGATGGAGGTGTCAAGAAACATAAGCATGATCAAGCCGAAAATAATAGCTGAAGATACAGTCAGTCCAAGTGATCCGGCGTTGGGTAACAGACACATGACGATAATGGCCACTAATGCTCCGAAAACAAGATAGGGTAGGCGACGACCAAGTCTATTCCATGTTCGGTCGCTGGCACTTCCGACAATGGGCTGCACTATAAGTCCCATCAACGGAGGTAAAATCCAAAAATAACTAAGATCGTGGGGATCAGCGCCTATAGTCGAAAAAATTCGGCTTACTTGCGAACTTTGTAAAGCGTATGCTATCTGAACGCCAAAAAATCCGAAGCTGAGATTCCATAGCTTCCAAAAACCAAGGTCGGGTTTGTTTGTCATAGTCTTGTTCTTGAGCGTTTGACGATTGTCAGTTTGTGTCTTGCTATATAAATGTTAATTATGTGGAATTTCAGATTAGTAAAGCTCCGTAAAGCTGTTTGATCTCTTGAGGCCATAAGGCCTCGTCGGGAGTCTCAAGGATGAGGGGGATACCGTCTGTCCGGGGGTCGGCTATTAAACGATGAAAAAACTCAGCGCCAATTGTGCCACGACCAATGCTCTCGTGTCGGTCTATGCGTGAACCGGCCTCTTTTTTGCAGTCATTCAGATGCATTCCGCACAGATACTCGCGACCGATTACTGTGTCGAACTCTCGCCATGTGCGTTCGTAACCTTCGGCTGTTGACAGGTCGTACCCGGCGGCATGCGCATGGCAAGTGTCAATGCAAACACCTATTCGACTTTTGTCCTCTACTCGGTCGATGATAAAAGCAAGGTGACCGAAGTCCCAGCCCAGGTTAGAGCCTTGACCGGCAGTGTTTTCAATGACAGCCTTTACTCCGGATGTCTTATCGAGAGCGATATTTATTGTCTCTGCTATGGTTTTGAGGCAAGTCTCGTCATCAACTTTGCCGAGGGTGGCGCCAGGATGAAAATTTAACATCGTAAGACCGAGTAGCTCGCAACGGCGCAATTCGTCGGTCAACAGTTTGCGTGACATGGCGAGTTTGCGAGGTTCCGGAGAACCGGGGTTCATCATGAATCCTGAGTGGGGAAGGATTGCTTCCGGTTCAAATCCATAAAGGCGGCAATTTTCCTTAAAAGCCTCGCATAGCTCGACCGAAGGCGCAACAGGACGCCAGGCGTCAGCCGGGGCAGTAAACAATGAGAACGATTTGGCGCCGATAGCGTGCGCATATCCCGGGGCGTAGCTCACATCCGGCTCAGCCGACACATGAGCGCCTATTAGTTTGGCTGAATACGTAGAATCCATAGCGCGACAAAGTTAATAAATAATATTTATTATTCGTATATTAATACCTCAATCTTTACTTGCAAAATTTTAGAAATATTGTCGAGTCTTCAAATCACCGAAAAGAAGGCATGCAATAGGTCTTTAGATATAAATTTTATAGCCGTTTATCTAACTCCTGTTTTAATTGTTTTTGCGTTGACTCTGGAAGAGCGTTGAACCAAGCAACAGCATCTTCAAGAATTTTGGAGAAAGTAATGTTTTTCATATTATAGAGTCGGAATAAGAGTGTTGGTTATGTTTATTAAAGTTATTAAGAGCGGTGAGTTTTGAGCGTGTTGCATAACAGTATGCGCACCCATGAATGCATGTGTTGTAAGCACCAATGTCTTTTGCAAGTATACAACCGCAATGCTTACGTTGTCCCCAATCGCGTTTAGTCGAATATAGATAGTTTTGCATTACGGCATCATCGCGAGTAAGTCGAGCAATCAAATCGGAATCTATGCAACGGTTGTGTGAGATGCCAAACTCGCTTAAGTTAATTTTCTCTGCGCATGTGGCAAGTTCATAATTCCAGCTTTCATGATTAATTTGCGCAAGTCTTTCTGCAAATTCTTTCATCTCTTTTTCGTCCCATTCACGATATTTAATGCCTGAATTATCGAGATTTTTATAAACATTTTTGTAAACCCCGATGTCCGCGAAACTGAAGATAAGTTTTTCGGTATATCCCGATAATTTATCACCAACATTTTTAACTTTGTAAATCAATGTGTTGATATCAATTTTGTCAGTTAGGATTAACGGGTCAAATCGCCAAACAACAGCTCCTTTACCCAAAATATTTACTAATTGCTTAAATGCTTCAACTCTAAATTGTAAATTAGGTACGTTAGGTTCCAGCAATTCAGCTTCATAATCGTTGAGTGTGTATTGGATATAGCACTTTATCCCCATCTCTTTTAACTTGGACAAATGGGGAATTAACGGAGCCGGATTTTTCGACCAAAATACAATAAAACGAGTGTTGGCGAAAGAAATATATGAATCTTTGCCGTTAAATGGATTTTTCCATCTGACATAACCCTGCTCCAAGCGGTTAAAGAGCCAATCAGCATAAAATGCCGGAATATCCGTCGCGCGGCTCGCCGAAATAATCACAGGTGCATGAGCCTCAACTATTTCACCTTGGTCATTTTTTATGTATATCTTCGGATGACTTTTCATGCTACAAATTTAATTTGCTCTATGGGCAGTAATCGGGCACATCAGTGTTAAATAAATTTAACTTGATTCTACTCGAGATCACAAAGCAGGGAAGAGATTGATTTTCAATCTCTTCCCTGCTTTGTGATCCGACCGAGGTCAGACCTTTTAGCCATTATATCGCTAATATACAGATACCTATCAATAAACTTTTTAGGGGCGTGTACCAACATTTAGGTTCATCATCGCTTGAGCGCTTTGCCTTATACAAAGTTATCGCATAGCGCTTCCGAGCCTGATGAGGAAGAATCCCACTTGTTAAAAAAGATGCCTAATTTTAACAATACCTATGCTATTTAATGCTATACTAAACACTATTTAACTATAAATTCACCGAATTTAATCTTTATTATGAATTTAGCATAAAATAGCAATATTGGTACATTCAGATAATCGGCCAGAAGACTCCTTAAAGCAAGCAACTCATACGATGCGCTGTAACTGTTGTTGTAAATTCTCGCAATGGGCTATAAGAGTGTCGAACTAGGCGCTGTTCAGCGAGCCCTACTCGAAGAAAGGCATTGAGCATTGATGCGCAAGGTACATAGCCCCTGCGTCAATCGAGATATGGGACGCACCTAGGGAGGCGATGGTGGCGGCAGAGGCATTGAGTACGGCGAAATGCGCCGACACATTGCCGTGATTTTTGAAGGCAGCGGAAATGGAAAGGCCGGTGGCCAAGGAGCCTCCGAGGGAGTCAATCAGCACGTTGACCTGCTTACCGGAACTTTTGGCAAGAATGTTGTCAACGGCATTGCGGTTGAAATCGGCGCCCCCGACATAGCCTTTGAGGTGAAGATTGTATGCGGTTTTAGACATGGCAAATTTAACTTTGCCACGAAATTAC
>JAFLTY010000003.1 GCA_022509065.1 Muribaculaceae bacterium
GAGTTAGAAAAAAGTTGAATCGGTCGCAGAAACCCTCCGGGAAAAATTTTGACAATTTTTTTTGAATGTTTATACGGAAGTTTAAGCAAATTTGTGTACGGAAGTTTTATGCGGATGGACACATCCGCCATCAACCGAAGACAAACAAAGGGGGCGCGCGCGTCGCGCAACTCCGATAAACACCATTGGGAGCCGTTGCGTGGGAAAACTTTTCGAATTGCGGCGGCCGAAATGTTAAATAATACTAAATATTGAATTAAAAGCAATTTTAATTTTGTTTATATTGATTTTATAACTATCTTTGCAGCGGTAACAGAAAAAAGATGGTTTAGAGAGGTAACGAATGGTTAACTTAATTATTAATCTTGCTTTTAAAGCAAAACAACACACACGAAATTATGAAAACGCACAAACCACATCAAAATGCCGTCAAGGCATCAGGTCGTCAAAGCACCATAGCTGTGTATGAATGCAAGCCTTAAGCGGCAGATAATCAAGCGCTGGGGCAGCTGAGGATTTTATCGATGCAAGTCGGCTTTAAAGATGGGAAACGAGGAGAGTTGCTTTACCTCTTAATTTCATTTGTTTGATGACCGCCGGTATTAGCGCAGTGTTGCCGCGGTCGAGATTAAGGCTTCCTTGTTCGTATTCCATTACAATGCTTCCGTCGACGCACATAATCACGCTGAACGAATCCGGCGTCAGGTCTATATCACAAGTCCCGTCAACCAAGACACGCCGGGTGGTGAAATGCTCGCAGCGCACAAGTTCGCAATCGGTAGATGTATCGTCAGGCCGCGGACTTTTATAATCGTCTCGGACTGTGTAATCGATAGCGTCTTTTGCCAGTTCGGTGTGCAACTCACGGGTATTACCCTGAGCGTCACGACGGTCGTAATCATATATGCGGTAGGTAACATCGCTCGACTCCTGTATCTCCGCAAGGAGGTTTCCTGCTCCGATGGCATGTACACGTCCTGCCGGGAGGAAAAAGACATCGCCCGGATGCGAATCATGACACGCCAACGTTTCGGCAAACGTACCTGATGCCACGCGAGAGACATATTGCTCCGGGGTCATGGCGATATTCAGGCCTGCGTATATCTTGGCATCCCTATCAGTGTCAATGATGTACCACATCTCCGTCTTACCCAGGCTGTCATGTCGTTTTCGAGCCAGCTCATCGTCTGGGTGCACCTGGACTGAAAGATTATCGCGCGCGTCGATAAACTTAATCAGCAAAGGGAAAGTGTTGCCGTAGCGTTTCACCACTTTCTCACCGAGCAAATCGGAACCATATTGCGAAATCAGTTCGTTAAGTGTGCATCCCTTAAAGACACCTTCGCTTACCACCGATTCATGACCCGGAACCGCCGATATCTCCCAGCTCTCGCCTATGTTTGGCTCAGGCTGGTCGATACCTTTGAATTGGCATATCTTGTCACCGCCCCATATCACACTTTTAAGATAAGGGACAAATTTAAGAGGCTCGAGTTCAGTCATTTTCATCTATCTTTGAGAGTGCGAAAGCATAAGCGCCCGCCGATATGGCTTTGGATGCCCCAAGTTTGGAGAATGTCACGCCGATGCGTTTCATGTCGTCATATTCAACAGTAAGGTTTGTTCCGCGTACTTGCAACGTTTTGGTATTACCCTTTGCGAAAGCAACGAACTCTTCGGGATTGTCCAGGTTGAAGACTTGCATCTGAAGACGATTCACAGTGTCACCACCCAAGGTATGGAACCGGCTGCGCAACTCGTTAAGCAAAGAAGGCAGGAACCAATGGCGCGCCGCCGTTATTCCTCCGCCAATCACTATGATACCGTCGACAAGTTGAGCGGCGATAGCCATGGCATCACCGGCTATCTCGCCAAACTCAGCAAATGCTTTGCGAGCTGCCTCGACGTTTCCGGGACGTGAACCGTCGGCAATCTCACATATATCTTTGGGCTCGAGGTTGTGATTATAGTCACCGGAGGCCTCGGCATAAACACGCTTGATGGCACGCACGGCAACACCCTCTTCGACTATGATGCCGTTTTTGGTTTTATGAGGCAGACAGAATGTCTCGACGCACGAGTTATCGCCTTGGTTCAACTTGCCGTTGATGACAAGTCCCACACCGAAACCTGTGCCGAAAGTGTAACCGAGCAGATTCTTGTAACGCTTGGTGCTTCCGGCTTCGGCCAACCTGCGGTTCAAATCGGGGAGAGCTCCACAAAGCGCCTCGCCGTATGCGAAAAGGTCGCCGTCATTGTTGATATAAACCGGAATGCCAAACTCATTCTGGAGAAAAGCCCCGAGTGCCACCCCATCACGGAACGACGGAAAATTGGGCAGGTAGCCGCCTATGATGCCGTTAGGATAGTCAGCGGGACCCGGGAATGCGAAGCTTATAGCCACCGGTTTCTCGTCAAGCGAGTCGATGACCTGTCGGAAGCCTTTCACCATGGTGTCCAGACACATGTCCAAATCATGGGCGTTGGACGGATAGGTGACCGGATCAGTGATATACTCGCAACCACGCATGGCGCCGAACACCAGATTGGTGCCACCGGCGTCGAGGGTTATAACTATACGATTGTCGTGAATGTACATAACGATATATGTTTTTAATGTTGATGAATATTCTTTATTTGCGCGTAAGTCGGTTCAATTGCCGGTTGGGTTGCAGGACATTGCCAACTGTTTTTGTCAGCGGCTTTTTCTGATTGAATGACGCTGTTGCCCTTATATCGTTAGCAGAGGCTCCGAACATCAACCGGTAATTGCCGGCTTCGGTTTGCCACTGCGACGAGTCCTCGTTAAACGATGCCAAATCCATGCTGTTAACCACAAATCTGAGTGTCTGGCTCTCACCGGGCTGTAAGGCGGCAGTCTTTGCGAATCCCTTTAATTCAAAAACCGGTTTCTCCATCTCACCGGCCGGAGCACCCACATACAGCTGCACAACCTCCTTGCCGGGGGCGTTGCCGGTGTTTTTAACATCTATACTGGCTTCGAAACCATCTCTTGTCGCGCGTACGACAGGTTTGCCATATTCGAATTCGGTATAACTCAGACCATAGCCGAAAGGATAAGACACCGGTTTATCGAACGAGGTAAAATATCTGTATCCCACATAAATGTCTTCGTCATGGAGCGTGTAATCGTGATTGCGACGTGCATCGCCAAAGTCGGAGCCGCTTCCAGTGGGGAAATTGTTGTTTGCCGGGACATCTGAGACAGTCAGAGGGAACGTCATCGACAGTTTTCCGGATGGAAACGCCACGCCTGATATGACATCGGCCACTGCATTGCCTGCTTCCTGACCAGGTTGCCACGCCAGCAAGATGGCATCGGGGATATGTTTCCACGAAGCTGTTTCCATGACTCCACCGGTATTGAGCACCACTATCACTTTCTTGCCAAGAGCGTGGAAGGCCTCCGTCACTCTTTCGAGCAATGCGCGCTCGTCGTTACTTATGTTAAAGTCATTGTCTATATGCCTGTCTGCCCATTCGCCGGCCTGGCGACCGAATGTTATGACAGCGACATCATTATCTTCTGCGAGTCGAGCTATATTGCGATCTGAAAGCACTGGTTCGAAGTCAGCCGACCATTCGCCGGCTATTTCCTTTGTCTTCTCACGCAAGTTTCTCTGTGCCTCGTAATAGTTTTTCAGTCTACCGTCTACTTGAAATCCGGCGTTAGTCAACCCATCACTCAGGTTGACTATATAAGCCTTATTGACATCGCCCGACCCAAGTCCTCCGGCCATAAAATCGTATGATGTTCGGCCAAAAAGGGCTACTTTTCCAGGATTGACTATGGGTAAAGCGCTGTCGCGGTTTTCAAGAAGCACCATCCCTTCGGGAGCGGCAGAGCGTGTCAACGCCGCATGAGCTTTCAAATCAGGTTTGTTACTAAAGCTGTATCCCTTATAATGAGGTGTTTTGAGAATCAAATCAAGGACATGACGTACCTGACGATCTACATCTTCCATTGACAACGATCCGTTCCGGACGCTTTCTATAATATCTGTTTCCTGTTCGGCATATCCTGGCATCAGCAGTGAATTTCCGGCATATACTCTTTCAGCTGACGGTCGTCCGTCTGTCCAGTCGGTCATTATCAAGCCGTCATATCCCCATTCGTCACGCAATATGTCGGTCAGAAGCTCCCGACTTGACTGAGTCCATGTGCCGTTAAGACGGTTGTAACTGGACATTATTGTCCAAGGGTTGGATTTCGACAATGCTATCTGGAAAGGTTTGAGGTAAATCTCACGTAAGGCACGCTGGGACACGACCTCATCCACTTCAAAGCGGTTGGTTTCCTGCGAGTTGACAGCAAAATGCTTCACGCTTGTTCCAACTCCGTTGGATTGCACGCCGTTGACATAAGCCGCGGCTATATTTCCGGCGAGCACCGGATCCTCCGAGAAATATTCGAAATCACGGCCACATAACGGACTGCGATGAATGTTGATTCCTGGCGCAAGTAAGACATCGCATCCGTATTCGAGCACCTCATTACCAATGGCAGCTCCTATCTCCTCAACCAAATCGGTGTTCCATGTGCAAGCCAACGCTGTCCCTATGGGAAAGCCTGTTGCGTAATACGTGGCTGTGTCACCGGGACGCGTCGGAGCGATACGCACACCGGCAGGACCGTCGGTCAGCGCCACAGGAGGTAACCCGAACCGTTCGATATCCTGGATAACACCTGCTGCTCCGGGAACTCCTTTACCATTGTCGTAGCGGCCTACCAACAACCGTGCTTTTTCTTCGAGAGTTAGCTCTTTTATGACTTCATCAATGTTGTCCGGAGTGAGAAGTGTCTGCTGAGCATTTGTGATTACGGCAATCAAGAGCGTAAAGGTGAATATCGTCTTTTTCATATTGTCGTTTTTTATTATACTATAAATCAATGATTATCATACACATGGATTCGGTTTATGAAATGCATTGCTGACCCGTCTGTCGAGGTTGTCAAAGCGGCATCCCCTACTCCGCGCCCGGTTAACGTGTTCGCGGTCGATATTCCTGAGACCTTAATCTCGTTAAGGCTCTGTGCAAAGTTAACAATTTTGCCATTGTTGTCAAGTTTCATCGGAGAATATATTTCGAGACTTGACTTGAGCATTTCGCCGTCATGATGGGCTCGCATTTCGTCTTCGTTCATACCGGCACGCCACAGTGCTATTTCGGACACGCAGACACTCGATCCAAAATCTTTACTACCGGCAACAGTGAATCCTCCGTTCAAATTTATGTTTTCGTGAACGTGTGCAACCTCTTTTCCATCAATGTACAAAGCCGTGTATCCGCGCGCATAATAATGAGATAAGGCTATATCGTGCCAATCGCCGTCGTTCACAGCAGACTCTGATGCAGTTACACTGCCATTTCTTGGCGAGTTGTATGTAACGGTTCCGTCACCGTTAAGCCAAAGAGAGCCGGTGCCTGTTAGACTACCCGTTTCATGCGCGAAATTAAGCAACCGACAGGCACCCGTTACCTTAACGCGAAAACACAGTGTGAACGGATGCAAAGTTCCTTCGGGGGTGATTACAAGCGTCATATTTTCTTTAAGCTCGATTTGCTGCGATGTGTCGCGTCGGGGATGTGACTTTCCTGCGAGTATAGCATCGAAAAGCGAAGGGACGAAAGCACACATAAACTCCTTATGGCCTTGAGTGTTGGGATGGGCGACATCAGCAATATAACCCACCGACCATTTACCCGTTCCGTCATCGATAGCGCCGAGGGAATTTATCGAAGGGACATCCCACCCGTGAATAAGAAGGTTCATTTTTTTCACACAGCCATAGTCCGATTCATTATAGTCACCACGGGTGTAATTGTTTACAACGACAGGTATCTTGCCATCGCTTCGCAGTTTATTTATAAGTGTCAGCATGTTAGTGACAAACCCGTTAAAT
The DNA here is from genome assembly GCA_022509065.1 of Muribaculaceae bacterium. Lineage (GTDB taxonomy): Bacteria > Bacteroidota > Bacteroidia > Bacteroidales > Muribaculaceae > CAG-873. The sequence continues at coordinate 5,928 of JAFLTY010000003.1, forward strand.
ATCGCTTCTTGATTCGTACTTTCGTGAATTCCCTCGTTGCCCAATGAAAGTCCTATGATGACATAACGGCCAAAATCGTTAAGAACGTCCGGATATCTGTCAAGAAGATTAGCAGTGTTGTTGCCGCCAATTGATACACCCGATGTATAGAACCCGTTTGGGCTCTCACCGTCTGCATACCGAGTCCGCAGCTGTTCGCCCAGCAAATAGGCGTAACCATGCATCAACTCAGCGCCTTGGCCGTTGGCCACCGACGAGCCGAAAACAGAAATGCGCTCTTCGTCAACCGGGCTGTCTATCGCATAGGTGTAATCGCTCATATCGAGGGTGATGTCGTAGACTCCCCGGTTTATGCGAATGTTTTCGAGACCTGAAATTTTATTGTCTGACGTTGCTACCCGGAATGTCCCGGGAATGGGACGAACAGCTTGGTTATCATCATTGTTGAAGACGAAATAAAAATAGCGGTTGAGATATTCGTCGACAGTCTCACCCGACAAATTGACGCTACCGCGCCAGACCCCTTTCCCGACATAATCAAGGCATGTCTCATCGGGTACCACCGTACCTTTCAATGAAAGGGAAGATATTGGCTTGATTTGGAGCGAAGAGTCTGAGACATCATAGGTCATTTTCACCACAATGGATGTGTCAACAGTCACAGCTACGCCGTCAGCCGAGACCTTACCATAATCGTCAATTCCCAACGCCACTGCGTTGCCTCGCGAGTCTGTTCCATTCAACGTAAAAGTACCCGGGGACAGGCTAAGGTAAGATACATACCGATTGTCCAACTGTCGCATAGGCATCTCGCCTTCTTCAACGGCACTTCCCGAGACAGACAGATGTGAGAATTGCACCCCCATTGCCGAGAGTGCAATAACCATCGAAAGAACTATTATATAGATACGCTTTATCATGTCGAAACAACATTTCGAGTATATGTCGCGCGTCTGCTCAATCCCACCATCCAATGACAACCCGGTATTAATGCTATAATTTTAGCGGTGAGCCAACAACTCAAAAAAGTACACGCGGCAATGGCGGGGATGGCAACAGCGGTATGAAGCGCCATGTCATCCTTTAGTACTCCTACCCACAACCCGAGCCAGAATATATGCATCAGGTACATGCCGTAACTGAGGTTGGACAACTCGGTTACCAATCGCGGCGCGGTAGTTTTTTGTATGCAAGTGAAAAGGAGGAACGCTCCGGCAGTCAGTAGGAGACAGTTTATGGTGCAAAAAGACCACCCTATCTCGAGTACGGGGGTAACGTGCAAGACTCCGGGAACGGCTTGCACGTAGAATGACAATATTGTCCAAACCGCTCCGGCTACAAACAGCGACAGGCCGACAGTCATGCGCTTTTTGACGCTCCAGTCAAGATGCTTGCGGATATAATGAGCAAGAACCAGATAGCCCAGATAGCCCGAGAAGTACCACAACGCATGGAATTCGTTCCAAAAACATTGACCCCATATCTCATCAAAAAATCGGTTTAGATACGGCATACATGTGGACACTGCAAAAAGCATGATGAAAAAACGCTCCTCGCGTGCCGATGCCTTGGCTAACCACGGCGAGATAACCGGGATGAAAAGGTACAGACTAATCAACGGATACATGAACCACAGATGCCCCGCCAACGTTGGGAAATTGAGCGGCAAACGCGACAAATCGGTCAGCGAATCTTCTAACTCTATTTGTCCCCACAGCTGAGGCACCGTTGAATAGAGTATCATAAAAAATATAAATGCAGGAAGGATACGCGCCGCGCGGCGTCGATAAAACATCGATGCCGTCTGTCCCTCGCGGAGGGGCACAAGCAGGAAGGCAGACACTATCATGAAGAGAGGAACAGACATTCGTGAAATCCCGTCATACACCGACACCCAAAGGCGGTCGGTTTCATTGGCCAGGAAAGACTGCGGTCCCGCCATATCCGTAGCACCGGGCGCACCGTAGAAATTTTCGCTGGCATGAACGAGCATGACAAGGAAACAGGCGACTATGCGAACATAATCGAGAAAAACTACTCTCTTCATGATGGTTAGGGTGCCGGGCTTATTCGGCTACCGAAAACTTATAAGTGCAGTTGCTCGTATAGGTTTCACCTGGTCGTACAATCACCGACGGCCATTGTGACTTGTTGGGGCTATCGGGAAAATGCTGGCTCTCCATACAGATGGCCGCGCGTTTGGGATAGGCGATGCCCTTTTTACCGGTTACCGTTCCGTCAAGGAAGTTGCCGACGTAGAACTGAATTCCGGGTTCGGTTGTATAAACATCCATCTTAATACCGGTCGAGGGGTCAATTATATAAGCGGCGGGAGCGTTGACATCACGGTTGGAATTAAGCACCATGTTATGATCATATCCCATGCCGTTGGCGAGTTGCTCATCGTCGGCATTGATATCCTGACCAACCGGTTTTGCCACTGTGAAGTCAAACGGGGTGCCTACTACCGAGAGTATCTCGCCCGTTGTCATGAAAGTGGAATCGATGGGAGTGAAGCCCTCGGCATCAAACCAAACAATTTCGTCAAGAATGTCATGCGAGGGGTCGCCACTCAGGTTGAAATACGAATGGTTGGTGAGGTTGAGAATGGTAGTCGAGTCTGTTGTAGCCTTATAGGCTATGTCAAGGGCATTGTCATGCGTTAGGGTGTACACCACTTCGACATTAACGTTGCCCGGGAAACCGGCCTCACCGTCGGGCGACATCAAAGCCAGGCTTAATGTCGAGTCAGTGACATTGGTCACATCCCACACCGAATGATGAAAACCTTTCGGTCCACCGTGGAGACAATGTCCGTAGTTGTTTTGTGGAAGCTGATATTCACGGCCACAAATCGAGAAATGTCCTTGATTGATTCGGTTGCCGTAACGACCTATGAGCGCACCGAAGTTACCGTCCACGTTTATATAGTCAGCTATCGAGTCATGTCCCAAAACAACGTCGACAAACTCGCCGTTCTTATCGGGAACCATCAGCGATACAACGCGTCCGCCATAATTGGTGATACACGCTTCCAAACCGTTTGCGTTGGTAAGCGTATACAAGCCGACATTCTTGCCGTCGACTTCAGCGACAAAATCTTCGGGATTAAGACCGGACTTTGTCAACGTCGTGGTTTCTTCATGGTTGGCACACGAGGCCATCATCAATGCTGCAGCAGCAATAAAAAAGCAATTCTTCATTTTTATTAAGATAATTGGATTGGTTTTATGTCGTGTTTGTATAATTAAGTTTTTACACCGGGGTCGATCCGGGTTATCACATTTCAACTATTTTTCCGGGCAGTATCATGATGTCGCTTTCGACACGGCGGTCGCCATCATACTGGGCTTTAGTGAACAGCAACCAGACAGTGGTGTCGTCATAGAGGAAAAATGAATTATAATAGGCACCGCATTGCGCCGGCAAAACATTGCCCGAAAGTGGTGTTTTAAAGTAATAGAAACCGTGTCCACTGTTATCGGTCAGAGCTGTCTGTGGCCTCGAAGTCTGCCAAACAGCGCCGGTTTGGTCGGAGTGAGCCATTATGAGGAATTCTCCCGTAGGTAGCTGTATCATATAAGGAGCGCCAGCACCTGTCTTAAAGCCTGTGCGCCAGCGGTCTTTGTCGTCCTGGGCGTTCCAGGCCAGAGTATCCCACTCTTTGTCCAGGTCGCGATGTTGTATTGTAGGTGGGATGCCTCCGTTAACACTCTCTTCGATGAACACCACCCCTTTATTGCCCTGCATCACCACGGCAACCGGCATTCCGTCACGAGCACCTGCCTTATAACTGGCTCGCTTATACTGAGTCCATGTAAGTCCGTTGTCAGTCGAACGTGTGGAGACGATTTCCTGATTCAACGCACCGCCTTGTTCCCACCACGTGGCTTCGGACGATACCAACAGTTCCAATTCGCCATTGGGCAACTGCACCACTTGGGGCTCCCAAGTGCGACCGCGACCCACCACTATGGGGTCGCTCCAGCTCTCGCCACCGTCTTTCGATATGGTAGCCAGAACCTTACAGTTAAAATTTGTCTCCGGATTGGCATTAGCGACACATGTCAGTATAACCCAACCGTTTGCCAGTCTGGTCATCTCGGGGTTGACTATACGCCAATATCCGCTACCCAGGAAAGTGTTTGTTTTGTTAAAAATTTCTTCGGCATCTGTCCAGGTACGGCCGTTATCGTAACTTTTTGATAGGTAGCAATTATGCCAGGCATCGTTTTCTCCGCCATGATATGCGAGCAATATCTTGTTTTCATCAACGCGACACATTCTCGGATACTCAACCTGCAGTTTGTCGGGAGTCAGACAAATAAGATTGGTGTTGTCCCAATCTATACCGTGGGTTACAGGTTTCACGGTCTTATCCACTTCGAAAGTCGAGTAATCAGACCAGGTCGTCACGTTTTTTTCTATTTCAAAAACATCTTCGCCGATGCGCGCTTTGACAACGGCCAAATATGTCGTGCCGGGCGTCAGATTCTTTAAGTTCTGCGAGCAATACTTATTGTTTCCCAAAGCTTTGATATCGCATTTCTCTAAACTTGACTTATCGGCGCCAAACCACAACTCAGGCTCTTCAGACAGTTCGGTCGTTGATGAGAAGGGTATCTGGACGGTATTTTTTTCGATTATCCAGTCCTCCGAGTCAAAAGCTATTCCATCTTTTGTTTTTGCGGATTTAGCCGCCCCGAAAAGCACAGAGCCGTCCGCTGTCTTGAAATAGGGACGCAACGAATACGATGTACCGGGAAGGAGTCCTGCGCAGGTCATCACGAATTGTTCACCCGGCAGACTGTCACCCACTTTAACTCTTTCAATCAGAGTATGGGGACGGTTCAGGCCTCCGAGACTGACAGCATATCCGTACTCAGCCAAATCAACGTCAACGAGAAGAGGCGCGCTTACTGTGATGTTTATGTAATCGCTGCCGCTCTCGGCCACGCGACCGCTTATATCAACCAATCGAACCTCTCGTACTTCTGTTATCGCAGGACATGAAGGGTCTCCCTCTATGACAACGCGGTAAAGACTCGGAGAGTCATTTTTCATGATATACGAAAAACTCGGTTTTGTCGCATCTTTGATTGCAGTCCAAGTCTCGCCGTTATCGGTCGATTGCTCCCACTGCAACTTACCATAGTTTTCAGATGTCCAGGTAATATTAAACTTTACTTCCTGTCCTTGTACGGCATAACAAATCTGACGCTCGGCGTGTATCGTTGTGAAAGCGCTCAACAACGCGAATATGCCCACTAATATTTTTTGCTTCATGACTGTGTTCTTTAAGTATTTACCCCGATTAATCATTTCTTAATAATACGGGTGACATATACCTTGTTATCGACTCCGGTAAGGGTGATGATATAAGTACCCGGAGCGAGTTGAGATAAATCGGCCGATACAAAGGCCTCTCCCCCATTATCGACAAGGGCGCATAGTGTGCCCGACGTTGAAATGGCTGTCAATTGTACAGCCGGTGTCGCGCTAAACTCAACATGACCTGTAGTGGGATTTGGTGATACATAAAATTGAGCGAAACGCGGGTCAGAAACTCCGGCGGTAGTTACATCAAAAGTCACTGTCTGCATGCAGTCGCAAGTGTCCGATATGTCGAGGTGATACTTACCCTCATCATAAACGGTAATCGTTTCGGTTTCTCCTAATGTGCGACCCGTGTCATCATACCAGCGGTAGGTATATTCTCCGCTGCCTCCCTTGACTACAAGGTTGGCGCCAAGGAGCAATTGTCCGCCTTCAGCGGGAAGTGCTGTGTTAATCTGGTCGGTAAAAATCTCAAAAAGCGGATTTTGATTAATCCGCATCTCGACGACTGACTGCGCCGAGACTTTTGCGCATGCCATCACAGAAAGGAGAACAAGTGCAAAAGTGAAGTTTTTTTTCATAAACATTATTTAATTCTTAGAATTTCATGGTTGATTTGTCAGACTGGCGTCATTTACCCAACACCACTTTGCTGTGGCCAACGATATAGACATCTTTGGGGAGAGAATCCCTGACATTTTTCAGGGTACCGATGTGACGGCCGGTCAGCGAATAGACTTCTTCTTCATCGTCCACATTTCTCATGATGATATCTTCTACGGCGTTCATCTGGTCTTTCGAAAGCAACCACTTTGCCAACAACGCATATTCAGAAGCAAAAGCGAACTGATGGAAGGCTTTTGTCACCACATCGTTACCCCAGCCGTCAAGCAGTCGAATGGGCAAAAGGTTATTGCGATTGTGATTTTCAAAAGCATAATCCAACGTTGTCTGAAACGAGGTCAATCCCGTGTTGGCCGATGTGTTCGTCGTGTAGGGATATGCATCGACATACGAACGCATGAGAACATCGTTAAACCAGGTGTTAAACCCGGATGTCGCTGTCGCGTCGGTGTTAAACTCGTAGGCATTCTGTTTGCGCACATATTTGGCAAATTTGTTCAGAGATGCCTTGCTGATTGTTGAAAGATCGTCGCGATAGTCCTCATCATCTGTGACACGGAAAAGTTCAGCGGCACCGGCAATCATTGTGCCTGTGTTGTAACTATAAAAATTTCCTGTGGGACCGCCACAATCGACATGCTGGCGAAAACCCCTCGACACGATTATTTCACCGGGAGCTCCCATCATGTCCCAGAAAACGCCGGACGAATGTTGGAGCTTGTCTTTCTGCCAGTGATAGATGCGTTTGGCAAAATCAAGATAGTAGTCGGTTCGTGGTAATGTTTCCTTTACCACATTGTTTGTTTCTGCTTGCCGATAACAATACTGGACAGTATCGTCGCGGTCAGAGTATATGTCAGAGAGCCACACAAGCGGCTGAATAATGGGCGAGTTACTGCAAGCGTGTTTAGAGTTGTAACCGGGTCCCCATGTAATGCCGCCGTATTCCTCACCGTTTTCGTCTCGCCAGCAATCCCATCCTTCAAGGACATAGTCTGTCAGATAGGACGCAAGCTCCAGATAATCTTCGTTGTCAGTTAACCTATAGGCGCGGATGAGTTCGCGAGCCAACCACATCTGGTCATCGTAGACATTTAGGATGCCGGTGACATTTGCCGTACCGCGAACCGAAGCTCGGGGCACAGCATATACGCTCCACTCTTTATTGCTGGTAGCATACGAAGACAGCCGATAGGTTCCTCGGTAATATTCGAGATTATCAATAAGGCGAATAAGCTGTTCCTTATATTTGTCAAAGTAGTCGTCGTAAAGTATAGGGTCAATTTCCTTTAGCTCGTTAAGCGCCTCGAGGATAGAGTTATGTGCCTCGATAGCCGCGGTGTACGGCCAAACATCGCTTGGACCGCTGGCGCTCCCGGTCTGGGTGTTATAAGTATCGGCCATGTACATGTTGTCTTCCGTACCCTTCATCGAGGAGGACCATGCGGCATCGGCTATCGCCATGGCGCGCGTGATGTTATTTACCGCCGTCTGCTGAGCGTCGGTCAACTGACCTACGACAGCACAACTCGACCAAAGAATCCCTGTCAACAACAATACTACTTTTCTCATACAAATATTTTTCTCATTTAGAATAAATTCTTGAATAGGATTAGTGGAACACCCGACTCCACTTACAATTGACTCTCTTTATACACGTCGGGCGTTCCACTTACTGATAACATACATTCATTTGATTTTGCACGAAGTAATTTTTATCAGTACCTAATCAAAAACCTAAAATTAACCTGTTCTTATTCAAATACAATCTGGTCTTCTTCCGGCATCTGGGTGTTGAGCTTACGTTCCATTGTCATGTTACCGGTGACATTGTAGGTAATAACCGAGCCGGGAGCGGTACGATAGTCGTCAAACGTATAGTTAACATCGCTGACAATCAGCGTACGTCTGACAATATACGATTGAACCTCGTCTTCTTGTTCGATGATAGTGTACGAGGCAAGACCATTTTGCGAGAAGTTTAGCTGTTCATTGTCGGTAAACAGTTCGACAGTGCCCGAGGTGCCCCCTACCTTATTGGGAGTGAAGCGAGCAAAAATTTTGAAATCTTTGCGCAACTGGCTGCTTTCGTCAAATGTACCGGCATAGAAGAACACCGTGTTTTGGTCGACGGCATAAGTCTGTACCGTCGTCATGGCACCGGGTTCGTTGTCAACGACACCGCCCGATATGATGTAGAACTTCATGTTGGTTGCCTGAAAGACACCCGAAAAGTCTGTATAGGGCAGTATGCGCAACATGGCGGTGGCATAATTTTTGCGAGGATTTCGGAAGCAACCGTCAGACTGGTTTTCAACCACAGTCAGAGGAAGCACATAACGGTCGCTAAGATCGATGGTACGGAAATCCATCATGATGGGTAGCAACCCTATGTTTTCTCCTTTGGGAATCTTTATTGATTCGGGGTAAGATGCATATTCCGACATATCTTTATACCATATCTCGGGACGGTTGATACTGAAACGCTCGATATTAAGTATGTCCAGAGTGTCAGAGTGAGCAACATGCGCTATGATATCGCGTGCGTTATCTGTCGATCCGCTGACAATCATGGGCAGATTGTAACTTGACAGACCTTCGCCATAGATAGGAGTGCCATCTTCGTTAACCCTCGTGAAAGGTATGTACACGGTGGTGACACCAACGCTTGAACCCTCGGTGTCGAGCGGTGCTTTGAAACTCACATACTGGAAATATTGTTCTTCGGTCCAGTCATTGTTACATGATGTAAGGCCAACGGCAGCAAGCATAAGAGCCGAACCCATCATGAACACCTTGTTATATTTGCTTATATTCATTTTCATGCGTGTAAGTTTTTAATCGGTTGATATGATTGGTTAAAGCCATTAGTCTTGTGTCTGCCAACCGGGATTCTGTACCAACTCTTTGTTGCGTTTCAGCTCGTCAAAACAGATGGGCCAGAAATACATCTTGTCGGCGAAAACTGTCGGAAGGTTATAGATAGGCACTACGCGTTGGAATTCGTCAGGCTGCTTGGAAGTCATCATGACATTACATCCGTAAATTGTCTTCGATTCTTCGACGGGAGCATCCATCCAACGACGAAGGTCGTAATAGCGCTTGCCTTCGCCCATAAGCTCAATCATGCGTTCGCGTTTGATTTTGTTGCGTAGTGTCATCTGGTCACCGTATTCGCCGGGTGTGTAATCGGGCAAACCGGCACGACAGCGAACGGGACGTATGCCACGCTTCATTTCTGTCACATCGCGGCTTATGTTGTAGGTTTTCTTGCCATCCCACGACGGAATTGAGTAGGAACCGTTCAGTTCGTTAAGCGCCTCGGCATACATAAGGAGGATGTCGGCATAGCGTATGGCAGGTTCCCATTTATGCACGATATTGTCATAGTCACCGCCATCACGGATTGTGCGGTAATCGTTAGGATTCACCCATTTCTTGCAACCGATGCCGGTACGCAGGTAGTACGAGTTGTTCTGATAACCATTGTTGGTTGTTGTCGATGTACTTGAACCGTCGCTCGAACCTCCGGTGCTTGTGGTACCGCGGTAATAGAATATCTGCTGATATCTGTTCGAGTTGCTGCGTGTGGGACACGGATCCCACCAGTACGAACCGTTAAACGACACGCAAGCATAGAAGCGAGGTTCGCGATTGGCGTATTGCATCGACACGTTGGGGCCAAGAGGCGGGAAGTTGGTGTAGACGTTAGCACCACGGGTTGTCGTCCATTCTTTCGAACGTTCCGAACCGTCACCACCGTTAAGCTCGCTGTCTTTACCGGCAACATCGGTACCGTCGTTCATATAATAAGCGTCAACCATTTTCTGGGTAAGACCGTGACTGTTGAAACCGAACAACGAGTTAGGCATTTGGTGTGTCACAAAGCCATCGACATTCGAGTGCCAGCTATAATCGGCGTTGTAACCGCGCGAGAAAATAATTTCAGAGTTGTCCAGACCTACGACACCGTTAAAGTAATCGCGGTACGACAGATACGGGTCAATGTCCATCCATCCGTCAGGCCAAGCTTTCGTCGAGAAATCGCCGTCATCGGGAGGAGTTATTGTTTTGGGATAACCGGTGTTCTTGTTATCGCTGGTATTTACACCGGCATGGTAAAGTTCGTAGTGTGCCTCACACTCGATGACGTCGCGGCAGGCAGCAGCGGCGCGCGCCCATTTAGATTCGTCGTAAGTGAGCGACAACAGAGGCTGACCGTCACGATTGCGTAAGTTCTGGGCAAAAGCATCGGTTACACCGGCGGGATGATAGCCGTTGGCAAGCTGACCGTTGGCAAGGGGACTTGCGGCATAGAGATAGGCCAACGCGCGGGTGGCAAGAGCTGCACCTTTGGTGGGACGTATAATCGCTGTAGCGTCGGTGTTACCCTGGAAACGGCTCCACGACTGCAGTTCTTCGCAAGCTTGTACCATTTCGGCTCCGATGAACTCGGCTACCTCTTCGTAGGTGCTACGCGGTGTGGCCAGTTCCTCATAAGGAAGCGTATAGTCAGCTCCGTTTTCAGGCATGATGGGCACAGGACCGTAACGGCGCAACAACAACCAATAATAATATGCGCGTACGAAACGAGCCTGACCTTTCATGTCAAGACGTTCCTCAAGGGTCAGTTTATCGTTCATGTCTATGTTCTGAATGAACACCGATGCTTGATAAATACCCTTGTAGGCGTTGTACCACGCGTTCTGTGCAAAGTTCTCGTTGTAGTCGCCTTGTTTTATCGCATTGTATGACTCCATGTAGGGGTAGGCATCGCCGCGATATTCGTCACGGTCGCCATAGTACATATCGTCAGCAAAACACTGGAAGTAGGTTCTTTCTTTTGTTTTGCAGTCGGCCAAATCGCCACGGAGAAAAGAGAATGATTGGGTAAGCCAGGCGTTAGTCTGGTTTATATCGGTGAATACGCTCTCGAGCGTTCTACGGTCTTCGAGGTACTTGTCGGCATCGAGAACGTCGCTGCACGATGTCAATGCGGTGAGAGCACCGGTAACGAATAATATTGAATAAAATTTATTTTTCATGAGTCAGACAGGATTAAAAGTTAAGTTGGAAACCTACTGTCACTGATTTTGTCAGCGGGTATGCCTCGCCGTTCGAGCTACCCATTTCGGGGTCCCAAAGCTTGAAAGCGGAGAATGTCAACAGGTTTGTGCCTTGCAGGAAGAAACGGCAACTTTCGAAATGAATAGCCTGCATCCATTTGTCGGGGAGGTTGTAACCCACTTCAAGGTTTTTGAGTCGCAGATAGCTTATGTCACGCATCCAATAACTCGACGCGCGGTAGTTGTTGTGCGAAGCGTTGCTCTGAAGATAAACCAGGCGGGGATATGTGGCGTTGGGATTCTCGTTAGCGGGTATACCGAGCTGGGCGGCTGTTTCCGAATCAACCCAACGGTCATTGACCATGTCCTTAAGAATCTGGCCGTAACGGTCCTGGCTGAAAGCCCATACTGTCTTGCCTGAAAGCAATACTGTCGACTTACCGCTTCCCTGGAAGTGAACGTTAAAGTCAAATCCGCGCCATTGTACCGATACACCGACACCATAAATAAGATTAGGTGTGCTTGTCGCGCCGATGGCCACTTCGTCGCTGCTGTCCACTATACCGTCACCGTTGACATCCTTATACTTGATATCACCGGGCTGAACGTCACCGAACATCTGTTTGGGCGAATTGCGGATATCTTCATAATCCTCGAAAAGTCCCAGAGCCACAAGACCGCGCTGTTGGTTGATGCGATAGCCGGTTTGATACTGATAGGGATAAACGGCGTTCTCTACGTCATAGTCAAGAATGGTGTTCTTACTGTAGGTAAGGTTGCCGCGTACTGTCACTGCCACTTCGCCGAAGCGTTCGTTGTAGAAGAAGTTACCGTCCACACCTTCCGATTTGACGGCGCCTACGTTAGCCCACGGTGCTGATTCAAGACCCATGGAACCGGGCAGGAAGTTACGTATCATGTAAATACCGGTACGTTTTTCGTGGAAGTAGTCGGCGGTGATGTTGAAACGGCCGTTGAAAAGGCTGAGGTCAACACCCACGTCTTGCTTCGTCGATACTTCCCAGGTAACATTTGTGGCGGCAAGCGACGCAAAGTGCATACCTTGCATATAGGCGGCTCGTGTCTGGTCGGTAAGCGTACCGAAGTTATAGATATTGTCGCCTGTATAGTCGATGGTGTACAGATAGGGGAAACGGGTACCCATTTTGTCGTTACCTACCTTACCCCATGAGTAACGTATCTTGAACATGTTAAGCCATGAACCAGCGCCGGACATCCACGGTTCGTTTGCAACGTTCCATGCCACCGAGAAAGCGGGGAAGAAACCGAAGCGGTGTCCTTTTGCGAAGTTTTCCGAACCGTTATAACCGAAGTTGAAATCGGCGAAGTAACGGTACTTATAGTTGTAAAGCACCTGGCCGGCAAGTGCCATGTTTTTACGGGCGATACCGTTTTTGATATCATCGCCGATGTTCTGTGTGGCGATACTCGAGTCGTATGTGTATTTAACAGTAGCACCTACGTTATTTCCACCTTTGAACTCGCGGCTGTATGTCAGCATAAGGTCAAGGAATGTGCGGCGCGAACCGTCGTTACCCGAAGCCTGATACATATCGACTTTATCTTTGATTTTGTCGAAAATGAGTTCGCCGGTCACGTTGTCACGTCCATTGGCGTACCAACGGTCGGGTTGCTGAAGATGATCGATGTAGTTGTAGTTATATGTGTCGTAACCGAAGCGACCCACAAAACGCAAGCCGGGGGTAACGAACTTAAGATCCTGTTCGAGAGAAACGTTGTTTTGAAGGTTGTTGTTCCATTCCTGACGATAACCGGTCTGGGTTGTCATTACCCACGGGTTGGTGCGAAGATCGTCACGATTCATATTGATCATGGGCACATAACCGTTGCTGTACATGATAGGAGTAAGAATGGCATTGTAACCGAACAACGAGTTCCATGCGTCGCCGTCACCCATACCAGGAGCGTTACGCAACGACAAGTCGCCCGATGTGCCTATTCTCAACAGTGTAGTCGAGGTGATGTCTATGTCAAGATTTACGCGGTAGTTCCAACGGCTATAGTTGGCGTTGGTGTTGTAACGTTCGCGCAGTGTGGCATCGGTCTTGTACATACCTTCTTCGTTGACATACGACACTGAAGCATAGTAACGCACGTTACGCGCACCGCCGCTCAGGTTAAGATTGGCGCGATAGCTCATGGCGCCGTCCTTCAGAATAAGGTCTTTCCAGTCCACATTGGGATAGAGGTCGGGGTCGAGACCGTTTGCAAACAGTTCGAGCTCGGTGGGAGTAAAATATGTACCGTTGCTTCGGGTGATATTGGCTTCATTGAGCAACGAGGCGTATGTCAAACCGTCAACAAACTCGGGAGTGCGTGTACGTGTGTTGTATGCACTCTCGAACTTTGCGTTTATCTTGATTGAGCCTTCGTTACCGTGTTTTGTGGTGATAAGCACAACGCCGTTAGCGCCCTTCGAACCGTAGATGGCGGTTGCCGATGCGTCCTTGAGGACTGTGAAGGTCTCGATATCCTCGATATTGAGGTCGTCGATGTTTTCACGCTCGAAACCGTCCACCAGAATATAGGCCGATGAGCCGGCACCGAATGTCGAGATACCGCGAATCCAGAATTCCGACTTGTTCTTACCGGGCTGACCGGATGTCTGCATCGCGATAACACCGGGAACGTTACCTGCAAGAGCGTTAGACAGGTTGGAGGTGTTGTAGTGTTTGATGTCATCTACGTCGATAGCCGTCACAGCACCCGTCACCGTGATTTTCTTACGGGCACCCATACCGGTTACGACAACCTCGTCAAGAATATTATTGGATTTCATGCGGACAACGAAATCGCTGGCAGGTATTTTATCAATATGGAATTCCTGCGGATCCATGCCCACATAGCTTATAACAATTGCTTTTGCCGATGCCGGCACGTCAATTTCAAAATTACCGTCAATGTCGGTGGCAACGCCCACTTTCTGACCCTTGACCACTACTGACGCTCCGATAAGGGGTTCGTCATCTTGGTCATCAAGGACAGTACCTTTTATAATCTTTGCCGAAGCCAGGGGCATAATGAAAACCAGCGCGGCAATCAAGGTGAATAGTCTTTTCAGTAACATATCGTTGATCATGTATTTCTAAGGTCGTGAATAAATGTGTTCTGAGGTACCTTACTCTGCGTTTTCTGCGTTTTCTTCGCCACCTTCTTCATCGTCTTCGTCACCACCGTTTATGATAGTGTCTTCACTTTCTTTACCGATGGTACGTATGCGGCGGTTGTTATGGTCAAGTACATAGAAACGTTCGCGGGTCTCGTCGTAGACAATGCCTGTCACATCGCGGAAACGTGCAGCGGTGCGCAAAGCGCCGTCTTCAGTGCCCCAGATGTTACCGTTGGTCGAGGGAGCGCGTCCTGCGTATGTGCGCACAATGCCTTCGGGAGTAATGTAACGGACACAGAAATTAAGACAGTCGGCAAAATAGAAGTCGTAAACATCCGACTTGCCTTCGTCAACATACTGCTGGTTTTTAACAAAGACACCCTGATAGGGACGGTTCACGCGGGCGTTAGTGCCAACGGCATCCACCCAGTTGCCACTGCCGTTAGAGCCGGCCATTACATACGGGGTCATGAATTCCTTCTTGTTCCAGTCGTAGTCCGAACGGAGTATATAGCTGCGGTTGATGACAACCAGATAAGCATAGTCGCCCGAGGGATGGATGATTGTGGCAAACTCGTACGAGGGGTCTTGAATCTTGAAAAGTTCGCGGAATGCGCCATCTTCACGATAGCCCGTCCATCCGGCTACCTCGCCTGTTTCCGGATCGGGTTCGGTGGCCTTGAAATAGTCATCAAGTTCCATGCGGAAGAGTTCACCGTTACTGTAACTGTTGAAATAAACCTCTCCGTTGACCGGGTGCACAGCCACACCATTACATTGTTTATATGCGACAAGGGGTTGGCACGACGAACGGTCGCTGAAGGTGCCGTCTGAGTTGCGCGTTACAATCCACACACTTGTCGAGTTGAAGCCTTGGTCGGCACGGTCGGTCGATACCAGCATATATTTGCCGTCGAGCGAGAAATCAACGTTACGCAAGCGTTGTGTTCCGAATTTGTTCGCTGTCATCAACGGTGTGCATTCGCGAGCGTCCAAATCCAGTTGAGCTATCATACCGGCTCCCTTATCGTATGTTATATACACGCGGTTGGGATAAAGCGGGTCGATTGCCAGCGTACCTTCGGCGTTAAATCCGGTGCAGACATCGAACGAACCCCACAGTTCACCTTGACTGTCGTTATCGTTCTGATAGCCGCAAAGAGTACCCACAACGGGCAGAGCGTCATAGACGAATCTTTTCGAGCTAACAACCGAATGGGGATTATTGGCGCTGTCATAGACAGTCAGAACTATTTCGCCAGAAAATGCCTGCGGCGGAACGAAAGCGTAAAGCTTGTCGGACATCACATTGATGACCACAGCGTCTTTACCGCCAATGCTAAGCGAAATTTTGTCCTTATCATCACCGAAATTGCTACCCTTGATGATGATCTGCTCGTAAGCGCTGCCGTTCTCGGGTGTGAACGAGTCTATAACGACAGGTTTCGACGGGTCAAAGGGAACCGAGACATCGACTGTCTCCTCATCCTTGCACGACGAAAGAAAACCACAGAAAAGCACGCCGAAAAGCATGACTTTACTCATGGCTTCCAGTTTTTTCTTAAGTTTGAAGTTTTTCATTATTGGTTTTTGATTGGTTTAGATTCTTTATCGACTACAAATTTATGTTCGATTTATAGCAACAAACAATAAAATGTGTTCAAATAAGTGAAATTTCTGTTCAAATCGCTTGTTTTAGCGCTTATAAAAGGCTTGAAAAACATTCTTGCCCAATTATTCATGTTATATGACACAATTTTTTTATTTCACATTTTATTAAATTTTTGTATTTTTGCGCATGTCAACCATGAAAAATATGAAAATATTAGTCTATATCGCCGCCCTCTGTTTAATTTTTCTTAGCGGATGTTCCAAAAAAGCCGAAACTGTAAGCCAACAGCCAACACTGCTTTTTGAAGGAGCGGCATATCCTAATATAACCTTTCACAACGGCAAATATTATTTCACTTGCCAGAGTCCCGACATTAATTTATATGTGGCGGATAACATTGACTCGCTTGCCACCGCGTCGCCCATTGTCATACTCAACGGCGCAGAAAACGGCATGATGAATATATGGTCTCCCGAAATTTCCCGCATAGGCGACAAATGGTATATATATTTCGAGGCAGACGACGGCAATACCGACAACCACCAGCTGTATGTGCTTGAAAACACGGAAGAAGACCCGCTGGAAGGCGAATGGTCTCTACATGGCCCCATTATCACCAACGAAGAGTGGAACTTCGGCATTCATCCCTCAACCTTTAACATCGGTGAACGTCAGTTCCTGTTATGGTCGGGCTGGGAGCATCGTCGCGCCGAAACAGAGACGCAATGTATTTTTATAGCCGAAATGGAAAATCCATGGACTCTCAAGTCGGGACGTGTCCTGTTGTCGCGTCCGCAGTATGAATGGGAAAGACAGTGGATAACTCCCTATGGCACACGCAGCGCATACCCGATTTTTGTGAACGAGAACCCGGAAGGGTTCCTGTCACCGGACAGCAGTCGGGTTTTCATAGCATATTCGGCCAGCGGTATATGGACACCCTACTCCATCGTAGGAATGCTTCATGCCGATGTCAATTCCGATTTGCTTGAGCCGGCTTCGTGGACAAAATTGCCCGAACCCATGTCGCCCGTCTACGACACCAACAGCGACATTGTGGGTATATCAAACATTTCTGTCATAACGCCGACGCCCGACGAACCGACCCTGGTCCTTTTCCAGGGACATCATCTTGTCGACGATCAGAAATACTCTGACATTTATGTACAGAATGTGACTTGGTCACCCGACGGACTTCCATCTTTCAATTTTTAACGTTATTGGTGCTGATGTGCTGACCGCACTGACCTATGTGCGTCGCCCCTGCATGCATTGCCAGTCAGGACTCAGCTCCCTCTGTTTGCGGAGGATAATCGCTTGGGAGCACACCGAATTTTTCACGGAAACATTTTGCGAAATAGGATGACGAGGTGAATCCCACCCTCTCTGAAACCTCTGTAACACGATAACCGTCGCGCAACAGCTGAGCGGCGTGGTTGAGGCGGAAGTTTTTAAGATACTCGTTGGGCGACATTCCTGTGACCGCTGTTATCTTACGGTAGAAACTTGACCGGCTCATATTGAGGCGCTGTGCCAACAGGTCGATAGAAAATTCTTCGTTGTTTATCGACTCGGTAATGAGAGCGTTCATCTTTTCAAGGAACTCGGCATCCATCTTATTAAGACCTGCCATAGGCGACTTCGCATCGGGCAGATTGTTCTCGGAAGCCAGTTTCTCATAAATAAGTCGGCGTGATTTCAACAGATTCTCTATTTGCAGGACAAGTTGTCGCATCGGGAACGGTTTCTCCAGATATACCTCGGCGCCACACATCAGTCCCTCCTCGTGTGCTTCGGGCGACGTCATGGCGGTGAGCAACACAAAGGGTATATGCGAGTAGTTGATATCGCCCTTAACTTTACGACACAACTCCAACCCGTCCATAACATCCATCATGACATCACTCACAATGATATCAATCTTATTGTCTTTCAGGACATCGAGCGCTTGCTGTCCATTCGATGCCGAAACGACGGTATAATGACTGGCAAGCGTTTCGGTAATCATTTCGCGAAGGTCATCGTTGTCGTCCACAAGTAACACCGTTACATCCTGACGGGTTGCCACAGCATCCTCTCGCTCGTTAAAATCATCGTATTCTTTATCGTTAACAACCTCGAGATTATCGCCTTTCGGAATAGTAAGCGTAAACAAGGCACCTCCGTCTTCGGCACTTTCACCCACGATGATGTTTCCGCCATGCGCGTTGGCTATAAGCTTGGCGTAAGCGAGTCCAAGCCCGGTACCGAGAGTAGCGGCAACCTTATCGTTACCAATCTGGTAGTAAGTGTCAAAGATGCGCTCGCGCTCTGCTTCAGGTACACCGGGACCGTCATCGGCCACGGTCAGCTCTACAGTGCCGTCTTCTGTCTCCCGTAACGATATGACCAATCGCGATTTAGCATATTTCATACCGTTGCCCAGCAAGTTCATAAACAGGCGTTCTATCTTATCGACATCGATAGTGGCACGCACATCATCCTCTGGCAGACGCAATACAAGATCCTTGCCTCGCACTCGCATGGGCTCTTCGAAACGCCGGTATATGTTACGCAACATATCCGAGACGTTGCAACGCGAAAGATTCAACCTTATCTCACTGTCACTTTCCGCACGGCGAAAATCCAACAGTTGGTTAGTAATACCAAGGAGATAGTCGATGTTGCGTTGCATTGACTTGATATATTTGTCATTGGAGCTCTTGTTGTCAGATGGCTTCCCGGTTGTGGTCTCGCCGGCAAGCTGTTCCAGAGGCAGACTGATGAGCATAAGGGGCGTCCGTATCTCATGCACCAGGTCGACAAAGTAGCGGGTCTTGGCTTCGAAAACCTCGCGTTCCTTCTGCACTTGCACTTCCTGCATTTTTCGTTGCAGATTCCTTTGCACCAGTACGCGTCCTATCTTATAGGCCATCCAACCGAGCAGAATCAGCAAGATAAGATACGCCAAGAACGCCCAGTCGGTACGATACCATGGAGGAAGTATCGAGACACCCATGCGCGTAACCTCGGCATCCTTAAGTCCATGAGGACGTAGCAGAAACTCGTAATTTCCCGGCGACAGATTGTTATATGTCACTTCAGCTACGTTCGACCCTATTACCCATCCTTTGTCAATGCCTTCGAGCATATAGTCATAGCGCAAGTCGGATTCGCTGAGCGGTCTAATCGCGGCAAAACTTATCGTAAAGGTATTGTCGGTATAGGGTAATTTAATATTATCCCGTGTATATAACGGCACGTTCAGGTTACGGCTGCTAAGTTCGTCCGAGTCATCGGGGAGAACCGGCAACGACAGAGCCAGAGGATATACTCTTGGCTTGTAATCATATTTTTGCAAACTGGCGGGGTTGAACAACATAAGCCCGTCGACACAACCGATAGCCATCCAACCCTTGTCAAGGACAATAGCGGGACTACTGACAGGTATCTGGGCAGCTTGACGTGAAAAGTTAAAATAGCGATGGTTATCACCTTCGTCAGCCCTTACGAGCCATTCATCGGTTCCAAGCCAAATATTGCCAAGGTCGTCCGACCCCATAAAAGCTGTCAGCACATTATTCACCGCGGGCATTTCTATCTGTCTGAAATCCTCGATGCTGTCGTTATAAACGTATATTTCACCCTTTGATGATGCAGCCCATATACGTTTTTCGTTATCAAAAGCGAAAGCTGTTATCGGCGATGTATTAAGCGACTTACACCAGAAAGCGCGACTGAACCGCGGGTCATCGGGGCGACGGTAGTACAACCCGTTGTTCGAGGACGATATCCAAATACCACCCGCATTGTCCTCCTGCATGCCCATGGCACGTGTATTCTGTTCGAACTCGGGTAGTTGCGGAAAATTGTCTCCTGCCTCGTCATAACGACACACACCCCAGTCGGTAAGAACGAGAATCTGACCCGATCGGGTGCATCCGATATGATTTATATTATTGCTTATGACAGTGTAGGGCTTATTCGGGTCGTATGTATAATGACTTATAATGCCGTTGCGTGTGTCACACTTGTATATGCCGTCGTTGTGTGTTCCTATCCATAATTCCTCGCCTTTAAGCACCATGGTGGTCACAGACACATCAGACAAATCGGTCACTATCGAAGGTCGGAATTGACGACTCGCGATATCGAAGACGCACACCCCGTCGTCAGTGCCTACCCATATTACATCGCGGCGAGGCGCAAAGGCCATCGCCCTTATGGCCGAATTAGCTTTCGGCAATCCCGTACCTTCCCATCCGACAAAGATAAAGGGCATTGAGCGCGTCATCAGTAGTTCCAAACCGCCAATACTTCTGACAACGATAAGGTTTCCGTCAGAGTCTTCTATCACCGATACGATAGGAGTGACCCCCGACGTGCTCGAGTTATATTGGCTGACTTCGTTGAACTTTCCACTGATAGTCCCATACTGCCAGATACCTTCGTCACTGCTGATAAACAGCGAG
This sequence comes from Muribaculaceae bacterium, assembly GCA_022509065.1. Classification (GTDB taxonomy): domain Bacteria; phylum Bacteroidota; class Bacteroidia; order Bacteroidales; family Muribaculaceae; genus CAG-873. The sequence continues at coordinate 26,169 of JAFLTY010000003.1, forward strand.
CCGTCAGGCCGTGTTATCAAAGAGTTAGCCACACCGATAAATCCGGGGGTGGAGATGGCTTTAATCTCGCCGGTCAAGCCCTCAAGAACATATAGACCGTTTCCCGAAGTCACCCAGAGGTCACGACCCGAAGGAGACAGCAATACGGCGTTTTTACTATTGACAAATCCGGGAATATGATATGACTTAATCATTTCGCCGTTGTCGTCGAACGACTGTATGTCGCCATCAAAAGTTGCCGCGTAAATAAGACCGTCGGCGCCTGTCACTATATCGCTATAGAATGACCCGTGGCGGCTGTTCTGTTTGAGCTCTGACTCAGAAGGGTCGTATAAAAATACGCCTTGACCGAGGGTTCCTATCCATATCTTACCTTTTTCGCCGGCTATCACTCCGCTTACCTGAGAGCTTATGGTAACACCATATTTTGTGGTTGCAATAAATTTCTCAATAGTATTGTTGGCGCGGTCGTAAGTATAAAGCCCTTTATCGGTGCCTATCCACACCTTGTCACCATCCTCATAAAATGTCAGCACGGACATTCCCGAGATATTTTGTAACACTCGCGATTGGTTGCCAAAAACCGGCATACCGTTACCGTCGAAACACTCCAATCCGGAAGCTGTCCCTACCCATAAAAATCCATATCGGTCGCGGAAGGCGCTAAGATTTTCTGTTTTATTCGCAACATCTGTCTTGATAATTTCGAAAATGGGAGAAGCGGCGAAAGACACCTGACAGAAAAGACACCCAAGCAAGAGTACGCACATTGTGCGCAGTTTAAAAATCGATGTTTTTGTAGCTTTTTTATTCATAAAGTACACAAAGATACAAATTATTCGCAATTCATATGACAATCCGAAAGTTTTTTCATTCGTATCTGCCTTTTCAGACCCATTTCATGTTATTAAACTCTGCTATTTGGGAATGTTCTCCCCAAAAAACGTGACGCATGGATAGATATAAAAACGGAGGACCTCGCTAATCATGTCTATCGGTCCTCCGTTTTATTTGTTAACAGATTTTTTTGACATTCAATCCCTTATAATAAAATATACTTATAGATAAGAAATTGTAATTATATCATTTTCAATGTGTCAAAGACACGTCCTTATATTTTCAGGGGAAATTTTAGGAATATAAGCGTCCGCCTTACTGTCAGTTTGCTCGAGGGAAAGCAGCTATTCTGAGTCGCGCCGCTCCCATAGGTATCAGTGTAATAGAAGTTTCCTGGTCGCTCTGTGGCACAAACTTGGTGGGCAACAGGTCGGTAAGACCGGTTTCGTCGTATCCCCACGAAGGGATTTGACGGCCTACAGCCTTAAATTCGAAAGGCACGCTTTCGGGGGTGAAAGGCATGTTGTCAGCAGGCCATTCTTTTTTTGTAACCACGAAATCAACTGGCAAGTTATTGTCATCGACTTTGAGAGCATAGTTCCAAGCAGATCCGGGACGTAACACATAGCATGGCCACAACGAAGCGTCCACACCCTCCTGCCAATGCGAGTCATCCTGCACGAAATCGGTGTCGCGGCTATCATGAGGTTCTATTATCTCGTCTATCTTGAGCGACAGGGTCAACGGACCGTAGTTGACACTTACGCTCGATTTGTTTTGTTGCCACACATCGGCTGTAACCGACATGGGTAAGGTGAGGCGCACTTCGTCGCCATCTTTCCATTCCCGGTTGAGACGTATGTATTTCCCTTCGGCTGCGGCTATGTCCTGAGCCTCCCCGTTAACGGTCACCGAAGCGTCTTTCGCCCATGCGGGAACACGAAGATACAACGGGAAAGACACAGTGCCGTCGGTATTGACAGTTATGGCTACTGTCTCGTCAAAGGGATATTCTGTTTTCTGAGTCAGTGTCACTTTCTTTCCGTTCGCGACGTTTGCAGTCGTTGTATTGGCGGCATATAGCATTGTGGCGAGTCCCCCGTCGGCGGTGGCCATCACCAGATGCTCGGCGTAATATGGCCAACCCATACCGTGATTATGCTGGCAACAACGGCTACTGAAAGGGCTCATCGAAAGCATACCGCGTAAATTGTTATCAATGCCGGGTCCATGCAGTTTTTCGTCACTGATGGCCATATTGGCAGATGTGATGTACCGCAACGATTTCATGTCGGGCATCAAAGCGGCGGTAAACGAGTTCAAAGCTACGTTCTCGCAGTGATCCGCCCAGAAAGGGTCACCGGTTATGCCCATCAGTATCTCGTCACTGGCCATGTGTTCGACAAGAGCGCATGTCTCGGCGCCTTGACGAGGATCGAAATATCCCGCGCGTGCATTCTCGTCGGCGGCATACATACCGCCGGGCATCTGTCCGTAGCGGACTCGCATGGTGTTAAAATTATCATAGGTATGACGTAACATGGCCTCGTCGCCGGTGTACATGTAATAGGTCGCCGGTTCGCGAAAACCCTGTGCAACGTTAACTCCGTGCCAGTTAGGCAGATCGTTGTCGAGCGTCCAGTCGGATGTGTTTCTGTGAAGCTTGTCAATGAGCGGCAGGACACTTTCGTCTCCCGTACGGTTATACAGCCATAGGACACTCCATAGGTTATCGCCACCACGTTTCTCCTGCCACAGCCCTTTGAGGAACTGTGAGTCGGGGACGGTCATCTCCCATTTGAAATAATTTGTCATAGCGTCAAGGACACGCTCATCACCGCTGTTTTCATAATATGTCTGAAGAGCCCAAAGCATAATCATCTGCGCCCACAGTTCGGGGTTACCGTTTTCGTAGTTGTGCGGTCCCAGGAAACCGTCTGACTTTAGATTGGACAGCACAGCGTCAAACCACACCTGCGCCTCTTTTTTCATTTCCTCGTCATCAAGGATATACGCCAGGCTGCAATAACCTCGCAACCAATATGGCACTTCTTCCCATCCGTGGTCGCCACTGTCGCTCAGCCATTGGTTATTGTTCTTATCCAACCATGCGCTTACAGTGCCAAGTTTGCCGTTAAGTCCCTCTTTTTGTAATTCGAGATACTGACGTAGCCAACCACCAGGTTGAACAGCACCGACCGGCAACTTTAACAACGGAGCCTGCACGAGGGGTGCGCGGAAGTTGGTATAATTCTGATTAGTACCCTCTAAGGGTCGTTCGACCACTGTTGTCTGACCGCAAACCCCCATGGCACCTATTGACATGGCCAAGGCCGCAAGCACGGTTTTTATATTGATTTTGTTCATAAAGATACTGCTGTTTAGATAGGAGATGATTATTTGATAATTAATTTCTTTCCGTTTTGTATATATATACCGGGAGCAAGCCCTTTTGTGTCTGTGCTGATGTATCTTCCGTAAAGGTCATAAATCCGATTGTCGGCAAAGCTTTTCTCTTCGCTAACAGGGAAGAACACAAAGTTTTGACTATATGGCATTTCTACAGCGAGTCCATAGTCAATATGGCCACCTCCGGCACCTTGCATCAATGATACGGCAAGTATGTTATCGCCCTCGTGAAGCAACGCTTTCTGCTCAGCGTTGAAGTTAAGACGGGCGTAGTCGTTATCGTTCCAGCCGGAGGCACTCCATAGCTGCGTGCCGTTTAGATACATGACAGGGTTTTCGTCATAGCTGCATGTCATAACCACACGGGAGTCCTCGTTGTTAATAGCCGCCATGTCATCGGCTGTAAGCGTAAAATGCCGTCGGACAAGAATGGGTCGTACCTGGCTTGGCCATTCCGTGACAAGGAACATATTCCTGTCGTTACTGAACGGTCCCACACCTTCAATCCAGAAAGTCTCGTCCTCGTCGCTACCGAACCATTCGGCGCGCTCGGCAGGTTCGATGTCTGTGTTGTAGTTAAGTATATAGTATTTGCAGGGCCATGAGCCATCGGCAACCGTGTGCAGCAAAGTCCTGGTGACGGTCACGTCGGCGCCGTAGAGTCCGCAGTCGGCGAAAGCGCCTCCCCAGTTCTGATGGACATGGACTGCAATTATATTTTCTCCTTGTTTTAACAATGCTTTCTTATCGTCAGAAAGAAGCACGTATTCGTCATTGTTCCAGCCGTCCGTGACGCTGTGAACCATTTCTCCGTTTATATACCATTCGGACGGCGCGTCATCGTGTCCGCATGCCAGATATACAGGGCTGTCAGGCACGTTATCGAGTGTGAAAGTGCGCCGCAAATAAATCTCACCGGTTATGTCCGATGTTATCCAACGATATGAAGTCTGGCCATTGTAAACGGCGTCCGAGCTGAACGGAGCCCGTTGGATGCTCCACCCTTCTTCACCGTTATATCCGGGCATGTACCATGCATTCCCCTCATCGTCGGCGCCCGGTGTCGCCCATATCCTGTTATAGTCGGCGTCTGCGTAACGTTTGCCTTCGTTAAACACCCATACATTCGCTTCATAAGGAAGTGCGGGCGTGTACTGAGATGAAGGTAGAATAATGTTGTTGGGATTGAAAGTGCTTCGCAACTCGTCCGTTACAGCCATAGCGCTAAAAGATGTTGACACCATGACGAGAGCCACTAACATTCCGGGATATTTGTTTTGTAACATATAGGCTTTTTTAAAGTGCGCCTCGAAAGTTCGAGTCTTTCGGGGCGCACTTATTGTGTAATATAGTCAGAATCTAACTATGGGGTCATTAGCGAACAATAAACTTCTTACCGTTGCGGATATAGAGGCCGGGAACATTGGCGTTCTTAACTTCGATACCCTGCAGGTTGAAGATGCGGTTGTCTTCTGTTTCGGGAGCTACCTTAACGTCTTCCACACCGTCAACTACGGGTTTGCCAAGGTAAGTCAGTTTGAAGTTGTCAACGACAACCCAGTCTTGTTCTGCGTCAGACTGATTTTTGTAAACACCTATTACGGCTTTTTCCTGGCCTTCTTCGACTGTGAAGGGAACTACTGTCTTGTAAAGACCGGCTTTAAAGTAGCTGGTTACTTGCATGCATCCGTCGGGGAACTCTACTTGCTCGCCGTCCTCGGTAGTTGTCACGCGACCTTCACCGGGAGCCATATTGCTTTCGCTCAGGATGTTGGGAAGTTCAACGTCTTCGCCATCTTCATCGCTTCCTGCCACTACATAAGCGTACTGGGCGCGGTCATTGTCCACTTGATAATCGAAGCTGCCATTACGATAGAAACCTTGTACTGTGAGTACATAGTCGCCTTCGGGAAGGCCTTCGATGAACTGGTTTAAGGTCATATCACTCGTATTCCACGATTCGAGAACGAAGTCATAATGATTTCCACCTCTTTCCCAAACACTGGCGTTCTCGATTTCCCAAGCATCCATAGTTACGCGTTGGTTGAAGCCGGGATTGACGATAAAGAGCGATGCGTCAACAGGATTTTCTTCGCTGGCTTCGTCAAGAAGGGCAAGACGTTCTTCGCGAGTAACGAGTTTCCACATTGCGTTTTCGTTGGCTTTGTCAAGGTTGCGCGATTCGGTGCATACGTTTGTTTCGTCGCTCTGACCGCCGTCAACGCTTCCGTAGGGATCCCACTGTATGTGTACGTCGGGATAATCGCTCTGTACGATAAAGTAAATATTGTCACGACCTTCTACGGGGACAAACGCCCAACCGTCCTGACCTACTGTGTGGCCGGCATCCATATAGCCGCGATAGTTCAGATAATGGTTGTTTTCACCGTTATAAAGACCTGTTTCGATAACGAACGAAGGAACTCCAGCTTTGCTGTCCTCGATTTTTTCCATGAGGGTAAGTTCGTCGCCATAGAAGCCGAGAGCTGCGTGAGCACCCCAGTCTGAACCGCCCTGGAGGAACTGTTTCTGACCTACGTTGTAAAGATAGAATTTGCCTTCGGCGGCTTCGTTGCCTTCAAATACATCTTCGTGTTTGTCGGCGGCTGCACGACGGCGAGCGTAACGCAGCGTGCGCAGAGCGTTATTGTAATCATCGCGTGTCTTAGCGGCAGCGAACTGCTCGACAGCGGTAGCGTCACTGTAAATCTTAAGAGTTGCGTTGAAGTTATTGATAGCTTCCGAAGCGTCGCGTACAGCGGCTATAGCGCCCTGAAGAGCATCTATGGCACTATCGAAATCTTTCACGTTTTCACCGGTGGCCAATACTGCTTCGGCTGTTTCTATTGCTTTTTCAACTTGAGGTGTCTGCAAAGCTTCACGGGCTTCTTCTATGAGCTGAGAGAGAAGAGCTTTATGCAGAGTAAGGTCTTCGGTGAAAGTGAAACCGTCGCAAGGCATTTCAACATAGAGACCGAAATCGATGTGACCGCCGCCACTGCCTTGTTGAGCCGATACGCCAATCACGTTTTTACCTTCCACAAACAGAGCTATTTGGTCTGGGTTGAGTTCGTGAAGGGCATAATTGGAGTCGTTCCAACCTTCGGCACTCCAAATTTCAGTTCCGTTCAGATAAACATGAGGGTATTCGTCATAGCTGCAAGTCAGATATACTTTGCCATGATCTTTAAGAGCTTCAAGGCTTTCGTCTGTCAATGTGAAATAACGACGAACCAGTATGGGGTTAGCATCGCTGTTCCAATATGTTGTGCGGAATTCGTCATTACTGTTGCTGTAGGGACCCGAAGCTATTGTCCAGTTCGAATCATCAGCATTGATAGCAAAGCAACCGTCGGCCACTGCACCGGCGATAGCATCGTTATTTTCAACGAGAGTATATTTGCTTACCCAGCTCTTACCTACTGAAACAGGAGCGTGGATGTATAGTTTTACGTCAGCGCCATAAAGACCGCAGTCGGCGTAAGCGCCACCCCAGTTCTGGTGTACGTGAACGGCCATAAGGTTTTCACCTACCTGCAGAGCAGCTTTTTCTTCGTCCGAAAGAAGTACAACGGCTCCTTCGTCCCATCCTTCAGTTTCGAAATGAACGAGTTTACCATTAATATACCATTCTGACGGGGCGTCGTCACGACCGCAAGCAAGATAAACGGGACCTTCAGGAATTTCATCGAGAGTGAAAGCGCGACGTATATAGATGTCACCCATAATTTCTCCGGCAATCCATTTGTCAGTGGTGAAAGGAGATTCCTTTACTTCCCAGTCGATATCAGCGCTGTTTGTAAGAGTATATGCGTTTTCAAACCACTCGTTACCTTCAGCATCCGCTTCGGGAGTGCCCCAGATTTTGTTGTAATTAGGTTCGCTATACCTTTCGCCGGTATTTACAATCCATACATCGGCTGTCCAGGGACTGTCCGGAGTGTGACGCGATGACGGTAGTATCACCTTGTTTGTGTTAATTGACACAACTGTTTCTCCGTTTGCGTAACCACTAATTATGGTAGCAACGGCAACGGAAAGGGTTAATAAAAATTTTTTCATAAAATATTGATTTAAAAAGTTAAGTTGGTTCACGGTACAGATTGCTACTTTTAGCGCTACAAAATTATGGTCAATATATCGTGTTTGTTAATAATATTTGTTCAATATATAGTATTTTTTAATCATTTTTACTTGTTTGGCTGCATTGTTTAGTGTGTATGTAGCGTGGGGTCGCCCGTAAGTGTTCTTTACGACCAAAAACATGTCAAATCCCGGCTCACATACCGCTAATCGACAACTGCATCATGCAAAGTAAAACTTTTTTTAGAGCTGCCTCCTAAACTTCCTTAGCAAAAAAAGCCTCGCCGGCGCGAGCCAACGAGACTTTTTATTATTAAGAGTTGGAGTTGTCTTAACGGACAATGAACTTCTTACCGTTGCTGATGTAGATGCCGGGAGTGTTGGCATTTTTCACTTCCATACCCTGGAGGTTGAAGATACGGTTGTCAGCGGGACGTGCCACGCTATCGAACATAACATCTTCGACACCTGCAAGGTAATCTTTAACAGCCTGTTTGGTTGTGTCCTTACCGTAATATTTCAGACGGAAGTTGTCGACTACAATCCAGTCACCGGGTTCGTCACCGGCTTCTTCTTTGTACACACCGACCGACATATCAACGCCATCACCTTGTTCCACTACGGTATAGGCCTTATAAAGACCGAGTTTGAAGTAATTGGTGGCCTGGTTGCAGTATTCGGGAATGTGCCAGTTCTTTGTGCCATCGGCATTGCTGTAGTCTGCACCTTCGCCGGGAGCTTTTCCGCTTTCCGAAAGGATGTTGGGAAGCTGGACGTCGTCCTCATAGTCATTGCCGGCGAAAAGCCATGCATTCTGTTTTTCGGGCAGGTTGGCCTGACCTAAGCATTCGTAACCGTCGATATTGTCATGATATTTGTGTGAACCGTTACGGTAAAAACCTGTAACACTTACTTCATAGATACCTTCGGGAAGACCTTCGACCATTGTTACGAGTTCCGAGCTTTCTTGGTTCCACGATTCAGCTGTGAAATCGGGATAGTTGCCGCCACGTCCCCAGAATGCGAAGTTAGTTACAGACCAATTGTCAATGGTTTCGCGCTGATTGAAGTTGGGGTTGACGATGTAGTACGAAAGGTCAACGGGGTTTTCGAGCGATGCGGTGGCGATAAGAGCGTCGCGTTCGGCGCGTGTCACCAGTTTCCACATAGCGTCTTCGTTAGTGGGATCGAGATTGCGAGACTCGGTGCAAACGTTTGTTTCGTCGTTGTTGCCACCGTCTACGCTTCCGAAGGGATTCCATTGAACGTGTACATCGGGATAGTCAGCCTGTACAATATAATATGTGTTAGTACGACCTTCAACGGGAAGGAATGCCCAACCACCGGCACCTGCGTCGTAACCGCTGTCCATATAACCGCGATAACCGAGGAAATGTTGTTCGGCGCCGTTATAGAGACCGGTTTCGATGACGTAAGCTTTTGTTCCGGCGTTAGTTTCGGCTATTTCGTCGATGAGGTTGATTTCGTTACCGATAATACCGAGAGCGGCGTGTGCGCCCCAGTCAGAACCGCCCTGAAGGAACTGTTTCTGACCTACGTTGTAAAGATAGTAAGCGCCTTCGGCGGGTTCAGCGCCTACAAACACGTCTTCCTGAGTTTCGGCAACCGAACGACGGCGAGCGAAACGCAGAGTCTTGATAGCGTTTGCATAATCGTCGCGTGTTTGAGCAGCTTCGAATTTAGCTGTTGCTTCCGCATCGGTAAAGATGGACTGAGTGTCATAATAAGCCTGAATGTCGTTGCGTGCAGCACGGATAACGGCTATGGCGCTCTGTAGTTTATCGATAGCTTCGAGAAGAGCTGTCGATGTGGGTGTGCCGGCGAGGATAGCTTCGGCATCTGCTATCTGAGTAGCAAAGTGAGGTGTCGTGGGAAGCGACTTAGCCTGGTCGATAAGTGCCTGCAGCTGTTCCTTGAGAGGTTCTGTACCGCCACTCATCTCAACATTGTCGCAATAAGATACTGAATAGAAACCGTAGTCAATGTGACCACCGCCACCACCGCGCTGTACTGATACTGCAAGAACGTTGTCACCTTCAACAAGAAGAGCGACCTGTTCGGGGGTCAGTTCGTATGTATCGTAGCGTGCATCGTTCCAACCGTCTGCGCTCCAGATAAGTTCGCCGTTGAGGTAAACTTTAGGATACTCGTCGTAGCTGCATGTCAGGAAAGCGTTGCTCATAGCAGCGATTTCCGAAGCGGTAAGGGTGAAGTGACGACGAACGAGCAGGGCTGTACCCATATTCTCTTCACCAAGGTCAGTGTTACTGTTCCAATAGGTAACACGGAACTGGTCGTCGCTGTTACTGAACGAACCCTGACCTACTGTCCAGTCGGATTCGTCAGCGTCTTTGGCAAAAGCGCCGGCTTCGACTGCGGCAGCGATATCTTCGTTAGTGTCAATTAATTTATAAACACAGTCCCAAGCACCGTCAGCAACGGTATTGAGGTAGCTTGTCTTATAGTCGGCAGCGTACAGACCGCAGTCGGCGAAAGCACCGCCCCAGTTCTGGTGCACATGCACGGCTAATACGTTTTCGCCCGGCTTAAGAAGAGCCTTCTGCGACTCTTCCAAAAGAACATATTCTCCGTTGTTCCAACCGTCGGCAACCATGTGTACAAGGACACCGTTGAGATAGTATTCAGCGGGAGCGTCATCGTGTCCGCAAGCAAGGTAAATGGGACCGTCGTGTACTGTGTTGAGAGTGAATGTGCGACGCATGTAGAAATCGCCCATGATGTCGCTGGTGATCCATTGGAATGATTTGTTGTCTTTATAATACTCGTCCGAGCTGAAAGGAGCGGTTTCGAGAGTCCATTCCGAACTTTCACCGTTAACAGGCGAGTAATTCACCGCATACCATGCGTTGCCGGCTGCGTCGTTGGCGGGCACGCCCCATACATGGTTGTAGTTTTCGTTTTCGTAACCTTGCGCACCTTCGTAACGTTGACCTGTGTTAACAACGTAGACAAGAGCCTGATAGGGAAGGTTGGGTGTATACTCCGACGAAGGGAGTATAACATTGGCAGCATTCCACGTCGGTGTAACGTCACCTTCGGCATACGCTGCGACGGGAGCCATCGCTATGGCGGCGACAGCAAACATCCCGGCTAAGTAAAATTTTTTCATAATTGGTAAATTTGATTAAATGGAATTTTGTTCACGGTTTAGACTTGTGCTTTTTAAGCGCTACAAATTTAAAGCCGCTATATTACAACCCATAAAAATCGCTGTTCAATTATCGTTACATTCTGTTCATTTTATTAAAAACCGTATCAGTAGCCACGTCAAAAATCTTTATTTGACCACATTTCAACGATATTTGAACAAAATTTGACCAAAATTCTTGTTTTGTTGGATTAATTTTGCGACACAAGGAAAAATAACCAAATTCCACAAGGAAAAATAACCAAATTCAATACCGTAATAAAAATGAAAAAAATCAGTCTGTACCTATCGGCACTATCGTTAATGGCCACGGCTTCCCTGCCCGCCACAGCTCAGACAGCAGCCGATTTCGTTCCCTACCGGCAAACCGACATTCGTATGCCGTCGGTTCCCCTGTTGGTGAACGACCCCTATTTCTCTATCTGGTCTAACTATGACGCACTCAACGGCGGTCCCACACGCATGTGGTGCGAACATGAAAAAGCAATTGAAGGCATACTGCGCGTTGATGGCACAGCCTATCGCTTTATGGGCACAGGCATCAAAACGCTGTTGCGTCCCATCGCCGGTATGACTGTCGACGGCACCGACTGGTCGGGTAGAGTCAGCTACAACAAACGCACTGACGCCCAATGGGCAACTCCCGGCTTTGACGACAGCAGTTGGGCTGTCGAGGAGGCCGCATGGGGAACACCCGGTGAATATCCCAATGTCAGAAACAAATGGACCGGCGACAACAAAGATATCTACGTGCGCCGTACCGTTACCCTCACTCCCGAGGACTTGGAGAAAGACCTGTGGGTAATGTACTCGCACGATGACGTTTTCGAACTCTACGTTAACGGCACACGCGTTGTATCGACAGGCGAGACATGGCGTCAAGGCGAGCAACACCGCCTCAGCGATGCCGAAAAAGCTCTTCTTAAACCCGGCGACAATATCATAGCAGGCTATTGCCACAATACAACCGGTGGCTCGTACATCGATTTCGGTCTGTATGAAAACACTCTGCCCGAGGGAGCCGATACCCAGATGGCTCAACAGAACTCGGTTTATGTCCTTGCCACAAGTTCCTACTACAACTTCACCTGTGGGCCTGTAAACCTCGACTTGGTGTTTACCGCCCCCATGCTGATTGACGATCTCGACCTTATCTCTACTCCCATCAACTTCATTTCCTATCAAGTGACAGCCAACGACGGTAAGGAACATGACGTGCAGTTCTATCTGGGCACATCGGCACAGCTCACTGTCAACGAGATGAGCCAACCCACCATAACCACCACTGTCAAGGAAGGCGGAATAACATACGCCAAAGCTGGCTCCGAGGCTCAGAATATACTTGGACGCTCGGGCGATATGATTTCGATTGACTGGGGTTATCTCTACATACCAGCTATTAACGGCGAAGTCAGTGTGGCTCCTGTCGAGACATCCGAAGCTTACTTCATTAAAACAGGTAAACTTCCCGAAAATGTCAGCGGCGAAATACGCAGTACAAACCGCGCCAACATGCCTGTCATTAACTTCGTTAACGATATGGGTAAAATAAAAGAAGGCCGCTCATTTATGATGATAGGCTATGACGAAGTGTACGACATGCAGTATATGCACAATAACTACAAGGCATACTACGCTCGTAACGGCAAAACAATATTTGACGCATTTAAAGAGTTCAACCGCGACTATTCCAGCCTGATGGAGCGTTGCCGCGCACTTGACAAAATGATATACGACGACGGCCTTGCGGCAGGCAATGTCAAATATGCCGAACAACTTTCGGGTTGCTACCGCCACGTCATGGCCGCTCACAAACTCTTTGAGGACAACACAGGTAAAGCACTGTATTTCTCGAAAGAAAACAAGTCTAACGGTTGCGTTAACACCGTCGACCTTACATACCCCGAATCGCCTCTCTATCTCCTCTACAACCCCGAGTTGCAGAAAGGTATGATTCTTTCAATACTTGACTACGCATTGTCCGACGCACGCAAGGGTAAAAACTGCGCCGCCCATGACCTGGGACAATATCCTCTGGCAAACGGACAGGTGTACGGCGACACAATGCCTCTTGAAGAATCTGCAAACATTATCCTGTTGGCCGATGCTATTTGCCGTATCACCGGCGATGGTGAATGGCTAAAACCCTATCGCAACGTCCTGAAAACATGGGCCGACTACTGTTATGCAGAAGGCCAGAATCCCGGCAACCAGCTCTGTACAGACGACTTTAAGGGTCCAAGCGAACAAAACACTAACCTTTCCGTCAAGGCCATTATGGCAGTGGCCGCTTACTCAAACCTTATCCCTTACATCGGAGCTAATGCGCGTGACATCGAGAAATATCAAAAATACGCACAGGATATGGCTCTTATTTGGGAAGGAACCGCACGCGACGGTGACCACTACCGCATGGAATTCCACAAACCGGGCACATGGAGTCAGAAATACAACCTTGTATGGGACAAAATGTGGGGTCTCGAGCTTTTCCCACAGGAAGTACTCGACCGCGAAATCAAATTCTACCTCAACCATCAGCAGAAATACGGACTGCCCCTTGACAGCCGCGACTTCATGACAAAGAGCGACTGGATAATGTGGACTGCCTCAATGGCTCCCGACACCGAAACATTCCTTAAATTCTCGGACAAACATTACGACTACATCAACGAAACCACCTCGCGAATACCGTTGAGCGACTTCTTCTGGGCTCACACCGGCGTATCGTGCAACTTTAGCGCACGTTCGGTCATTGGCGGTCTGTGGATGAAAGTCCTCATGGATAAATACGCCCCCGTTAAGGAAGCTACCGCTTGGTCGCCCAAAGGAAACCACATCAAAACACGTTGGGCAGAACAAGTCAATCCCGAGTGTCCTCTTCCTGAACATCCCAAACCTCTGATGGTACGCAACGAATGGAAAAACCTCAACGGACTTTGGGAATATGCCATAGGCGAATCAAACGGCACAGCGCCGACAGTTTGGGAAGGCGAGATTCTCGTTCCCTACCCCATAGAGTCAAGTCTGTCGGGCGTTATGCGTCCTCTCGAACCGGGCAAAGCGCTTTGGTATAAAAAAGACATAGTTGTTCCCGAGGAATGGGACGGCAAGAAAGTGCTTCTGAACTTCGGAGCTGTCGACTATCAGGCAACCGTGTATGCCAACGGAACAAGCGGGCGCAACCAGATTGGTTCGCATATCGGTGGCCATACGGCATTTACTGTTGACCTCACCAATTATCTCACCGATGGTAAAGCGACAGTCTACGTCAAAGTTATCGACAACACTGACGAGGGCAGACAACCTGTAGGCAAGCAGCGTCGTTATCCCGCCGGAAACGGTGACATCAATTACACCTCGACTTCAGGCATCTGGCAGACCGTATGGTTGGAAGCCGTTCCCCAAGCCTACATCACCGACATACGCACTACTCCCGACGTAGATAACAGCAACCTCACTTTCGATGTCGCTCTGAAAGGTACTATAGGCGGCGAAGTTGAAGTCAAGGTTCTTGACGGTAACACTGTTGTGGCACAGAAATCTGTACCTGCAGCCAACACCACGACATTAACCCTCGATATTCCCGACGCTAAGTTGTGGAGTCCGGCACATCCCAACCTCTATAACGTGCAAGTGACTTACACCAACGGCGATAACATCGATAAGGTTGACAGCTATGCCGCTCTTCGCAAGATATCATACGCCAAAGACGATAAAGGGTTCTGGCGCCTTCAACTTAACAATAAAGACCTTTTCCAATTCGGTCCTCTTGACCAAGGTTATTGGCCCGACGGCCTGTTGACAGCTCCTACCGACGAAGCTCTTCGCTTTGATTTGGAAAAAACAAAAGACTGGGGCTTCAACATGGTTCGCAAACACATGAAAGTCGAACCGGCACGCTGGTATTGGCACTGCGACAGCCTTGGATTACTGGTATGGCAGGATATGCCCTCGCAATTCACCACCGACGAAGGCGACTGGCACGTCTTTGACTGGTATCCCGAACATAACTGCTCGATAGACCCGACAATCGAGAAAAATTTCAAAAACGAATGGCAGGAAATCATCGAACAGCACTATTCTAACCCGTGTATTGTCGTTTGGACACCGTTTAACGAACGCTGGGGTCAGTTCAAGACAGCCGAGATAGTGGCTTTCACTCAACAACTCGATCCCACGCGCCTGGTTAACCCGGCCAGTGGCGGCAACCACTACAAACTTGGCGAAGGTACATTTGTGGATCAACACACCTATGACCAACCGATAGTCGTTTACGAAGGAGTGTTCGACTATACACGCCCCTACGTGTTGGGCGAGTATGGAGGCCTTGGTCGCAACATATCCGGTCATCGCTGGTATGAAAAAGACTCGCAGACATACAACACCTACCCCAACGAAAAAGCCATCACGGACGCCTACGTCACACTGGTGGGTCAAATACAGAACATCGCCAACGGATACGTTAACAACGGACGCCATATTTGCTATGGAGCCGCGGTTTACACACAGACCACCGATGTCGAAACAGAAGTAAACGGCATCATGACATACGACCGCGAAGTCATTAAGTTTGATGAAGACCGTATACGCGCTGCCGCCCACGCGCTAACCTCGATGTTTGGAAATGAAGACTCGGGCGTGGCTGTAGTCCCTTTCGTTGACGGCACCGGTGAACCTATCTATTATGATGTAATGGGGATTCGTCATAATGCGCCGGTGCCCGGAATCAATATAATTCTAAACCCCGACGGTTCAGCTTCTAAACAGCTGATTAAATAATCGACCTTCCTAAAAATATAGGGACATGCTCACAGTGTGTCCCTATATTCAAAAGAAGGGTTGATATTTCATTTTCCCCTAAAACTGTTTCCCTTAAATCCGATAAATGAGAACTTCAATAAGCTTATTTTCCATCATATCAGCAGTTTTTCTGACATTAAACGCAGGCAATCCGGTCTTCGAGGGTTGGTATGCCGACCCCGAAGCTGTAATTTACGATGATACTTACTGGATATACCCGACTTATAGTCAGCCCTATGAAAAACAAGTGAAGATGGATGCCTTCTCGTCGAAAGATCTTCTTCACTGGACACGTCACGAAAACATTATTGACACAACAGCTGTCCAATGGGCCGAAAAATGCCTGTGGGCACCGGCTGCTTTGCGTCATAACGGCAAATATTATCTCTTTTTTTCGGCCAACGATGTTCATCCCGGAGAGACAGGTGGTATAGGAGTCGCTATTGCAGACAGTCCCGAAGGCCCTTACCGCGACGCCCTGGGTAAACCCCTTATTAACGACAATGTGAATGGTGCTCAACCTATTGACCAATTTGTTTTTGTAGACGAGGATGGCTCAATATATATGTATTACGGCGGCTGGGGACATTGCAACGTCGTAAAACTCACTGACACCCTGACCGAACTGAAGCCGTTCGAGGACGGTACATTTTTCAAAGAAATCACTCCCGAAAAATATGTTGAAGGTCCGTTCATGTTTAAACGTGGAGGCAAATATTATTTTATGTGGAGTCAAGGAGGTTGGACAGGTCCCGACTATTGCGTGGCGTATGCAGTGGCCGACAACCCTTTGGGTCCCTTTGACTCACGTGGAGAAATTCTCAAACGAGATGAGATGATAGGCACAGGCGCCGGTCACCATTCCGTCATTCATATACCGGGAACAGATGACTATTATATAGTCTACCACCGTCACCCGCTCGGAGCCGATGACGGCAATAATCGCGTTACATGTATCGACCGCATGTATTTTGATACCGAGGGAAACATACTCCCCGTCAAAATGACATTCGACGGCGTCGAACCGCGCACTCTATCAGATTTAGAAAAAAATTAATCCAATTATATAAAACCAATCTGACAAATGACAATCAAAAAAAATATACACCTCTTGAGTCTGACTTTTACTATGTTTAGCGGCACTTGGTTCGCCCAATCGGTGCAAGCCAAAGTGCCCGAAACACCGGTTGACTACGTCAGCACTCTTGTAGGCACCCAATCCAAGCATTCTCTTTCGACCGGAAACACCTACCCTGCTATAGCTCTTCCGTGGGGTATGAATTTCTGGACACCGCAGACCGGTCGCATGGGAGACGGATGGGCATATACCTATGATGCGGATAAAATACGGGGGTTCAAACAGACACACCAGCCAAGCCCGTGGATAAACGACTACGGTCAGTTTGCAATCATGCCGGTCACCGGGCGTCCGGTTTTTAATGAGGATGAACGCGCAAGTTGGTTCTCACACAAAGCTGAAGTTGCTTCACCGTATTATTACCGCGCTTATCTCGCCGATCATGATGTAGTGACAGAGATAACCCCGACAGAACGCGCGGCCATGATGCGATTTACCTTTCCCGAAACTGAAGACGCCTATGTCATAGTAGACGCCTTGGATAATGGCTCTTCGGTGACAGTGATTCCCGAACAAAATAAAATCATCGGGTACACAACAAAAAACAGTGGAGGCGTCCCCGACAATTTCAAAAATTATTTCGTCTTAGAATTCGACAAACCGTTTACTTACACGGCAGCAGTAACCGACGGCAATATAGACACAGCCAAATTGACCTCGACAGCCAATCATTCAGGAGCAATCATCGGTTTCAAAACGAAAAAAGGAGAACAAGTCAATGCACGTGTAGCTTCCTCCTTTATCAGTCCCGAACAAGCCGAACTCAACCTGAAGGAACTCGGTAAAGACACTTTCGAGCAAATAAAAGAAAAAGGACGCGACCGTTGGAATGAGGTTCTGGGAGCCATAGAAATCGAAGACGAAGATTTGGACAACAAGCGAACTTTCTATTCTTGCCTCTATCGTTCACTCCTGTTCCCTCGCTCTTTTTACGAATATGACGCCGAGGGCAACGTCGTTCACTACAGTCCGTACAACGGAGAGGTACTTCCCGGATATATGTTTACCGACACCGGCTTCTGGGATACTTTCCGCTCGCTTTTCCCGTTCCTTAATCTCATGTATCCGTCAATGAGCGAAAAAATGCAGGCCGGTCTTGTCAACACGTATAAGGAGAGCGGTTTCCTCCCCGAATGGGCCAGCCCCGGACATCGCGGTTGTATGGTAGGCAATAACTCGGCTTCGGTAGTGACAGACGCAATCCTCAAAGGTGTTGACTGCGGTGAGGCAGACATATTGTGGGAAGCTGTGGTACACGGGGCTAACAATGTTCATCCCCACGTACCGTCGACAGGTCGTCTCGGTCATGAATATTACAATACGTTGGGTTACGTCCCTTATGACGTCAATATCAACGAAAACGCTGCTCGCACTCTTGAATATGCCTATGACGACTGGTGTATCTATCAGTTGGGCAAAAAACTCGGTAAATCACAAACCGAACTTGCTCCGTTCAAAAAGAACGCCATGAACTATAAGAACCTTTTCGATCCGTCGCACAATCTTATGCGCGGCAAGAACAAGGACGGCAAGTTTCAGGAACCTTTCAATCCTTTGAAATGGGGCGATGCCTTTACCGAAGGTAATAGCTGGCACTACAGCTGGTCGGTTTTTCACGACCCCGAAGGGCTCATCTCTTTGATGGGAGGTAAAGAAATCTTTAACAATATGCTTGATTCGGTATTTATTGTGCCTCCTGTTTTCGACGAAAGCTATTACAACAGCGTGATACACGAAATCCGTGAGATGCAAATCATGAACATGGGTAACTACGCTCACGGCAACCAGCCCATCCAGCACATGATATATCTGTATGATTATTCGGGAGAACCTTGGAAAGCCCAATACTGGATACGCCAAGTCATGGATAAAATGTATAATGCCCATCCCGACGGATATTGTGGTGACGAAGACAACGGCCAGACATCTGCATGGTATGTATTCTCGGCTCTCGGTTTCTATCCCGTATGTCCGGGCAGCAATGAGTACGCTTTAGGAACCCCTTTGTTCAAAAAAGCCACACTCAACCTTGAAAACGGTAAAAAAGTCACGATAAGCGCACCTAACAATGCGGACAATAAGCCTTATATACAGGCTATGACAATTGACGGCAAACCTTACACAGCCAACTATATCGACCATGAAACTCTGAAGAAAGGCGCTAAGATAGTCTACGTGATGTCTGAACAACCCAATACACAACGCGGAACAGCTCCATCCGATGCGCCATACTCTTTCAGTAAAGAAATCGCAGACAAATAAACGACTATGCCAAGATACGGAATATTAACCGCTTTGACCATGTCAGCATTGGTTACCTTGCCTGTGTTTGCCGGCAACAAAGACTGGGCCGGTATTAACCGCTACCAACAGGCCAATAAAGAAATCACCGCAAAGCCCGACGTTGTCTTTATCGGTAACTCGATTACAGACTACTGGATAGACTTTCATCCCGATTTCTTTGCATCGAATAACTATTTGGATAGAGGAATCGGAGGTCAGACATCGTCGCAGATGTTGCTTCGTTTTCGCGAAGATGTGATTAAACTTAATCCCGAGGTAGTAGTCATCAATGCCGGGACAAATGATTGCGCAGAAAATACCGGTCCGTTCGACGCAGACTTTACGTTCGACAATATTGTCTCCATGGCCGAACTGGCAAAAGCCAATGGTATAAAGGTCATTTTAGCTTCTATCTTACCGGCCTCTTCGTTTGGCTGGAATCCCAATGTAACTGACGCTGCCACCCGTATTGCCGATTTGAATAGTCGTATCAAGGAATATGCCTTAGCTAATGGCATACCCTTTGCCGACTATTATACCCCGATGGTTTACGGCAATGACTTGGCTCTTAATCCCTCGTACTCAAACGATGGTGTCCATCCTACAGCCGAAGGCTATGTCGTGATGGAAAGTGTTATTAAACCTATTATTGAAAAAACTTTAAAACCCTGACAATGATTTATTCTAAAATTAGACTCGCTGTTGTTGCCATACTTTCTACACTTGTATTGACCGACGCGTATGCCGGTGATAAAATACAAAGTCGATGGGCTGATGAAATCGACACCGCTCAACCTTGGAACGTTTACCCACGCCCCATGCTCGAGCGCGATAATTGGAAAAATCTAAACGGCTACTGGCAATACGCTATAGTTCCCCAAAAAGCGGGTCTTCCCACCGAGTGGCAAGGAGATATTCTGGTTCCTTATGCTGTGGAGTCCAGTCTATCGGGGGTTGAGCGCAGAGTTCGTGACAACGAAGCATTGTGGTATAACCGCACTTTCACCGTCCCATCTTCATGGAAAGGCCAGGACATCATGCTCAATTTCGGAGCTGTCGATTGGTCATGCGAGGTCTGGGTAAATGACATTAAGGTTGGCTCACATAAAGGTGGTTACACTCCTTTCAGTCTTAACATAACCCCGGCTCTCAATAACAAAGGCGAAAACACCCTTACAGTGCGTGTTACCGATCCGACCGACCATGGCTATCAACCCCGAGGCAAACAAGTCAATCGACCCGGAGGAATATGGTACACTCCTGTGACGGGCATTTGGCAGACTGTCTGGATGGAACCGGTCAATAAAAATCATATCGCCTCTATCAAAACAACCCCCGATATCGACCGAAATGTAGTCAAGGTAGAGGTAAATCCTGTCGGAGGTGAAAACAACATAGCTCAAATCGCAATTATTGACAACGGACAAACGATTGCAAGCGGCAAAACTGTGGCTGGTGAACCAGTGGAAATCCACATGCCTGAAAACGCACATTTATGGTCGCCGGATTCTCCTTATCTTTACGACATGGAGATAGTTTTGCTCGAGAACGGCAAAGTTGTCGACAAAGTGAACTCCTACACCGCCTTGAGAAAGTTTTCGACTGCTCGCGATGACAAGGGGATTGTGCGCTTACAGCTCAATAATAAGAACCTTTTCCAGTACGGTCCTCTTGACCAGGGATGGTGGCCTGACGGCCTTTATACGGCTCCCACATACGAAGCTATGATCTATGACATAGATAAGACCAAAGACTGGGGTTTCAATATGATTCGCAAGCACGTAAAAGTTGAACCGGAACTTTGGTACGCGTATTGCGACCGAAAAGGCATTCTCGTGTGGCAGGATATGCCAAACGGTGACAACAGCCCCGAATGGCAGGCTCATCAGTTCTTCAATGGGGCTGAAAAACAACGGTCGGCAGAAAGCGAAGCCAATTACCGCCGCGAATGGAAAGAAATAATAGACGCAAACTACAACCATCCCTGTATAGCCACATGGATTCCCTTCAACGAAGCGTGGGGACAATTCAAAGGTCCCGAAATAGCTGAATGGACCAAATCATACGATCCTTCCCGTCTTGTCAACCAGTCAAGCGGTGGCAACCACTATCACGTAGGCGATATGATAGACACGCACCATTATCCCGCACCCAATGTATCCGTTATCGATGGTGCACGAGCCAATGTACTTGGTGAATTCGGCGGAATAGGTATGGTAGCTGAAGGACATCTTTGGGCTCCTGACCGCAACTGGGGTTATGTCCAGTTCAACACGCCTAAACAGGTAACCGACGAATACGAAAAATACATTCGCAAACTTATCGATTTGGCCAAATCCACCTACTCCGCCGCTGTTTATACTCAGACAACAGATGTGGAGGTTGAAGTTAACGGTCTTATGACTTACGATCGCGAAGTCATTAAAATTGATGAGGATAGAGTGCGTGCAATAAATCAGGAATTGTGCAATTCGCTAAACGTAGACTAACAACCCATTACGCCATAATCATCATGAAAATCAATCATCTTGCCATAACAACCGCTCTTGTCGCACTTGGTCTTTGCTCCACCAAAATCTATGCGCTTCCCACCCCGGTGTGCGAAGCTGACAACACACGTGCGACATCGGAAAAATATATGGTTACCAATCGACCTCCGGTAAACGAACGTTTGTTCAAATCCGATGAGGTGGAGAGGCAGATATTACGTGTCAAATCGCTTCTGACAAACCCCAAGTTGTCTTGGATGTTTGAAAATTGTTTTCCTAACACCTTAGACACAACCGTACATTTTCGTCTTGACGACGAGGGCAAAAATGACACTTTCGTGTACACCGGTGATATACACGCCATGTGGTTGCGTGACTCAGGCGCTCAGGTTTGGCCTTATGTCCAGTTGTCAAACGCCGACGACGCTCTCAAAAACATGGTTGAAGGCGTCATTCGCCGACAACTGCAATGCATACTGCTCGATCCTTATGCAAACGCGTTCAATGATGGTCCGACCGGCGGCGAGTGGATGTCGGATAACACCGCGATGATTCCCGATGTCCATGAACGTAAATGGGAAATCGATTCGCTTTGTTATCCCATACGCCTTGCTTATGAATACTGGAAAGTGACCGGAGACACTTCTATCTTTGACGAAACATGGCTGGCAGCGGTAAACAAGATTTACGACACGTTTGTCGAACAACAAAAAAAAGATGGACACGGTTCGTACACCTTCACACGTAAAACAGACCGAGCCTTCGACACTTTGAGTAACAATGGAATGGGCACGCCGGTCAAACCTTGCGGTCTTATTGCGTCCGCTTTCCGTCCCTCGGACGATGCCACAACTCTGCAATTCCTCGTGCCTTCAAACTTTTTTGCCGTTTCATCTTTGCGTAAAGCCGCTGAAATACTCCAAACAGTAAACAATGAACCGGCATTGGCTCAAAAGTGTGAAACTTTGGCCGAAGAGGTCTCAAAAGCTCTTAGCGAATACGCCCTTTACCAACATTCTGAATTCGGCACGATATATGCCTTCGAAGTGGATGGTTTTGGTAATCATCTTCTGATGGACGACGCCAATGTACCCAGTTTGCTCGCAATGGCATACTTAGGCGATGTCGATGTCAACGACCTCATATATCAGAACACTCGCCGTTTCGTTTGGAGCGAATATAACCCTTATTTCTTTCGTGGCACTGCGGGAGAAGGAATAGGAGGTCCTCATGTCGGATACCGCATGGCATGGCCTATGAGTATAATGATGAAAGCCTTCACCAGCACCGATGACAACGAAATTAAAGAATGCCTGACAATGTTGTTGAACACCGATGATGAAAAAGGGTTTATTCACGAATCGTTTAATGTCGATAATCCGGCCGACTACACTCGCGACTGGTTCGCATGGCAAAACACCCTTTTCGGGGAACTTATATTAAAACTCGTCAATGAGGGCAAGATAGACCTTCTAAACAGTCTATAAAAGCCGATTCGACTAAATCATAAACAGCATCCATGTCTTTCCGAACTTTCATTACCCCACTAATTTTTCTTGCCGCTTTCACAGCCGCAAAAGCGGAAAACCTCATAAAAATTGAAAGTGACAACTACATCATTGTCTATGATGTGGCCGGTAATAATCGCGTTTATCAACGTTATCTGGGTAAGAAATTACGTCATCCCGACGACTATTCCCGAATAGCCAACAGTCGCGAAGCTCTTCTTACCCACGGAATGGAGGACTATTTCGAACCCGCCATCCACATCAATCACGCCGACAACAACCAGTCGACTCTGCTTGAGTACACGAATCATACTCAAACAACCGCTCCCGATGGAAGCACATGCACTGTAATATCGCTCGCCGACCCGGTGTATAACAGCAAAGTAAACCTTTGTTGTACTGTCTATCCTGAAAACGACGTCTTTAAGATTCACACCGAAATAATAAACGGCGAGAACGAGCCTGTCCAAATCGAGAAATACGCATCGGCATTACTCCATTTTGACCGACCGTCATATTACCTCACGCAATATGACGGTGATTGGGCTACCGAAGCAAACATCACCGAGTCACAGCTGTCTTTCGGAAAAAAAGTTCTTGATAGTAAACTTGGCACTCGAGCAAATATGTTTTGCGCTCCTTTCTTCAATATCAGCTTTGACAATCCTGGTAATGAGACTTCTGGTGACGTGCTTACAGGAACTTTGGCATGGACAGGAAATTTCCGTTTTACCTTCGAGGTTGACCACAACGGTGGTTTAAGACTGATTTCCGGAATCAATCCTTATGCCTCTCAACGTGTCCTCAATCCAAATGAAACTTTTATAACTCCCGACTTTGTCTTCACCCTCTCCGATTCAGGAACCGGCAAAGCAAGTCGAAATCTTCATGACTGGGCGCGCAACCATCAGATTGCCCATGGCAACGATGACCGGATGGTGCTTCTCAACAATTGGGAAACTACTTTTTTTGACATCAACGAACAAAAAATAACCAATCTCATTCACCAGGCCAAAGACTTCGGTTTTGATCTGTTTCTGCTCGATGACGGTTGGTTCGGTAACAAATATCCTCGTCACAACGACACCCAAGGTTTGGGTGACTGGGATGAGAATTCAAACATTTTCCCTAACGGCATCGGGGTGCTCACTGCGGCTGCTAAAAACGACTCTGTGAAATTCGGAATATGGATAGAGCCAGAAATGGTGAATCCCAGAAGCGAACTATACGAAAACCACAAGGATTGGGTAATCACGCTTCCAAACCGCCCGGAATATTATTTCCGTAATCAGCTTGTGCTCGATCTTACAAATCCTGAAGTTCAGGATTATGTTTTCGGCATTGTGGATACGTTGATGACCCGATATCCCGACATATCGTTTTTCAAATGGGATTGCAACTCTCCTATCACAAACATCTATTCCAATTACGAGAAAAATAGGCAATCACACCTTTATGTCGATTATGTCCATGGATTATATAATGTTTTGGAGCGCATCAGAACCAAATACCCCGACTTGGTCATGATGATGTGTTCAAGCGGTGGAGGCAGATGTGACTACGGAGGTCTCGAATACTTTGATGAATTCTGGACCAGCGACAATACCGACCCTCTCGATCGTCTTTTTATTCAGTGGGGATTCTCTCAAATTTTTCCCGCCAAGGTTTTATGCGCTCATGTGACCAACTGGAACCGCAACACATCTCTTAAATTTAGAACCAACGTGGCTATGATGGGTAAACTGGGTTTCGATTTAAACCTAAGCGATTTAAACCAACAACAAGCCGCTTACTGTCGTCAAGCCATAAAAAACTATAATTCGTTCAAAAACACGGTACTTAACGGTGACATCTACCGCCTTGTATCACCTTATAAAACGGAACATGCAGCTATAATGTATGTTGATAAAACCGGTGATGACGCAGTTGTTTTCACTTTCGACATTTCTCCGAGATTCAATACAAATATACTTCACACCCAACGCGTTGTACATCTACAAGGGCTCAATCCCGATTCACAATATCGTGTCAAAGAAATTGACCGACCTGATGCCGAAGATGCCGAATGGGGTACTTTCTCGGGCGAATACCTGATGACCATCGGATTACCGATGCTCACATCATCACGCATGAACAGTCGAGTATTCCGAATCGAAAAAATATGATATCATGCTGAAACGCCTCTTTCTCGTCATCTTCATATTATTCCTTTCGTCATTTAGCAGCTGGTCTGTCGAGAAGCCCGCGATATTCAATGTGGCCACATACAATCTTCGACAACTCAATGCTGACGACGACTCCCACGGTGACGGGTGGTCGAACCGGTGCCCGGTAATAGCAAAGATCATACAGTTCTATGATTTCGATATTTTTGGCACTCAGGAGGGGTTCAAGTCTCAGTTGGAAAATCTTAAAGACAGTCTTCCATTTTATGACTATATCGGAGTGGGTAGAGAA
The DNA here is from genome assembly GCA_022509065.1 of Muribaculaceae bacterium. GTDB lineage: Bacteria > Bacteroidota > Bacteroidia > Bacteroidales > Muribaculaceae > CAG-873. Next base: position 51,363 of record JAFLTY010000003.1, read on the forward strand.
GACGGTAAAGAGCAAGGCGAACACTCGGCAATTTTCTATAACACAAAGAAGTTCGAGCTGCTCGATAAAGGCGATTTCTGGTTATCTGAAAATCCAGACCGTCCCGGACTCGGATGGGATGCCGCTTGCACACGCATCTGTTCTTGGGGTCATTTTCGTCATAAAGAAACAGGCAAAGAATTTAGATTTTTCAACCTGCATCTCGATCACGTAGGTGTCCGCGCACGTATTGAGAGCGTATTGCTTGTCCAACAAAAAATAAGAGAGTTCGGAATCGATAAACCGACATTTTTAACAGGCGACTTTAATGTGGACCAACATAACGAAATGTATTCTGTCCTTACTTCATCCGACTTCCTTGATGATTCATTTCATACAGCCGAACTGGTGTTTGCCTTGAATGGCACTTTCAACGGATGGCAAACCGAAGGCTTCACGGACAGTCGAATTGACCATATTTTTGTCACTAAGGACATTGCGGTTGAAAAATACGGAATTTTGACCGACACTTATCGCACCAAACTTCTTGAAAATGAGACTTCCGATAGTTCAACAGTGCCCCACGCCGACAAGCCGGATGAAATAAATGTTGTGAAATATAGGGCACGAATGCCTTCGGACCATTTCCCTGTGCTAATAAAAGTGGAACTTTAAGCCACAACTTGCTTAGCCAATCAACATTGTCCTATGAAGAATCCAATAGCAATAACATTCCTTGTCCTTTTATCAATGCCGGTAATTGTTCTAAGTCAACAAACCGATGTTGAATTCGAAGTTAGGGCCAAATATCTTAACATCCCCGTTTCTCATGCTTCTGAAAGATTGCACATGCAAATGAGTTCTGACCCAATGGATACGTTGCCCTTCGAAATTCGACTGGCATCGCAAGTGCCCGATTATTGGATGTTCAAAGATATTTCTTCTCTAAAAGGTAAAAAACTGAAAATTCATACCGACAGACCGAGTGTCGGACTCAATGCAATATACCAGGCGGACACTATTGCCGGCGAGTCAACTATTTACCACGAACGTCAACGTCCCCAATATCACTTCACCTCAAAGCGCGGATGGCTCAACGACCCCAACGGGTTAGTGTATCATGATGGCGAATACCATCTTTTCTATCAGCACGATCCTTACGACCGGGACGGACTTCATAAACACTGGGGTCATGCCGTAAGCACTGACCTGATACACTGGCAGGAGCTTCCTTCAGCAATTTTCCCTGACACCAAAGGAGATATATGGTCGGGAACCGCTGTCATGGATGTAGCGAACACCTCAGGTTTCGGCAAAGACGGTAACCCGGTAATGGTGGCCGCTTATACAGTAGACAACGGTGCGACTGAGACTCAACATATCGCCTATAGTAACGATCGTGGACGCTCCTTTACCAAATATGCTTCGAATCCAGTTGTGGCGAGCAATGACAAGTGGCACACAATTCACACTCGCGATCCAAAATTGTTACGTTACGACGATTCTCATTGGGTCATGGTTTTATGCGAGCGCGACGGTCATTCCATTTATACTTCGGATAATCTTCGCGATTGGACATACCGCAGTCACATAACCGGTTTCTGGGAATGCCCCGAACTTTTCGAACTGGCTATTGACGGAAATCCCGAAAATACCCTTTGGGTAATGTATGGTGCATCCGGTACGTATATGCTGGGGAACTTTGATGGTTACGTTTTCACTCCGGTCTCAGGTAAGCATAAATACACCGGAGGCTCGCTATATGCGGCTCAGACATTCAATAATATGCCGGATAATTATGGTCGCCGTATTCAAATCGGTTGGGGAAGAATATCGATACCTGACACTCCTTTCAACCAACTAATGCTCTTGCCCACCGAACTGACTTTACAAACCACAAAAAATGGAGTTCGAATGATTAATCGGCCGGTACGTGAATTAGACGCTTTGTGTCATTTGCTCGATAAAGACGTGGATTTGTCGCAACAGAGTGCCACGGATTTGCTCAACCGATTTACAGAAACAGACGGGTTGCGCATCAAGGTGACCATAGAATTGTCACATGCCACCGATGCATCATTGTGGTACGGCGGACAACGCATCATCGACTATGACCTAAACGGCACTTCAATGAACGGACACTTCTATTCTCCACAAGATCCAACTGACATGTGTTTGACAGCAGACATTTTTATTGACAGGATGGTGGCAGAGGTGTATATAGATGGTGGTCTGTTTTCTGATTCTATGTCACTTAATCCATATATTGAAAAGCCTCGGTTTGAGTTTAAAGGAAACAATATAAAAATAAAAAATATCGAGGTTTACAGTGTGGATTCCATTTGGAATTAAATGTTTTTATTTAAATTTGCAACTATAAATCAATCAATAACCCTAATCTCAAAGTTATGGAACTTAAAGAAATAATCCGCAAGGAATTTAAACAGCGTTTCGGAGTAGAAGGCACAGTATATGCATCGGCCGGTCGCATAAATCTAATTGGAGAACATACCGACTACAACGGCGGCTTTGTTTTTCCGGGGGCTATAGACAAGGTCATAATGGCAGAACTGCGTGCCAACGGTACCGACAAAGTCAAAATCTTCTCGATTGATATTAACGAGTATGTAGAATTCGGTCTTAACGAAGAAGACGCTCCCGTTGCTCAATGGGCACGCTACATTTTCGGTGTATGCCGTGAAATAATCAAACGCGGTGGCCGAGTAGAGGGTTTTGATGCCGTCTTTGCAGGTAATGTTCCTCTGGGCGCCGGTTTGAGTTCTTCGGCTGCCCTCGAGTCATGCTTCGCTTTTGCACTTAATGACATGTTTAACAACGGATCGATTGACAAGTTCGAGCTGGCTCGTATCGGTCAATCAACCGAACATAATTACTGTGGTGTCAACTGTGGCATTATGGATCAGTTTGCCAGTGTCTTCGGCAAAAAAGATCACCTTATGCGTCTTGACTGCAGATCTATGGAATATGAATATTTTCCTTTCCATCCCGAAGGTCACAAGCTCGTTCTGCTTGATTCGGTAGTCAAACACGAACTTGTGGATTCTCCTTACAACAAACGCCGCGAATCGTGCGAACGCGTAGCCAAACGTCTTGGCATTGAAACATTGCGCGATGCCACACCCGAAATGCTTGAATCAATAAAAGATGACATTAGCGAAGAAGACTATCGCCGAGCAAAATTCGTAATTGGCGAAAAAGATCGTGTATTGGCAGTTTGCGATGCATTGGTCAAAGGCGACTATGAAACAGTCGGACGGTGCATGTATGAGACACACAACGGCTTGTCGAAAGAGTATGAAGTTAGTTGCGAAGAACTCGACTATCTTAACGATATCGCCAAGGAATGCGGTGTAACAGGTTCACGAATAATGGGCGGTGGTTTTGGTGGATGCACCATCAACCTGGTAAAAGACGATCTTTACGACACATTTATCGAAACAGCAAAAAAACGCTTCAACGAAAAATACGGTCATGAGCCTAAAGTGTACGATGTAATTATTAGCGACGGCGCTCGCCGTGTGGAGTAATAATCTGTGATATGATAGCAAAAACAATCCACACCTCGCCTCATGGCGATATCACGCTGTTGAGGCTGACCAACTCTTCAGGAGCTTCTGTCGTTCTCAGCACACTCGGTGCCGGTATCATAGAAGTCAACGTGCCCGACTCTAACGGGAGAATGGATGACGTAGTTTTGGGCTACGCAAATCCGGCTGATTACATGGCTGACGGACCCTGCGCGGGGAAATGTCCCGGACGGTATGCGAACCGCATAGCCAAGGGTGTTCTGGAAATTGACGGTAACAAATACTCCTTACCGATAAATAACGGTCCGAACCATCTTCATGGTGGCCCGGAAGGTTTTCAAAACCAGATCTGGACCGTGGTTGAAGCCAATGACAACACCGTGGAAATGCAATATGTTTCAGCCGATGGAGAACAAGGATATCCCGGAACACTAACGGCTACGGCAATCTACACTTGGACCGACCAAAACCAACTAAAGCTCACACTCAAAGCTCAGGTTGAAGGCAAGCCCACAGTTGTCAATCTTACAAACCATGCTTATTGGAATTTGTCAGGACATGACGCAGGCAACGCGCTCAAACAAACATTACAACTGAACGCCTCCAAATATTTGCCCACCGATGATACCCTTATTCCGACGGGTGACTTTGCCGACGTAAAGGATACCCCGATGGATTTCACTTCACCCAAGTCACTGGATACAGACATACATGCAGATTTCCCGGCACTTGTTTTTGGCAAAGGGTACGATAACTGTTGGGTAATTGACAACTTCGACAACGGTAAGGAAAAAACAGCAGCCATACTGACCGATGACAAATCCGGTCGCGTCCTTACAGTTACCACCGACCAACCCGGGGTGCAGATATATACTGGCAATTGGCTTGCAGGCTCGCCCACAAACAAAGCCGGACGTCCTTATGCAGACTACGACGGCGTGGCTATAGAGTGTCAGGATTTTCCCGATGCTCCTAATAAGTCTAATTTTCCCGGCACTGTGCTGCGTCCGGGCGAGGTTTATTGCCGACACATAACATTTACGTTCTCAACAAAAAAATAATGAAACCCACACTTTTTATACTCGCGGCAGGCATGGGCAGTCGCTATGGCGGCTTAAAGCAACTCGACGGTCTGGGTCCCTGTGGCGAAACAATCATGGACTATTCAGTCTACGACGCTATTAAAGCAGGCTTCGGCAAGATAGTATTCGTCATACGCAAAGACTTCGAAAAAGACTTTCGTGACAAAGTTCTATCGAAATACGAGGGCAAAATCCCGGTGGACATCGTTTTTCAGTCTGTCGATAAATTGCCCGACGGCTTTGTTTGCCCACCCGATCGCACAAAGCCATGGGGTCCTGCACACGCAATCCTTATGGCAAAAGACACAATTAAAGAACCATTCGCCGTTATCAACGCCGATGATTTTTATGGCCGCAACTCTTTCGAAGTAATGGCAGCAGAACTTAACCGACAAAAAGAGGAACCAGGTCAGTACGCTATGGTAGGTTTTGCTGTTGGTAACACAATGACCGAAAACGGCATAGTGGCTCGTGGTGTCTGCGAACGTAAGGACGGATACCTTACCTCGGTGGTCGAACGCAAGACTATAACGTACAACGACAAGGGAGACATTATATTCACCGATAACGAAGGCATTGAACACACACTTGACCCTTCAACCCCGGTTTCAATGAATATGTGGGGATTTACTCCTGATTACTTCGCCGTGGCTGAAAGAGAATTCACCGACTTCCTCAAACGAGACATAAATACTCCCAAAGCCGAACAAGTCATACCCGATGTCATCGGGAATTTGATACGTTCAAACGAAGCTAAAGTCAAAGTCCTGGATACTAATTCCCGGTGGTTTGGCGTTACATATGCTGAGGACAGACCAAAAGTCGTACAAAAATTCGCCGAACTTCATCAATCCGGCCAATATCCTACCCCACTTTTCCGATAACATAACCAATAAATTAACCATACCAAATCATGACAACTAACAATCAAACCAACCAACCACGCGGAAACTATTCACTCCCCATAGTGATTATGTTCGCGTTGTTCTTCATGATTGCTTTCGTTACCGGCTATCAGAACCCTCTTGGCGAAGTAATCAAAAACATGACAGGCGGTAACGCCATCCTGTCACAGTTAGGAACCTTGGCCAATTTCATAGCCTACGCATGTATGGGATATCCTGCCGGTATCCTCCTCGAAAAAAGCGGATACCGTGTAACTGCACTTTGGGCAGTGACCGTAGGATTCCTGGGTGTACTCATAACTTACATCTCAGGGTTTATCGGCACCAATATCCCCGCTGTGATAGTTTACCTCATTGGCGCTTTTGTTGCCGGCTTTTCAATGTGTATGCTTAACACAGTTGTCAATCCCATGCTTAACTCTCTGGGAGCTACACAAAAACAAGGCAACCAGCTCGTACAGTTCGGTGGATCGTGCAACTCTCTTGGCGCAACCCTCGCACCGGTCATCGTAGGTGGCCTTATCGGCGGACAGGCAAGCTCTATATCGTCGGCTAACCCCGTTTTCTATCTCGCAATGACAATCTTTGCCGTTGCATGGATAGTGCTTTACCTGTCAAAACTCCCCGAAGCTCCAGACTTGGGTAAGAAAAAAGAAAAAATTAACGCCGGTGGAGCTTTCCGTTTCGCAAACTTCACATTCGGCGTGATTGCCATCTTCTTCTACGTAGGTATAGAAGTTGGTATCTCCAACTGGACATTCCAGTATCTTAAAGAAAGTGAAATAGTAGGACTCGCCAATCCCGCCTTTGAAGCAGCTGCCATTGCCGGAACCGTTTGCGGTATCTACTGGCTTCTCATGCTCGTAGGTCGCCTTATTGGCGGAGCAATAGGAGGTGCAGTGTCAAGCCGCGTCATGCTTATTGTGACATCGCTCGTCGCCATTATACTTCTCGTATTGGGCATCTGCACTACCGAGTCTGTAGTACCCTTCATTGGCTTTGACTCCAAGAACATGCTCTTCAGCGTCGTACAAGTACCGCTTAACTCCATCTTCTTTATAGCGTGCGGACTATGTACATCGGTGATGTGGGGCGCCATATTCAATCTGTCCGTTCAGGGTCTCGGCAAATATACCGCTGTAGCATCCGGTCTGTTTATGACCATGGTATGCGGAGGTGGCATAATACCCGCTCTCCAGGGCATCATTGCCGACTCTTCAATACTCGCCTCATTCTGGCTCCTTGTGGCAGTCACAGTATACCTCCTCATCTACGCGCTTTTCCTGTCAAGACCCTCTAACAAAATGCCGCAGGAAAAAGAAATCCTGTACGAAGACGGTCACGAAGTACAAGCTTGACCGTAGGCTACATATCATCCAATTCACTTATCCCCGGAGACTATAAAATCCTCCGGGGATGAATTTTAATGTTAAAAATGCTTGTTTCCCAAACCATAAATACAAAAAACAGCAATAACATTATTTCAAATCAAAAAAAATCTATAAATTTGCACCCACAAAGACCAAAGCTCACACGCAGGTCGGCTTTTAGACTGTTCGATGACAGACTACAAAGCCCGGATGGCGGAATTGGTAGACGCGCTGGTCTCAAACACCAGTGGGGCGACCCATCCCGGTTCGAGCCCGGGTCCGGGTACTGAATTGGAGACTCCTGTTTTCGGGGTTTCCAATTTCTTTTTTATCCCCTCGTAACCCTCTGGTCTGTTTATAGATAAGGTCGAGTACCATGTTCAACTTTTTGGTTCGATATGATCCTACCTCAACTTCTCTTATTCCGTATCAATCGGGACAGGTCAATCCGATGCTCCCAAAGCCTCGTCGCCTTGCAACTGTGCTCCATAATAAACAATGGGCAAAGTATTTGCAAAAGGCTTCCGGGCTTTAGCTCGCAAATACTCAAATCTACATTCTCATCGACTAAACTCAATAACCGACATTACCGGCAGATGGTCGGAAGCAGTGTCTTGTCCTGAGGAGCCTTCGGAAGTTTCGATTAGCTTAAAATCGGCTTTCGGTGTTCCCCATATATAGTCGAGCCGGCTAATGGGTTCTTTAGCCGGGAATGTAGGTGCGGTTCCGGACAAGAGTTCAAAACAGCTTTTCATTGTCTCGATTGGCGCCGAGTTTAAGGTGCAATTAAAGTCCCCTGCTATAATAGCCGGGATTGGAGTATCGGCAAACCGGTTGACAACACACTGCGCCTGAAGCGACTGTGTGTCTTCAGACTTGTAATCGAAATGGGTCGACGCGAAGATGAACGGCAGTTCTTCCTCCATTCTGAATGTTCCTATCAATATTATGCGCGGTTCTTCATTTTTAGGGTTAGGCAACGGTATTGTGTTAAGCTGATCGGCTGGATAACGTGACAAGATTCCTACGCCGTAATAACCGCCCGGGACGCTGAAGTTGATAGTTTTGCCGAAATAACCGAACATTCCAGTCTTGGCGGCCAATTCGTTGATAAAGTTGACACCGTTGTTATGGGGCGCCATTTTACGCATGGTGTTAATGTCCACCTCCTGAAGAGCAACGAAATCGGGGTTGAAAGCTTTAATCTCGCTGGCCAGACGTTCCATAGTAGCTAATTCTCCGAAACGCAAGTTATACGACATGATACGCAGAGTAAGGGTTGCATAAGCCTCTTCGATGAGTTTCTGGGCGAGTTCGGGGTCGTTAGTAGTGATAAAATCCACTCCTTGCTCAATACTGTAACGAATATCACCCTCACTGTTCACCGTCCAGATGTTCACAGGCATGCCCATAGCGTGAAACTTTTCTATCCAATCGGGATTTTTGCGAAAATGGCCGATATTGAAATCAGGGCCCGTCGCACCTAACTCTCTCACGGCTTCAGGAGTAGTTCCCGTAAGATAATACACCGGTCTGTCGGCCTGCTCGACAAGAAGACGACATGCGTTTTCTGAAAAAGTTATATAGGTTGTTCTGTCCTTCAGCCCTTTGGAGTCTATCATGTCAATTATCAGGGGCACTGCTACATTCTCCCGTGCAGAATCTTTATGAGGTTTAACCTCAAGAACCAATCCGACATTCAACGTCTTGGCAGTGTCGAGGAAAGTGTCAAGCCGTGGGATAACTTCACCATTAGGTAGGTGACATTTATCTATCACATCGGATGTTGAGGTTTGAATTACCACCCCGTTAATATCGGAATTATGATTGACGTATAGCACATCATCGGCCGATATCCATACGTCGAATTCGGTCTGTTCAACCCCTATCGAATCGGCCTTTACCAAAGACCGTATGCTATTTTCGGCCGAACCTGGCGCCTGATGATATCCACGGTGAGCAACAACCTGCGGACGTGAAGCATTTGCTTTGGGACAAACCGAAATAACAAAGAAAAAAATGAAAAGCGTTGCGAAAAATGAGTACTTCATATTATTTAAAAAACTCGTTGGTTGAATTAATTCGTTAAAAAATTATTGGGAAACGATAACCAACCCCTTATATGGAGTCGGAAAACTAACCGGTTGGCACTGTCAGAGCAAGAGGCGGTTCAACATTTCCTCACAAATGTCGTGAGAATTTGATAAATCTGCAAGTAATAGTAACACTAAAATCGGAATAAATGTCCTCCGAGGAGGCTATATGTATCAATTTTTATCATCCTTTCGTCCGTAAAAACTAAGGCTCTAATGCATTTCGTATAATAAAATGGTACTTTCGTATATCATGGCAAAAAATACTTGGGGAATATATCCATATTTTCTTCCTTTGCTCAACAATAGGCAATTTCGGTTTGGTCATGCCTATTGTTCTGCATATGTAGTAATAAAACGACAGGAGTTAAACTCAATAGATGCTAATATTCGATTTTATTGATAGAATAATATAATGATATCAAAACCTTTAACGTTAAAGGATTTGGAGAATTGTCGGGAATCCCTGAACCTCAAATGCATCAGTTCCGGTAAATCACATGAGTGGAGTGTAGATAAATATTAGTACATTTTATGATCGCCGTTTCTAAGACAATATACTTTAAATCAAACCGTTTTCTTATTAATATGTTTTAGCTTTTAATAAAATCTAATTTATTATTATGTCAATCGTTCGCATTCTTTGTCTCGCTTCAATATGGAACGTATGTTTGAGTTCATTTGCGATTAATGTTTCAGTAGATGAAAATGTAGAATTTATTAGTGCCATTTGTCGAACTGCGGGATTTGAAGAATATATTGACGACACCAATCAATCTTACGCAAATGCTGTTGATTCGTTAATGTCTCCATACAAAGGTCACGATGCAATAAAGTATCTTACTAAAGTAAGGAATAAACAAGGAGTGGGATTTGATGCCATAGCAAATCTTGCTGTTCATACAGAAATAGTAAACGGGAATCTAATCTTAAAAGATGGGGCTGATCTATCAAAGGTTGATTCAAGGTGGGAGTCGGGGCAAGACAAAGAGATTGTCTTGTTGTTGAATGATTTGTATCACAAATCTAACTTCTCAAAATTTTTTAATGATAATGCTTCTTTTTATGAAAAAGTAAGCTCTAATGGCCAAGAATTATTATCGCAATGTGATATTGACTGGCTTGATAATTTCTTTGGAAAAAAGCTCTCCAATAGTAGAGTGGTGGTTTCTTTGTTGAATTGCGGAAATTATGGAATGACACAAAAGTTACAGAATAATCCTGATGAAGCGGTAATAATTGTTTGTTGTACAAATCTTGACGAACAAAATATTCCGGTTTTTAATTCTTTTAGAAACCAATCGCTTATTGTTCATGAAAGTTCCCATCCCATGACAAACCCATTGATTGACTCCAACCTTGAAAATTTCAATGGCAACATTGAGACCATGGCATCCTTAATGTCAAAAGAATTAAGAGGAGGAGCCTATGCCGGAGGAAGGACAATGATGGCAGAGTCAATGGTTCGTACAGTGGAAATAATGTATAAAAAAGCTCATTCTAAAGGTTATGACGAAGAAAGTGCCGAATCTGAAATTAAAAGACTCATGTCTCGGGGCTTCATGTTTATACCTGAGGTTTATGAAGGTTTCACGATTTATGTTGAAAATCGTGAACAATATCCGATTATCGACAATATAATGCCACTTATTATAGAAAAAATTAACAATGTTGATGTAGCAGCACGGTATGCAGAGTACATAGATGACACTCCGACATTAATAGGCTGCTCAATGCCGATGGATGCAAAAGACATTGCACCATCAGATTCTATTAAAATTTCGTTTTATTTCGATAAACCGATACGTAAAGGGCCTTGGGGTTGGAGGAATTATAACGATAACGAAGATATTGAACCCGAAAAAGTTACCCCAAAAATCTCTAAAGATGGAAAAGAAATAATCGTTGAAATTGAAGCTACAAAACCTAATTCAGAATATGGGTTTGGTATTGATGGATATCTTTTCACAGGATTAAAAGGATATCCAGCCAAAGGGTCTCAAGATGTCCATTTCTTTACAGGCGATAAACCTGAAAATCTGAGGTTCATTGGTAATCTGCAACAATAGAATAAATTTTAGCAAAAATACTCATTTCTCGAATCTCCATCGAAAAAGATTTTAAATCATTCAAATCTTATGCCGTTCATTTGGATGATTTTCTTTTTATGAGATTAAACTTTTTCATCAAGAATCCGTTACGGTAATCTTTTGCTTATAAATAGAGTTATCTAAATTGTGAAAAATATATAAATTCTTTTTCTTGTGTAATTTTTATAAAAGTTGTGCAACATATGAGATAAAGAAACTAAAAATTAAAATAATGATTGACCTTCCACAAAAAGAAAAAGAATTTATAAATCTTATTGAGAACCATTCACGACTCATCAATCAGATTTGTTACTTCTATTCAACTACACAGAATCCTTTTGAAGATTTAAGACAAGAGGTATATATTAACATCTGGAGGGGCATTGAAAAATTCAGAGGCGAAAGCAAAATTTCAACTTATATTTATAGAATTGCTTTAAATTCAGTCTTAATGGCTCTTCGAACCTCCAAAACAAAAATTGAAACTGTACCTATTGATTTGGAGTTAAATTTATCTATGTCTTTTGATGATGATCAAAAAGAGAAACTGGAACTTATGTATCGTCTAATTAATAATCTCGATGATATTGAAAAAGCTATCATTTTACTTTGGTTAGATGAAACCTCATACCACGAAATAGCAACCATCGTCGGAATCACCCCGGAGAATGTAGCCACCAGAATTTACAGAATTAAAAAGAAACTCTCAAACTCGTTATAATATGGATATCGCGGAAATGAAAAAAAACCTGTCGCTAATTGACAAATTACTTGAACGCGCTAACAGCCCTGTTCAGATCGACACTCAACGGGTGCATACTGCAAAATCCAAGCTCGAAAAGAAATTTTTTGAAGCTATTAAAGTCAATACGCTAATCTGTGTCATATTCTTGATTATCTGGCTTAAGGACGGTAACGACATTAATATATCAATACCTTACAGACTTATAATCTCTATTGTTACTTTTATCGGAAGTCTTTGGTATCTTTATCTATATCAGGCCGTCAAGAGGATTGACATTTATACTCTCACTCCAAGACAGCTTTTCTCAAAAATCTCAGGTTTGAAATTAAAAATATATTCCGGAGAAATTGCTATCGGGATGATACTTGTAATACTTTTTACGTTGTTTCTCCCACAAATTTTCCAAGCTTCCTTACTCGGTTTTTGGTTATGCATCATAACAATATGTTTTGCGATAGCTATTTCATTGATAGTGTATATTCCCCGTTATAAAAAGATATTCAACGATTTGACTGCTATAAAAAATTAAGTTTTCTATATAGTCAATTAGACGTGTTTAGATGTGCCGGGTATTTTCTTGGCACATTTAACATGTTGTTACAATCCGGAAAGCTCAATTGATTTAGATTCAACCTTTTCGACGAACCGTCTGTTAGCTTGTAGATGAGATTTCGTTACGCAGGGGATAATTGTCGCGAAGCGCCTCGAAACGTTTGGCAACCTCTATGTCTGACAATTGTCGCGCATAGGCATCGTTGACCGATGCTCTTCCATCAAACGATCCGTCATTGTTTGTAGAGGGTTGTGACAATAGAACACTTCGCATATAATGGCTGTCATCGAAGGGATTGTATGACTCAAGAATTTGAGGCACTGTAACTTCAGCCGGTATGGCAACGGCATCTCTGCTGTCCGCTTTTAGTGCCGGTAATTCGAAATGCCTGGAAAGTGCATCAAGAACCATTTGAGTCGCCCTTATCTTTCCGTCTCGGCTATAACCGGCGATATGAGGCGTCGCGATATCCACAGCTTTCATAAGTTCAAGGTTTATATGTGGTTCACCCTCCCAAACGTCCGCTACGGATGCGCCAAGGCGCCCTTCGCGTATGGCCTGCAACCATGCGGCGTTATCGACGACAGCTCCACGCGAAGTATTGATAACTATGGGACGTTTGACCAACGACTCGAAGAAGCTTTGGCTTCCCAAGCCAAGGGTCGCGTGTTCTCCATCTCTTGTCAACGGCACATGAAAAGTAATAACATCGGCCGTAGCAGCTACCTCCTCAAGGGTAAACCAGGTCTTTTCCGGCTCGCGAATCGCTCTCATAGGGTCAACAAGCATTACTTTGAAACCCAACGAACGACACCATCGCTCAACCAGACGGCCTACGTTGCCTACTCCAACAATAGCAACCGTAGTGTCCTTCATATCAGACTTTAGCAGTCGCAGTAACGACGCCATAACATACTGGGCCACTGCCGGAGCGTTGCATCCGGGAGCACTGACGGCGGTGACATCGTTATTTTCACACCAACACTCGTCTATATGGTCACGGCCTATGGTAGCTGTAGCTATAAAACGACATTTGGAACCACTTAACAAATTACCGTCAATACGTGTGCGCGTTCGTACAACGAGTGCGTCGGCGTCTCTAACTGTCTCCGGCGTTATATCGTCGGGCGATAAATATTTCACCTCAGCGTATGGTTCCAGAACTCCCTGTATGTAAGGGATGTATTTGTCAATGATAATTTTCATGTCCTTTTTATTTGACAAAGGTAATAAAATAGCTCGATATGGGACTTTTTATCTATGAAAAACACCACAAAAATCACTGATTAGAGCTCGGATTGGCTTATATTGAGCCATTAAAGCAAATTATGCGACAGATTTTGAGCAAAAGTGAAAAAAAAATGCTAACTTTGTCAAAAATTGGACTTATGGCATCTGACTTGGATTCTACTCTAAAGCGCTTGGCTGAAAAATCCCGGTTTATGACCGAGCGGTTCAAAGTGGTTACAAGGCAACGTGACGAAGCAATCGCACGAATCGCCGAACTTGAAAAAGAACTACACGAACGCGACCGACGCTTGGAGTCGATGCAGACAGAACTCGAGTACTTGAAAGTCTCGTCGGTGTTGTCTCCCACTTCCGAATCAGTGGCAGCGACACGAGCCATCATAAAAGGGTTGATCAGTGACATCGATCGGTGTATCGCCGATATCAGAGATTGACAGTCGACGCACTGTGCCCTTGGAGAGTCCTGAAACTAAAAAAAACTATAAACAGAAACAAATACATTGAGCAGCTCTCAACAAAAAATAACCATACGCATCGCCGATGTTTCGCCCATCGGCATGAAGATTCCGGCTGACACCGAAGAAGTGGTGCGCAGGGCTGAATACAATGTGAATAAGGTTTGGAACAAATGGCGTAACGACCTATCCAAACTATCAGGAAAAGAAGTGCTTGCCATGGTTACTTTTCAGTTTGCAAAACACTATTATCAGTTGCTTGAACAGGTTGAACGAGAGCAATCACTTCTTGAGAATTTCGAAAAAGAACTTGATGTCCTGCTTGATATTTATTCGCCGGACAGCGCGAAGACATCAGACGCACAAAAATCATAGTTTCATACTTCAAGTATCTTTTTCAGGCGTTTCTGTCTTAAAATTTTTAGTTTCAGAGCTTTCAATATCCGATTTTTGCTCGTCTCCTACCCGGGGCGCGCTATCGGCTTGTTGCACCAGCCGACTCGTGAGAATGAACCATTTTGTCTGACCATATAAAACAAACTCATACAAGAATTTAACACCAAACAGAATCACACTCAATTTGTAGAACATAAAACAAACCCATTAAATCACCAAATATTATGACAATCATCATTTATATATGCATCGCCGTTCTTGCCGCTGTTGCCGGGATTGGCGGTACGGTTTTAGTGAATCGTCGCATGGCGTCGACTCGCGCTAAAATAATCATTGCCGATGCCGAACGCGAGGCGGAAGACCTTCGTAAGAACAAAATCCTTGAGGGACGTGAAGAAGCCCTTAAAATCACCGGCGAGGCCGAGAAACAAGCCAACCAACGCATGAGCAAAGTACAGTCGGCCGAAGCCAAACAGAAACAACGCGAACTACAACTCAATCAGCAACAAAGCGAAAACGCCCGAACTAAAAATGAAATAGAAGCTCATCGCCGTCAACTTGAGGATCGAGCCAGACAACTGGACGCCAGACTATCCGAGGTTGAAAAAATGGAAGCTACAACTCGCGAAACCCTCGAAAAAATTTCAGGCTTATCTTCAGAGGAAGCTAAAGAAAAACTCGTCGAATCGCTGAAAGACGAAGCCAAGACAGCCGCTGCCTCGTACATCAACGAGATAATGGACGAAGCCAAAATGACAGCCAACAAAGAGGCAAAACGCATCATTGTGCAAACCATACAGCGTACCGCCACTGAAACAGCCATAGAGAATTCGGTGACCGTGTTCCATATTGACAGCGACGAGATAAAAGGACGCATCATCGGTAGGGAAGGACGTAACATACGTGCTCTCGAAGCAGCCACCGGTATAGAGATAATCGTCGACGACACCCCCGAAGCTATCGTGCTGTCGGGCTTCGACCCTGTGCGCCGCGAGGTGGCTCGCCTTGCCCTCCACCAACTGGTAGCTGACGGACGTATTCATCCGGCTCGTATCGAGGAAGTCGTCGCCAAGGTGCGTAAACAGATCGAAGAGGAAATTATCGAGACAGGCAAACGCACTGCCATAGACCTGGGTATCCACGGTCTTCACCCCGACCTTATACGCATGGTCGGTAAGATGAAATACCGTTCGAGTTACGGTCAGAACTTGTTACAACACTCACGCGAGACCGCCAACCTCTGTGCCATCATGGCATCCGAACTCGGTCTCAATCCTAAAAAGGCACGTCGCGCCGGACTCCTCCACGATATAGGCAAAGTGCCTGACGAAGAACCCGAACTGCCACATGCACTCTTAGGCATGAAGCTGGCTGAGAAATACAAAGAAAAACCCGAAATATGCAACGCCATAGGCGCGCACCACGACGAAATCGAACAAACTTCGTTGCTCGCTCCCATCGTTCAGGTATGCGACGCTATTTCGGGTGCACGTCCGGGGGCGCGTCGTGAAATCGTCGAAGCGTACATCAAGCGCCTTAAAGACCTTGAAAATCTTGCTCTTTCATATCCGGGCGTCATCAAGACTTACGCCATACAGGCCGGCCGCGAACTACGCGTGATAGTGGGTGCCGACAAGATTGACGATCAGGAAACCGAAAAACTGTCTGCCGAAATAGCAAGACGCATTCAGGACGAAATGACCTATCCCGGTCAGGTTAAGATTACCGTCATACGCGAGACCCGATCTGTGGCTTTTGCCAAATAAACGTTTGTCAGTTACAACGATATGAAGGACAACGTAACTAACGAACCTGAAAACGACCAGTCAACTCGCAATCAGGAGACACCTGTTGACGGAACGTCTGGAAACGATAGCCGCGACATATTGCCGGAAAACGCTCCGGCGGACGAGGCCTCTCGTTGCGACAAGGGCTGTCACCACTGTTGTACCCGTTGCGACACGAGAGGAAAACTGCACTGTTTCAACTGGCTCGACGACATTCCCGGAGGATATGCCGATGATGATATGGTCGAGGTTCAGTTCAAAAACACCCGTAAAGGTTTTTATAAAAACAGTCTTAACATCCCTCTCGAAATCGGTGATTTGGTCGCCGTTGAAGCGTCTCCCGGCCATGATATCGGTCGTGTTACCATGACCGGAGCCTTGGTGCGCCTGCAGATGCGCAAAGCCAACATAAAACCGGGAGCCGAAGTAAGACGAGTATTTCGTAAAGCCAAAGATATTGACATCACTAAGTTCGAGGAAGCAAAGGCGCGCGAGAACGACACTATGATACGCTCACGCCAGATTGCCGAATCGCTCGGCCTCAACATGAAGATAGGCGATGTAGAGTATCAAGGAGACGGTTCAAAAGCTATTTTCTATTACATAGCCGACGAACGCGTGGATTTCCGTCAACTCATCAAGGTGCTTGCCGAGACTTTCCATGTGCGTATCGAAATGAAACAGATTGGCGCTCGACAAGAAGCCGGACGTGTGGGAGGAATAGGACCCTGCGGCCGTCCTCTTTGTTGCGCCAGTTGGATGACTAATTTTGTATCGGTGGCTACAAGCGCTGCTCGTTATCAAGACATTTCGTTAAACCCACAAAAACTTGCGGGACAATGTGCCAAACTTAAGTGTTGCCTCAATTTCGAAATGGACGCGTATGCAGAGGCTTCTAAAAAACTGCCTCCACGTAACATTCGTCTTGAAACGGCTGACAATACATATTACCACTTCAAGACAGATATTTTCAAAGGCGAAATCACATACTCCACCGATAAAACACTGGCTGCCAATCTCGTCACTATTGACGCTGAACGCGTTTTCGAAATTATCGAACTGAACAAACGCGGCGAAAAACCGCTGTCTCTAAAAGCCGATGGTTCGGATATCGAGGACAAACGTGCTACATACAACGACCTCCTTGACCAAAACGAGCTGACTCGCTTCGACAACAAGAAGAAGAAAAAGAAAAAGAAGAAAAAGAATCCCTCGGCATCTCCCGAACAAAATAGCAACGCAAAAGATTCCAAGCCTCAAAACGAATAAAAATCAGCGCTATACCCCGTATAGTATTAGTCCCGCCAACTCTTTCGTACACAAAGTGTTACAATTCAATAAAAACAACTCTGTGTTAAACAAAATATTCAAATACGCTTGTCCCTTCATGATATTGTCCGCTGTGTTCCTTCTCGGCGGTTGCACCTCGTCAAGCCCAAGCAACGGACAGTTTTTCACTGTTGCTGACGCCGGATGGCATTACGACCAGACCTTCACTTTAAATGCCGAACGTGACACCATGTTTGAGAAGGGAGATATCATAGATTTGACAGTGCGTCACACAGGGGGCTACTCATACGCCAACTTATGGGTCGAGCTATCATATACCTCAAACGATTCGGTAGTGGCTGACACTTTCAACATTGCCATAACCGACAACTACGGCAAATGGATCGGAAGAGGGTCAGGTTCAATAATAACACGCACCGAATCACTCTCCCCTCGCCTCACTCCGGATTGTAACTCACAGTTCGGCGTACGGCATATCATGCGCGTAGATGTGCTTGATGATGTGGAACAGATAGGCATAGTTTTGAGAAAACCTGAGTCGGACGATTCATTATAACATAACGCTTTAGAGCAACCTATTTTTCAATATGATCAACAAATCTCCGGTCGACTCTCTCATTTTTGATATGGACGGCACTTTATGGGATGCCGTCGACAGTTATGCCGTAATCTGGAACACGACCCTTGACCAAATGGGCATTGAACATCAAACTGTCACCCGAGCCGACCTACTGGCTCTTATGGGGTCTTATCTCGATGACATTCTGGATAAACTCATCCCTGATGTTTCACAACGCCCTCTTTTATTGGCTCAAGTAATGGAGAATGAAACCGCCATGATGCCAGTACTTGGCGGAAAGCTATATCCTCATGTCAAAAACATTATACCGGCGCTCGCTCAAAAGTACAAACTGTTTATGGTAAGCAACTGCGGTCCCACAGGCCTGGAGAATTTCGTACACCTTAACGGATTGCAACCATATTTCACCGATCTCCTATCACACGGATCGACAGGCAAATCAAAAACCGATAACATAAGATTTCTCATAGACAAATACAATCTTAAAAGTCCGGTCTACATAGGCGACACCCAAAGTGACGCCGACAGCGCGCACCGCGCAGATGTTCCTTTTATACACACCGCCTACGGATTCGGCAAAGTAACGGATAGCGAAGCCCAAATAACATCTTTCGATCAGCTCCCCTCGGCAATTGACTCAATCAATAGTCTCATAGAAAAAAAAGCCTGACGTCATGAAGCCATATGTATTTAACCTTCTACCTGAAGACGACCTTGCTGAAAAGTTGGGTCGTATACGCCGATACATGGCCGAAACAGGATTGGACACACTTTTTATTGCTGACAATGGCAATAAATATTATTTGACGGGACGTATTTTCAGTGGTTACATCATAGTCACCGCTTCCGAGGTATTTAGTTTCGTTAAGCGACCGACATGCTTTTCGGAAGATGAGGTGATTTTAATTCGCAAGGTCGAAGAAATAGCTGACCACATCAATGTGCGCGCATTGGGTCGCATTGGTTTTGAACTGAGCCAATCTCCATACAACGACATTGTCCGCTATTCTAAAGCTTTGCTCACATCCGACTTTGGAAACGCCGATGCTGTCATGATGGCTTCCCGAGCAATAAAGACCACTTACGAAATATCAAAAATACGAACATCGAGCGATGCTCTTTCGGCAGTTTATCGCAAAATACCGTCCATGTACCAGGAAGGTATGAGCGACATTGAACTCCAGGTAGAAATCGAACGACAAAGCCGTCTGCATGGCAACCTGGGTATTTTCCGCATTATCGGCCAGGAAATGGAGCTTAATATGGGTAGCGTCCTTGTCGGAGACAATGCCGACAATCCGTCGCCCTACGACTTTGCCATGGGAGGGTCTGGTATTGACCCCTCCTTACCTGTAGGTGCCGACGGCACCATTATCCGTCCCGGTTCTACCGTCATGGTCGACACCAACGGCAATTTTACCGGTTATATGACTGACATGACACGTACCTTTGCGTGCGGAGAGGTTTCCGACACAGCCTACGCTGCCCATCGATTGTCCATTGAAATCTGCGAAGCTATAGCCAAAGCTGGTGTTCCCGGAACAAAAGCCGCCGATTTATATAACCTTGCCGCCGACATGACTGTCTCGGCCGGTCTGGCCGATCGTTTCATGGGGCATAACTCCCAGGCAGGTTTTGTCGGGCACGGCGTGGGCATCGCCATAAACGAATGGCCCGTGCTTGCTCCACGTTCGCGTGATGTTATCGCTCTTGGCAATGTTATTGCAATCGAACCTAAGTTTGTCATTGACGGCGTTGGTGCCGTGGGTGTGGAAAATACTTATGTAGTTACGGCAAACGGAATGGAAAAACTTACCCGGGCACCGGAGGATATGTTGCGACTTGACGAGGAAATATGATACAAAAGGCCGTAAATAACTATAGCGAGCTTCTCAAGCTAAAAGTGTTTCGCGCTGTTGGTGATATAGCCGACAGCCTTGCACGCGAATGCTATGTTGTAGGCGGTTTTGTTCGCGATCTTTTTTTAGGTCGACATTCAAAGGATATTGATTTTGTGTCTGTCGGTTCGGGCATAGAGATAGCCGAAGAATTATCGCGCCGTGTTCGGCGTCCCGTGCATGTTTTTCGCTCATACGGCACGGCTCAGATTAAATGGAACGGTATAGAGCTGGAATTCGTTGGCGCTCGTCGCGAAAGCTACAACCGCGACAGCCGCAACCCCATTGTCGAAGACGGTACTCTTGAGGAGGACATAGCACGACGGGATTTCACCATTAACGCTATGGCTCTCCGTATCAACTCCGAGGGCTTCGGCAACCTTGTCGACCTTTACGATGGTCTTGATGATTTGCAGCGCAAGGTCATCCGTACTCCTTTGGATCCCGACATCACTTTCAGCGACGACCCTCTGCGAATGATGCGAGCCATACGCTTCGCTACTCAACTTAATTTTGACATTGCTCCCGATACTTTCGACGCCATAACACGCAACGCGCAACGAATCACCATCATCAAGCAAGAGCGCATCACGGAAGAACTCCGCAAGATAATGCGGTCGCCGCGCCCCTCAATCGGATGGAAGTTGCTGGCGGATTGCGGTCTTCTCAAAATAATTTTTCCGGAACTCGCCGCTATGCGGGGTATCGAAGTTGTGCATGGACGCGGACACAAAGATAATTTTTACCACACCATAGAGGTTTTGGATAACGTAGCTCTGGCCACGGATGACGAGTGGACACGATGGAGCGCTCTTTTACACGACATAGCCAAACCGGTTACTAAACGTTGGGACGAAAGCGTCGGATGGACTTTCCATAATCATAATTTCATTGGTTCTAAAATGGTTCCCAGAATATTCTCCAGACTGGGATTGCCTATGGGAGCCGAGATGCGAAAGGTTCAGAAACTGGTTGAGTTGCACATGCGCCCGATTGCTCTTGTCGAGGACGAGGTCACCGACAGTGCGGTGCGCCGTCTGCTCAACTACGCTGAAGAAGATATCGAGGACCTCATGATATTGGCACGTGCCGACATCACATCAAAGAACATGGAAAAGAAACAACGCCTGCTCGATAATTTCGACCTGGTGGATCGTAAGTTTGCCGATATACGGACAATTGACAGCGACCGCGCTTTCCGTCCGGCTCTTGACGGCAACGACATTATGGCCATGTTCGGACTCAGCCAGTCTCCCATGGTAGGATTTTTCATGCAAAACCTAACCCGGGTATCGAAAGACTGCGAGATAGGCCCGACGCGCGAGGATGCGATTGCCTATCTGTTGCAACTCGGAACTGAAAAAGGTTTGGTGGGAGATCCCTCAAAACTTCCGGACCCTGAGCTGAAAGCCAAAAATAAAAAACAGCCAACCTCCCAACTCTGACAATATGTATTACATAACCAAACGACTCGAAATATCGGCATCTCACAGATTAGAACTTGATTACCCAAGCAAATGCTCTTCGCTGCACGGGCACAACTGGATAATCACTGTGTATTGCCGCGCAGAAACTCTCAATAACAACGGCATGGTAACAGATTTTACCGTCATAAAGGAACTTATATGTGACAAACTCGATCACGCCTGTCTTAACGATGTCCTGCCGTTCAATCCCACCGCCGAGAATATTGCCTGTTGGGTAGTGGAAAACGTTCCGAATTGTTACCGTGCCGATGTGCAGGAGAGCGAAGGCAACGTCGCTTCGTATGTTAAGGAATAACTTTTGCGAAATGTACCGAGTCAACGAAATATTTTATTCACTCCAAGGCGAAGGTCTTTATACAGGCACGCCGATGGTGTTTGTGCGCTTGGCCGGGTGTAACCGTCGCTGTACCTTCTGTGACACTGAGTTCGAGACATTCGCCGAAATGTCTGCCGACGAAATAGTGGCCGAAGCTGATAAATACGCTATCACACGTGTTGTTGTTACAGGCGGCGAACCTCTGCTCCAACTTGACGATAATCTTGTAAACGTCTTACACAAACACGGATACAGCTTACACCTGGAGACCAACGGCACACTGTCGGTGCCCGATGGCGTCGATCATGTAGTATGTTCGCCCAAGGACGAAAATATCGCCATTCAACCCGAAAAAGTCGATGAGGTAAAAATAGTCTATACAGGACAACCTGTCGAATATCTCAACAGGCTAAGGGATTATTTTCGTTTTACCGAATTGTTTTATCTACAACCTTGTTCGGGTAAAAACATTAATGAGACAGTCCACACCGTCTTATCAATGAAGGGCTGGAGATTGTCTTTACAAACCCATCTGCTAATAGGCATAAAATAATAATAAAAATATCTATCCGGATATGAATCGTCAAACGTTATTCTTTACTTTTTTTTGTTGTATAACATCATGTGTGTACGCGGCAAGCGCCGTTCCTGTGCGCCAGCTTATGGATGAAGGAAAGTATAAGGAGGCCGCCGACCGTGGTCACGCCGAAGCCTTTCCTTATGTTATCCAGACACGTATTGACAACTACGCACCAGACGAGGCGCGTGAATACATTGAGAAATGGCGTTCCGCATTAAAAAAAGCCAAGAAACCGGAGCCGGAAGATATCGCAGACCTTGAAGAACGCGTGCTGCTGTTGGCCAACCAGATGAACCGCATAGAAGACATTCCCGTCATCGCAAGGTATGATGTGTCCGTCGATGATTTCAATAATGCGGTGAAGAGTGCCAACGGTTCTGTGAATCAGGGTTTGCAGTTTATCAACAATACTATTCCTTTTTATCTAAACAGCAACTCCAGACAAGTATTTTGGACTGAGCCTGATACCAAAGGCGTACATCGCCTCTTCATGGCAGGATTACTTGATGACGGTTCGCGCGATGAAGCCATCGATTTGACACAATATGTCGGGGACGGCGACATCATGGCTCCTTTTATGATGGAAGACGGAGAAACGCTCTATTTTGCCGCCAATAAGGACAAGGACGGACTTGGTGGTTATGACATCTTTATGACCAGAGCCGATGGAGATGGTGGTTTTTACGAACCCTCCAACGTAGGCATGCCTTATAACTCACCCGCCAACGATATGCTGTATGTAATTGACGAAAACAACAACATCGGTTGGTGGGCGACCGATCGGTTCACCGGAGCTGATTCAGTTTCAATAATGGTGTTTGTCCCAAACGCTAACCGTAAGAACCTTGAGGTAGACGATGAAGAGAAACCCTCGCGAGCCAAGATTGATGACATCGCCATGACAATTCCTGACGGTTTTGCCATCGATGCTGCTCGCGCAAAAATACCTAAACCGACAACGGTTGGCATAATTAACAAAGATTCTGAACCTCCCTTCGCAATATCCTTGGGAGACGGTCGCATAATAACATCGTACGAACAGCTTTCCAATCATGATTCGGTAGATGCCGTCAACGATATTCTTGAAGCTCGTGATTTCATGAACGATATAGAGACGCAACTTACGGCTCTCCGCCTCACGTATGCAAAGGGCAACAAGAATGTCAAAAACGACATCCTGCAACTCGAAACGGAACTTGAACGCCAACGTAACTATATAAAGACGTACACCAACCGTCTAATCAGGCTCGAATCCGTCAGTCGATGACATTCACTACTGATTAGGCAACCAAGATCCCGTTTTTATAAACATTTAAATATCTTTCCTCAAACATGACTTTCTATCCGGCTGAGTTAATACCAACATGTTTATGAACAGGTCGCCGGACAATTTTTTGATTAATTCGAATATTTTTTCTCTCCCTCATAATCTCTTTAAGCTTACTGTTTGTCCACCTCAAAAACAAAACGCCTTTTCCTCTTAACATCTGCCATCCCGGCATTCTTGAAGATGAGAACTTATGGGGTACGCTCCCCTCTTTATCCCAACGGCTAAACCCCAAATAATTAACTAAACCAATGGTGGTAACTCCTATAATCTTCGGGGGATTACCACCATTGTTTTTAATACGAATTTGTTTGCTTCCTTTCCTTTTACTTCTTTGTTTCTTTTCATTCGTTTTATTCTTTTTATTCAATATTAATATTTAGATAAATTTTGTTTTATAATATTTTTGTTTAATTTTGCATTATTAAACGCTTCTCTCTTTCCAAACAAGAAAGTGGGAGGACGTGAATCGGGACAAGAGAGTTCCGAAATCATTAAATGAAAAAGCGTTTGCTGACGCTTGATTCTTGACACTCAGAATCTCGCAAATTCCTGTATTACAGTCAAGAATGAAGCAACGGTAGATTCCTTGTGAGTATGTTAGACATGTAGAATATAGGCTTTTAGATTATATTCTAAAGTTTGTCATATTCAGCGTAGGCTTCTGCAACGTTGCTCGTTCGACTGTAATGGGCAATGCGAGAGCCTTGAGTGTAGGACGAGTAACAGTACAGGCTCCTGCGCTTTTTTTATTTGTTAATACTTTGCTTGAGGAGCGGCATAGTTCAAACCAATTTATTTTTTCATTATGACACACAAACTTTTATCTGTTTTAACCTTTGGAATCGCAATCTTGCTTGCTTCTTGTTCGAGAGACGGTGTGACCGGAGATTGGATTACTTCTGAAAGTTCATCTTCCCAAGCTAGTAATTTGTCAATTGACAGCGATGGAACAGTCGAATCGTGGTACGATGGTAACGATGGTTCTTTTTCAATCGAAGGTACTTGGAAATATACTGACGAATCTAAAAAGACAATAATTGTCCAATTTGATCCTTCTACAATTGAGGCCGACTTAGACAATCCTATCGCTCAAGCCATTGTTATCAGGGGTTTAGAAATAATCGCTGCTGAAACTCAAACCATGACATTGTCAGATGATGGAAAAAGGCTAAATGTTTCGGGAGGAAAGTCTTATATACGAAATTAATCTCTAACTTTTATTATCATGAGTACTGAAACTTCTCACAACAATGACGATACGCCGTCATCAAAAGAAATTATAAGAAGTGTAATTTCTATTATTAGTTTTGGAGTACTAGGCTTTATCGGCCACTTAATTTTCGATTGGAATATCTGGTGGAGTATTGGTATCGGGATTATTATTGGATGGTTTCTACCTGGATTTATTGATGGTGCCAAAGAATCCATACAGGAAGCTAACAAGGAACCCGTAGATGAAGATAAAAATAGAACCGATGGTTGAAACAAAAAAGCGTAATCGCAAGAAAACCATTTCACAATGGTGTGGGGTTTTGTTAACATTACCCACATTACCTTTGCTTTTTTCGTTGACTGCTACTATAGGCACTTCGGTCGTTTCTAATACAATATTAGGCTTAATATTAGGATTGCTATTTTTTTGCGTTACCACCTATCTTTTAGCTTTATTCATTTCAACAATTATTTACTTCATAATCAAATGAGAATTATTTTAAATTTGATTATTACTTTAGTGATAATAGCTCCTTGTGTACCTGTATACTTTACTTTTACAATTGCTGCAATAATGACGCTAGACGAACAAAATCAGAGTGTTTTGGCAAATCTAACTCCATTTATATCTCTTATTTTAGCGGTGATTTTGATAAAACTGATATATAAATTCGTCAATTATTGTGGCAAGCTTATTTTTCCAAGCAGTAAAGAATGACTCTCTAATTATGCATTATACGTTCATATAAATGAATACGTTAACCAATCAAGAAAAGACCGGGGCGGTATTGTACCGCTTCGGTCTTTTCTTGGCAATGGACAATTTGCCTTCTATGTTTGACAAACAGCCTTAAATTTTAGGCTGTTTACTTTTTTGTTGTGTCGGGCTATGAAGCACTGTTTACGAGCCTGCGTTCAGGACGGGCTGCGCTGACTCGTCGGCACAGAGCACAACGAGCAGGTTGCTTACCATGGCAGCTTTTTTCTCAGCATCGAGTTGCACAACCTGTTCTTCCTCGAGTTGACGCAGTGCCATCTTGACCATAGAGACGGCTCCTTCGACTATTTTTTCGCGCGCGGTTATTATAGCCGAGGCCTGCTGACGACGCAACATGACGGCTGCAATCTCGGGGGCGTAGGCAAGATAGTTTATTCTCGCCTCGACAACTTCCATCCCGGCCATTGCGACGCGCTCGTTGATTTTGTGTTCGAGCAGTTCGTTGATTTCAGCTCCGCCAGAGCGTAAAGTCAGTTCATTGCGGTCGTCGGTCGTTTCATCGTATGCAAACTGTCCGGTGACTTCCCGAAGAGCCGCGTCACTCTGTATGCGCACAAATTTCTCAAGGGCGAGACCATTGTAAGCGCCGTTGGCGCCAGGCTGAGTATCAATATCGAAGACAGCGCGATAAGTGTCTTTGATGCGCCAAACCAGCACCATGCCTATAAGCACGGGATTGCCTATCTTATCGTTGACTTTAATAGGCTCTATGTCCATGTTGCGGATGCGAAGCGACAGTTTTTTACGTGTCATAAAGGGGTTGACCCAGAAATATCCTGTGCGACGACATGTGCCCTTGTATTTGCCGAAAAATATCATTACACGGGCTTGATTGGGCTCCTGCACAAAATAACCGCCACATCCGACAAAGAAGAGTAAAGCCAGTACGACATCCAATACTATGGCGAGACTGTTCTCGCTGTTTATAAACCACATTGTGGAATAAAGGAAAGCGAGAGGTACAAGGATGAAGGTAAAGAATATCATTACGAAGCCATTGATGACCAGTCCCTGGTATTCGTATTCGTTATTGTCGTATTCGTAATCGTTGTACATAATCAATAAAGGGTGATATGAGTCTAATTAATTTGGCACGAATGGGTTGCGATAACCTTCGTCGAAAAACAACGACGGCTGTAAAACCGTTTGTGGTGTTTACAGCCGTCGTCTGATAAAATGCTTATTCGCTACACTTGGCGTTGAGATATTCGCGGTTGAGGCGAGCGATATTGCTTATCGAGATATTCTTGGGGCATTCGGCGCCACAAGCTCCGGTGTTTGTACAGTTACCGAAACCGAGTTCGTCCATTTTACGCACCATTGCGCGAGCGCGACGTTTGCGTTCAACCTGTCCTTGCGGAAGGAGAGCGAACTGGCTTACTTTAGCTGCGACGAAGAGCATTGCCGAACCGTTCTTACAAGCAGCGACACACGCGCCGCATCCTATACATGTAGCGGAATCCATGGCAATGTCAGCCACTTCCTTGCTGATAGGCGTTGAGTTTGCATCGGGGGCGCCTCCGCAATTAAACGATACGTAGCCGCCTGCTTGCTGTATCTTGTCGAAAGCGTTGCGATCCACCATAAGGTCACGAACTACCGGGAATGCAGCCGAACGCCACGGCTCGATGGTTATTGTCTGACCGTCACGGAATTTGCGCATGTGCAACTGGCATGTGGTGATGCCCTGCACCGGACCGTGGGGATGTCCGTCGATATATAACGAACACATGCCACAGATGCCTTCGCGGCAGTCGCTGTCAAAAACTACGGGTTCTTTTCCGTTTTCCACCAGTTGCTGGTTGAGCATGTCGAGCATTTCGAGGAACGACGAACCGGTGGACACGTTGTCAAGGTGGTACATAACGAATTGTCCTTTCTCCTTAGGACCACGTTGACGCCATATTTTCAGGTTTACACTGATTGTTGTTTCCATGTTGTTTGGTTTCTAAAGGGATAAGGATGGTTATGATTTGTAGTTACGTGTCTGCACATGGATTGCCTCGTAGTTGAGGGGTTCCTTGAGCAATACGGGTTTTTCGTCATCGCCGGTATATTTCCAGCAGCTTACATACATGTAGTCTTTGTCGTTACGTGCAGCTTCGCCGTCGGCTGTCTGATACTCCTCACGGAAGTGTGCTCCGCACGATTCGTTGCGGTTCAGAGCGTCGATAGCCATCATCTTTGCGATGACAAGGAAGTCTTCGAGGCGGAGTGCCTTTTCGAGCTCGGTATTGAGATCATCGGCGCTACCGACCACGCGCAAGTCGTTGTAGAACTCTTTGCGCACTTCTTCAATCTCTTTGGTAGCCTCGACAAGACCCTGAAGGGTACGACCCATACCAACGAGGTTCCACATTACGTGACCCAGACGTTTGTGTATTTCGTCGGGGCTCTTTGTGCCCTTGATGTTCATTAGGCGTTCAATACGGGCGCGTACATCGCTTTCGGCTTTGTCAAACTCGGGAGCCGATGTTGACGGACACTCAACTTTGATTTGGTCGCTGAGATAGTTCTGCATGGTGTAAGGCAACACGAAATATCCGTCCGCAAGACCCTGCATGAGTGCCGACGCACCAAGACGGTTTGCACCATGGTCGGAGAAGTTGCATTCGCCGATGGCAAAGAGACCTTTGATAGAGGTCTGCAACTCGTAGTCAACCCATATACCACCCATCGTATAGTGGCTGGCGGGGAATATCATCATGGGGGTTTCGTAGGGATTATCGTCAGATATCATCTGGTACATGTCGAAGAGGTTGCCGTAACGGTCGCGAACAACGTCTTCGCCCAGACGCTCGATAGCGTATTTAAAGTCGAGGTAAACGGCGTTACCGGTGCCGACACCGTAACCGGCGTCGCAACGCTCCTTGGCGGCACGACTGGCTATGTCACGCGGACAAAGGTTACCGAAAGCGGGATAGCGGCGTTCGAGATAGAAGTCGCGGTCTTCGTCGGGGATGTCGGTGGGTTTCTTCTGTCCTGCACGAATGGCTTCGGCGTCCTCTTTCTTCTTGGGTACCCATATACGGCCGTCGTTACGCAGCGATTCCGACATAAGGGTCAGTTTAGACTGGTCTTCGCCGTGAACGGGGATACATGTGGGGTGAATCTGAGTGAAGGCAAGGTTGGCGAGGTAAGCGCCTTTCTTAAATGCCTGTACGGCAGCCGAGCCGTTACAGCCCATAGCGTTGGTCGACAGGAAGAAAGCGCGACCGTAACCACCGGTTGCAAGCACTACGGCATGAGCGGCGTAGCGTTCTATCTCGCCGGTGATGAGGTTACGTACTATGATACCGCGGGCGCGACCGTCAATGATGACGAGGTCAAGCATCTCGCGACGGTTAAAGCTCTTTACAGTGCCTTTCTGAATCTGGCGGTTGAGCGACGCGTAAGCACCAAGCAACAACTGTTGGCCGGTCTGACCTTTTGCATAGAAGGTACGGCTCACCTGAGCGCCTCCGAACGAACGGTTTGCGAGCAGACCACCATATTCACGTGCGAAGGGAACACCTTGCTGAACGCACTGGTCAATGATATTGTTGGACACTTCGGCGAGTCGGTAAACATTAGCTTCGCGACTGCGGAAGTCACCACCCTTAACTGTGTCATAGAACAGACGATACACTGAGTCACCGTCGTTCTGATAGTTCTTGGCGGCGTTGATACCACCTTGAGCGGCTATCGAGTGAGCTCGACGAGGGCTGTCTTGGATACAGAAGTTGAGTACGTTGAAACCCATCTCGCCAAGCGTGGAAGCGGCCGATGCGCCGGCAAGGCCTGTGCCTACTACGATAATAGACAGGTTACGTTTGTTAGCCGGGTTGACGAGTTTCTGATGGGCTTTATAGTTGGTCCATTTCTCAGCGATAGGACCTTCGGGAATCTTGGAATCAATTTGGTATTCGGGAAGTTTCGACGATTCGATATCGGCGAATTCCTTCATGATAGGGGTTGAGTCTATCATACCCCCAAGGTTATTAAGATCTGGCATAACGTTGAGAAGGATTTACTTTTGATTATTATCTTGTGATGAAGTCGCTTCGGTCGGAATTTCAATTCCGTACTGAGCGCAAACCATTTGGAACTGGTTGTAGGCCGCTTCGAGTTTGCTGTAGCTTTCGGGAGCTGCTTCGACATCGGGACAGCGTATCTCGTAGGTCTTAACCAGCGGCGAGGCTTTTTGGAGGAATGCGACAGCCTTGGTTTCAAGGAACTTGGTTTGCATTTCCTGTATTTCGTTGGGGTTGCCTTGCTGTGACTGCATGAAGTCCTGAACTTCTTTCTGGAACTTGTTCAGTTCGCCGTTAAACTCAAGTACGAGCGGTTCGGCGGTGTCACCGATAGCCTCGGCATATTGTTCCTGCAGTTCGAGGTCACTCAGATAATATTTCTGATGAGCGCGGACAGTGAATACTATGGCTTGGGCGATGAAGAGAGCCACAACGATAGTTGTCCACCAGCAAGCTATTTTTTTGAGGCGAGGAATCCAGCTCTGACCATTCCAACCGGTGCTCTGGAACATTGACCAGAAACCGTGGTTCATGTGGAACCAAAGAGCTATAAAACCGATGATGTACACAATGGGAGTCCATACTTCGCTGAAAGCTATCTGAAGGAACAATGTACCCTGTGAGGGGAGTACAATGCCGTTTTCAAGCTGCGGAAGCACACTGAGTTCGGCGTGACGGAGTTCCTGCCATTGCATCTTAGCCCAGAACTGAATGAGGTGTACCACCAGGAAAGCCAAAATTACGATACCAAGCACAAGCATGTTTTTCGATGCCCATTCAACCTGGGGAGGACGCGAAGTCACAGCGTAACGGTCGTTACCACGTGCCTTACGGTTCTGCATGGTGAGCCACACGGCATAGACGATGTGAATGACGAACAAAGCGGCAAGACCGGCTGACGCTATGAGCGCGTACCAGTTAGCGCCTAAGAACTCGCACACCTGATTATAGGCGGTCGGCCATATCAGCGCTACCGAATTCATCAACACGTGAAAGGTTACGAATAGGACAAGGCAAGCACCGGTGATTGCCATCACAAGCTTGCGTCCTATGGATGAGTTAAATAACCACATAAGGAAGTTGATTTGGTTTGATGATTGATAGTTAGTATATTACATTAATTTATTTATGCACAATCGCACGGACACTGCCTGTCGACATGCATCCGCCAAAGGTTTTACACCACAAAGTTATGAATTTTCCGCCAACAAAGCCAATATTTACGGAAATTTTTCTTGAATTTGAGATATTGAAAATACAAAAACATAGTTTCTATTCAGAATAGAGTGGAAACAACGGCTGTCGCGTGTTCACCGCAGAAACGGTGCTTATTTTTTTATATTCACAATATATATTATTTTTGTAGTGTCAAAAGGTGACACCACGCCACTTCTCAACTGACTGAATCCAACTCAATGAAAGACAGGATATTTCTTTGCATGGTACATACGAGCGGCAAGGAACTTGATTTCATCAAGGAAGCTTTCGCCGACAACTGGGTAGTGCCTTTAGGCCCCGATGTGGATGCGTTTGAGCGAGACCTTGAAACATTTGTAAACCAACGCGTTGATAGCAGTCCTCTCCACAAAAAGGTGGCGGCTGTAAACTCAGGCACATCGGCGGTGCATCTCGCTCTGATAGCATGCGGAGTGAAACCCGGCGACGAGGTGTTGGTACAGTCGTTTACTTTTTGCGCTTCCAGTCATCCGGTAACATATCTGGGTGCAACCCCGGTATTCGTCGATTCGGAACGAGATAGTTGGAATATGGATCCCGAGCTTCTCGAAGAGGCAATTAAAGACCGAATATTAAAAACCGGCAGAAAACCGAAGGCCATCATTCCGGTTGCCCTTTATGGCATGCCGTATCGCATTGACCGCATACTCGAAGTGGCAAACCGTTACGACATATCTGTCATTGAGGATGCAGCCGAAGGTCTCGGTAGTCGGTACCGTGGACAGGTGCTCGGTACTTTCGGACAGTTTGGCGTCCTGTCGTTCAACGGCAACAAGATGATAACCACCTCGAGTGGTGGTGCAGTAATCTGCGATAACGAAGAGGCCAAGAAGAACTTACTTTACTTCGCAACACAGGCACGTCAGAGCTATCCTTACTACGAACACGAAGACATAGGGTATAACTATCGGTTGTCCAATATTTGCGCTGCCATAGGTCGAGGTCAGATGACTCTGCTTGACCAACACATAGCACATCATCAACACGTGCAGGAAATGTATTGTGAGTTGTTCAAAAATGTCGACGGCGTGGAAATGCACGTCAATCCTTCTTCTGATTTCGACTCTAATTTTTGGTTGTGTACCGCATTTTTAAACCCGGCCTTGCAAATAAGGAATCAGGAGAATGCCTATAAACAGGTCATTCTGCGTAACGTGGGAGGCGTGTCGGGTGTAACTCGTCTTTCCGGCAGTCCCGTCACATCGTGCCAGCCTAATGACAATGTAGAGGCTTTGCGAACCATACTGGAAGAAAATAACGTTGAGTCACGACCCTTATGGAAACCCATGCACCGTCAACCTGTCTACCGAGACAATCCTGCTTATGTGAACGGTGTTAGCGAGGGACTTTTTAAGCGCGGTATCTGTCTACCTTCGGGTCCCTGGGTAAAAGACGAGCATGTCAGATATGTCGTTGACATTGTCAAGTCGGCAATATCATAAAACTTGTGACACATGAACAAAGAGCATTACGATATAGCGGTAGCCGGCACAGGCTACGTAGGATTAAGCATAGCCACACTCCTTGCGCAACATAACAAGGTGACGGCAGTTGACGTGGTTCCCGACAAGGTCGAACGTATAAACAAACGCCAATCACCTGTACAGGACGAATATATCGAAAAGTATCTCGCCGACAAATCACTTGACCTTACGGCTACTCTCGATGCCGAGGAAGCTTACCGCAAAGCCGATTTCGTTGTCATAGCCACCCCTACCAACTACGACCCGGTGAAGAATTTTTTCGACACCCATGCTATCACCGATGTCATAGACTTGGTGCTCAAAGTCAATCCTGATGCGGTTATGGTAATCAAATCCACCATACCGGTTGGTTATTGCCGAGGCCTTTATGTACGGTATGTCAGACAAGGGGCTTCAAAACTAAATCTGCTGTTTTTTCCGGAATTTCTACGCGAAAGCAACGCCCTCTATGACAACCTCTATCCCTCACGCATCATAGCCGGCATACCGAGAGTTATTGACCGCAAGGATTTCACTGAAGAGAACAATGCCATTATGGAATTGGCCGATATCGAGCGCCTGAATGAAGCCGCTCGCGTTTTCGTGCAAATGCTTCAGCAGGGGGCAATCAGAAAAGACATCCCTACCCTTTATATGGACACGAAGGAGGCCGAGGCCGTCAAACTCTTTGCAAACACCTACTTGGCTTTACGCGTAAGTTATTTCAATGAGCTTGACACATATGCCGAAGTTAAAGGTCTTGATGCACGCGCAATTATAGAGGGAGTCGGTCTTGACCCTCGTATCGGCACACATTACAACAATCCTTCGTTCGGTTACGGTGGATACTGTCTGCCCAAAGACACCAAACAGCTGTTGGCCAACTATGCCGAGGTTCCGCAAAACATGATGACAGCCATAGTGGAAAGCAACCGCACTCGAAAGGACTTCATAGCCGAACAGGTTCTGTCGATGGCCGGAGCCGATACGACCGACGACATGTCTAAAACTTCTAACAAGGTGGTGGGAGTCTATCGCCTTACCATGAAAACCAACTCTGACAATTTCAGACACTCCTCGATACAAGGAGTCATGAAACGCATCAAAGCCAAAGGAGTACGCGTCATAGTGTACGAGCCAACCCTCGAGGACGGCTCGACATTTTTCGGCAGTGAAGTTGTCAACGACCTAAAAAAATTCAAAGAAGAATCGGATGCCATCATAGCCAATCGCTACGATGAATGTCTTGATGATGTCAGCGACAAGGTATATACCCGTGACATCTATCGCCGGGACTGAACCACAGTTCGTAGAGTCGTTGAGGGAAAATGGCTATCGCGATGAACGATTTTTCTTCTTACGCATTGACGATGCCGCATAATCTTTGTCGGGATCAGCTATCTCAGCGTATAGGCGCTTGCCCATAAAATCGATTGAACGTAAACCTTCGACAACGCGCTTTGCATCGGCTTTCTTAACATCGAACAGGCTGTATTCGGGCATCAAGTCAATGCGACCCACATCAACACGGCGTCCTTTAACTGACTTGTTCAAGGTGTCGATAAGATTGCCGGCATAAAATCCGTCGCGTTTCCCGGCATTCACATAGACACGCTCCATGCCGCGCTCAGCGGTTCGGCGATCTTTGTCTTTGTCCGAAACCGTTTCACGCTCTTTCCTTTTCTTATCATGCTGTTTGTCGTCAATGAAATCGATTTTTGGAGCATCTTTGTAATACTCAAGCAGACGGTTGAATTCCAACGAAAGAACCCTTTTGAGTAAATCTTCCTGCGACAACCAGGACAGTTTGCGTGACACTCCGCTGAAGAATTTGTCTATCTCAGCATCGTCCACCTTAACTTTTTCGATGCGATCGGCGAGGTTATACAACTGTTTTTCAATTATATGGTCGGGAGTCGGCACCAGTTTGTGCTCGAATTTTTTGCCTATAATCCTTTCAATTTCGCGCAAACGGCCTTTTTCTCGGCTATGTATAATAGCTATCGAAGTACCGGTCTTGCCGGCACGTCCTGTACGTCCCGAACGATGAGTGTAGACGGCAGTGTCTTCGGGTAATCCGAAATTGATGACATGAGTTAAGTCGTCAACGTCAAGACCTCGCGCCGCAACATCTGTAGCCACAAGAATTGTGATTACCCGGTCGCGAAATTTTTTCATCACAATGTCACGTTGTTGCTGCGAAAGATCGCCATGCAAGGCATCGGCATTGTAACCGTCGTGAATAAGACTGTCTGCCACTTCTTGAGTGTCCCGACGCGTGCGACAGAACACTATGGCATATATGTTGGGATTGTCATCTGCCACTCGCTTAAGGGCGAGGTATTTGTCGCGGGCGTTCACTATGTAATATATATGCCTGACATTTGCCGCACCCTGATTACGCGTACCAATAACCACTTCTTCGGGCGATTTCATGAAACGCTTGGCAATTCGGGCTACTTCAGACGGCATGGTAGCTGAAAACATCAACATTTTGCGCTGTTGGGGTACGTGTTGCAGAATATCTTCGATAGATTCGACAAAGCCCATGTTGAGCATTTCATCGGCCTCGTCAAGCACTACAGTATGAACGTCATCTAATTTGACGACGCCGCGGTTGATAAGGTCTATCAGTCGTCCGGGTGTAGCTACTATTATCTGTACGCCTTTCTTAAGAGCCGATATCTGACTTTGTATTGACGAACCTCCGTACACGGGCAATACTATAAGTCCCTTTGTGTACTTGGAAAAATCGGTGAGATCGCTCGATATCTGAAGACAAAGTTCGCGAGTAGGAGCCAGTATAAGAGCCTGTGGTACCGTTCTGCTCACATCTATACGTTGTATCACGGGCAATCCGAACGCCGCTGTCTTACCGGTTCCCGTCTGAGCCAAAGCAACCACATCATGGTCGCTTGACAGTAACAAAGGAATCACTTTCTCCTGAACCGGCATAGGAGTTTCGAAACCCAGCTCACTGATGGCGCGTAATAGATCGTCGCGCACTCCTATCTCTTCGAAATTCATAAATGTGAAATATGTCTTATGTGTTTTTAATCATTACTTCTACAATAATACAACAAAAAGGGCCTTGATGTTCACTCGCCACTGTGAATTCGTCCTAAAAAGCTATCCGCCATCAACTCTTACTTCATGAATGGATGTTGACGGCGGATGTTTAGTTAAGAGTGGGATAGACATCAGTTTCAGTTAACTGTCACAGTGCGACGCAAGAACACTTCTGTGGGGAAGTGGTCACTGTAACCGTGCAGATAACTGCCACCCGAGTATGTGCGTAATGGATAACCCTGTCGTGTACCTTCGGTATCTTTGAGGAAATCGAGGTTCCAAACCTGTGCGCGCCAGAAATGCCATTTCGATTTGTCATCTTTCCAGGGACCAGCTTCACAAAGGTTACCCGATACGATTATTTGGTCAAAAAGGTTCCATGAACTCTTGTAAGCCAAGGTACCGATACCCTTGTCCAACAGTTCCCAAAAGGCATTGTAAAAACCATGCTCGGTGGCGTCTTTGATTTTTCGTTTCGCGCCAAGTACCTCACGGCACGATTTATCCTGCGGGTCATCATTAAGGTCACCCATGATTATGATGCCGATGTTAGGATCGAGTGCCCACAACGAGTCGCTGATGGCTATGCAAAGGCGTGCTGCCGCCTCACGGTTGGGTGACGACTGTTCCTGACCGCCAAGGCGTGAGGGCCAGTGATTCACAATAACGGCGATACGTTGTCCGCGTAATGAGCCGACCACACACATCTGGTCGCGCGTTGCAAAACCTATCTCAGTCAGTGTATGGTTGGTGACATTCTCGACATGGAACTGTTTGGGATTGTACAAAAGGCCTACGTCAACACCGCGATGATCGGGCGAGTCGTGATGAACAACCTGGAGATTCCATTTACGCAAATGCTCATTAGCTACCAAGTCGTCAAGCACCGATTTATTTTCGATTTCGCTCACACCGACTATAGCTGGACCGTTCGGGGTGGCATCGGTTTTGAAATTGCTTATGGCGAAAGCAAGGTTGTTTATTTTTTCCCAATATTTCTGACTGTTCCACTGGCGAGAACCTCCGGGAGTGAACTCCAAATCACGACCACGCGGATTGTTGGGAATGGTGTCAAACAAGTTTTCAAGATTGTAAAAGGCTATGCCGGCCACTTGTGTACCCGTTCTCTGTGCCTTAACATCTTGTGAAGATAAAAGTGCCAACAAAGTGCCGACAAGGACAAGGTTAAATACTTTTTTCATAGGTAAATATAGATCTAAATTATTATTGTTCAGATTAGCGCCAGACCCATGAGACCAACTATATACAGAAAGAACCATATAACAGCAATAATAACGCTTGATATAGCCGACCATATAGCCCAGTTCTTTGCTTTGCGTGACGAGTCTTCCGCTTCGGCGTATAGTCCCTGCGCATATAATGAATCGACCCTGGCGGCATATACTATGCTAACAATACCGAAAGGCAAACAACAAAAAATTGTTGTGAGTATCGCCCATACAAGATATGTCGAAGGTCTTGGAGGTCTGCTATCGTATATATTTCTACTGTAACCGCTCTGAAAGGGTGTTCCACCCACCGGTGGAGGCGTGTTTGCAAACAGATGTGCTGTCAGCGGAGCCTGCGCCGCTGGTTGCCAGTCGCTCAGTCCTTGATACCAAACCAATGTGTCGGGACGTAAATATGGCGTAATGGCTTCAAGTGTAAAAGGTCCGCGTCTTTCGCCTCCAACTGCGTAAAATATCATGGTTTCTGACATGTCTTCGATGTTTAATTGGTTTATATAATTCTTAAAGATTGCGTACAATTGTCCATACAACAATCAAAACGAGCAGTGACAAAGGGAAAGCCGGATGCCCCGTTATGGCTGCGCATCTTCTCGAGAAGCTCAGTGTGCGATTACCTGCATACTTCGCACTCAAACGGTGTCTATGCAAACCGGCCACTCCTATAAGAGCAAGCACCACGAAAGCTACAAAAATGGCCGGATTAAAACGCCACGCCGCTCCTATATCTCCATGCATAAGGGCGTGTAAGCCTCGTAGCGAGCCGCATCCGGCACAGTCATATCCGGTTAAGATTTTCGATGGGCACTGTGGATAGAAACCGGCAGTCTCGGGGTTGTGAAAATAAAGTATGCCAAACAACATAATTACCGTTATCATTCCGGCAGTCAACATGCATATTTTCCCAACTTTCGCTAACATGCACAAATGTTCAAATCAAAGTTCCGCAAAACAGATTAGCCACGGTAAATATCAACCCGGCACAAATGCCGATAGCAATCCACCACTGAGCGCTTTCGGAGCATCTCTGTGCGGAAGCCGTATCCCCACGTCGATACTTGGTATTAACCTTCGTGGCGTAAATCAATGCTATGATACCTGCAATTATGTTACACAATATAGTCACCACCATTGCCCAGCCCAGATATGTACGCGGTTTGTCTGCCAAGGACGAGGGTGTGTCTATTGATGGAGTGTGATGCGCGTTGTAGGGATGGTTGGTATCTGTCTTCGGTAACTCCGGAGGCTCGGGCGTGAAGTTTTTTGTAGAAACATCTGTGTTGACCTCCGTACTGACACTATCTTCGGTGTTAATAGCACGGTAATAATCACTGTCGGGCGTGAACAACTGACGTGTCAGAGGTGCCATTATGGCCGGTGTCCAGTCGTCAAGACCGTCATACCACACGGGGGTCTGCGAATTGATGTTATGGGCAAGCACTTCGGTAAGTCCTTTCAAAGGACCGATGGTCACACCATTGATAACAATGAAAAATTCTGTATCGTGTCCCGGATATTTGGCCATTGTGATATATCAGGTTGATGTTAAGGCGTAATGGGATGAGTTAGAAAAATTTTGTTTCCTGGCCAAGTATATCGCCAAGCAGGTTGTTAGCGAGACTCGAAGCGCCGATACGGAAGTATTCATTAGTGAGCCATTCCTCGCCGAGAACTTCTTTTACTATGGTATAATACTTGACGGCATCTTCGGTGGTGCGGACACCTCCGGAGCATTTGAAGCCAATCATCTTGCCGGTGGCTTCATGATACTCTTTGATAACCGAACACATGACGTAGGCTGCTTCGAGCGAAGCGCCGGGATATTCCTTGCCTGTCGAGGTCTTAAGGAAATCGGCACCCGCCATTATTGACAGGACGGAAGCCGCTTTAATATTTTCGGCCGTTTTCAGAGCACCGGTTTCGAGTATGACTTTCAATAAAGCATTCCGACAAGCATGTTTCTGCTCGCTTATCTCATCGTAAACTTCTTCGAAGTCACCGTCAAGGAAATTGCCCAAATTGAGCACTATATCGATTTCGTCAGCACCGCCTTCGACAGCGAGAGCCGTTTCGGCTATCTTGGCTTCGATAAAACTTTGGGCTGTGGGGAAAGCCCCCGACACACAAGCTACGTCAACGCCGGTTACATCGAGGACAGTTCGTACTACCTGTGCGAAGTTGGGAAAGACACAGATGGCGGCAACGTTTTTAAGGTGAGGATATTCCTGGTCAAAGGCATTGACGCGCTCTACAAAAGCTGCCACCGACGAAGGCGAGTCTACACTGCGAAGGGTGGTAAGATCTATGGTGTTGAAAAGAAAACGATAAACATCCTGATTCATATTTTCTGTCAGATGTTCAGCGATGATTTTGTCAACTGCCTCTTTTACTTTATTGTCATCGGCAAGCACTTTCGATGCTTCGATAGCGTCTTGATATTTGTTGCTCATAATATTACGTGGAAATTATATTATTCAAAAAACATAAGATGAAAATCGGACTACTTTGTTCAGTCACGGGCAATCAGCAAAAAATAGTTTTTCTTGCCTTTTTGCACCAATATATATTTGCCGTTAAGCAACATGTCGGGTGTGGCCGGAGCGAAGGGGTCGGCGACTTTCTCTTTATTGATAGATAGGCCTCCACCTTGCGCGAGTTTCCGCATTTCTGCTTTTGAGGGGAACACGGGAGCTTTCTCGGTAAGCAAGTCAACGAGCTTGACGCCTTGTTCAATATCGTTGCGACTGACATCAAAAGTAGGCACTCCCTCGAAGACCGCCAAAAGAGTGTCTTCGTCTATGTGGCGCAGCGTCTCGTTAGCGTTTTTACTAAACAGTATTGACGATGCTTCGACAGCAGCGTTATAATCGGCTTCGCTGTGCACCATAGTGGTGATTTCTTTGGCGAGTCGTTTCTGCAAAGGACGATCCCCGGGATTTTCCTTTTGCTGACGAACCAAATCCTCGATTTCCTCCTGAGGAAGGGATGTAAATATCTTGATGTACTTCTCAGCATCCTCATCGCTAACATTCAGCCAGAACTGGTAGAACTTATAGGGCGATGTATATTTTGGTGAAAGCCATACATTGCCGCTCTCTGTCTTGCCAAATTTGCCACCGTCGGCTTTTGTAATAAGAGGACATGTTATTGCGTAGGCGTCTTCCGCGCCGGCGATACGCCGTATCATCTCGGTTCCTGTGGTCATGTTACCCCATTGGTCGGATCCTCCCAGTTGCACCTTACAACCCAGTGTCCGGTACAGGTGCAGGAAGTCATATCCTTGCAACAGCTGATAAGAAAACTCAGTGAACGACATGCCTTCGCGGCTCTCGTTGGAAAGGCGTTTCTTTACACTGTCTTTCGCCATCATATAATTGACGGTGATGTGTTTTCCGATATCACGGATAAAGCCCAGGAAAGAGAAGTCCTTCATCCAGTCATAATTGTTAACCATAACCGCTGCATTGGGAGCGTCGCTATCGAAATCAAGAAATTTGGCCAGTTGCTGTTTGATGGCCTCTTGATTGTGGCGCAATGTCTCTTCGTCAATGAGTTTACGTTCCTGGCTTTTCATTGAGGGGTCGCCAATCATACCGGTGGCACCTCCGACAAGAGCTACCGGACGATGACCGGCGCGTTGAAAGTGCTTGAGCATCATAACACCTACGAGGTGTCCTATATGTAAGGAGTCGGCTGTGGGATCTATACCCAGATAAGCTGTTGTCATCTCCTTGGCGAGCTGTTCTTCAACGCCGGGCATTGTGGAGTGAATCATGCCACGCCATGTGAGTTCTTTGATAAAATCCATCGTTTGATATATTTCTTAAACTGTATTTTTTCTTTATGTGTCAATCACGTCATTTTAGAGCTTCGACAGCTAGTCTAACACGTGTCATCGCTTCTTCTATCTGTTCTTCGGATGCTGCATAGCTGAACCGGACATATCCCGGCGCATTAAAGGCAGCCCCGTCTACAGTGGCGACATGAGCTTTTTCAAGAAAATATAATGCCACGTCACCCGAATCACGGAGTACGTGTCCGTCATATTGTTTGCCATATAACGCGGTTACCTCCGGGAAGAGATAAAAAGCTCCCGATGGTTTGTTAACCTTGAAGCCGGGTATATTCTTGGCTAAGTTCACAATAAGGTCGCGACGCCGACGAAAAGCCTCACACATGACGCGAACACACTCTTGCGAACCGGTATAAGCTGCTTCAGCGGCCTTTTGTGCTATCGAGGATACACCGCTGGTTGTCTGTCCCTGTAATTTGCTCACAGCTTTTGCCAACCAGAGAGGGCATGCGCAATAACCTATTCGCCATCCTGTCATAGCATAGGCTTTCGACACTCCGTTGATGACAACGGTGCGATCCGCTATTGAGGAGAACGAGGCTATCGAGGTGAACGATCCGTCATAAATGATGTGTTCGTATATCTCGTCGGATATAATAATTATATCAGGATGACGTTCCAGAACATTGACAAGAGCCTGTAACTCATCGCGCGAGTAAACCGACCCGGTAGGATTTGAGGGGGAACACAACAACACTGCTCGAGTCTTCGGGGTTATAGCCGCTTCCAACTGTTCGGGAGTAATCTTGAAGTCGGAGTCGAGTCCTGTAACGATATCGACCACTTTGCCTTCAGCCAACTTAACCATTTCAACATAGCTTACCCACGCCGGAGTCGGGATGATGACTTCATCGCCGGGATTTATCACTGTTAGAATGACGTTGCTTAGGGCATGTTTGGCACCGTTGCCAACAACGATACAGTCCGGTGTGTACTCAAGGCCGTTCTCTTTCTTTAGCTTGCCGCATATTGCTTGACGAAGCGAGAGATATCCCGGCACAGGCGAGTAATGACTGAAATTGTCGTCAATAGCCCGTTTGGCAGCTTCTTTTATGTGAGTCGGTGTGTCGAAATCCGGCTCGCCTAATGCAAGGTTTATCACATCCACACCCTGCGCCCGCAGTTCGTTGCTTTTTTGCGACATTGCAAGTGTCTGACTTTGAGCGAGAGAGGCAACTCTTGTCGATATAAAGGTTGAATCCATAGTAGTTTTGCTTTTTAATTCCACAAATTTAGACATTTTTTTAATTTTAACAAAAAGGAAAGTCATAGTCCGAATACTCTTCATCTGTTGGTTCTCATAAGCAACAGGGAGGGCACCTGTCCACATGTTCATAAATGCCTTCCACTGGTCAATGATAGCTCTTGATATCATCTGCCCGATAGGAGCAACGGGTGTCGCAAGCGCTACGCGATAACGAACCCTGAGGGTTCTCATCCTCTGTCTTTTTAACGCAAAAAAGAGCCTCACAAAAATGAGGCTCCTTTGCGGAAAGACAGGGATTCTTGCTTCGCAAGCGCTCCGCGATAACGAACCCGGGGGGTTCTCATCCTCTGTCTTTTTAACGCAAAAGAGCCTCACAAAATGAGGCTCCTTTGCGGAAAGACAGGGATTCGAACCCTGGGTACCCGTAAGGGCACAACGGTTTT
>JAFLTY010000030.1:0-13782 GCA_022509065.1 Muribaculaceae bacterium
CAAATATCTTATCCCCGTTTTTTATTAAAATAAGCGATTTTAATTAATTTTAACAATAGCAAACTTATAAAATTTAGATTTCTGCCCATCTTTTATCTCAAGAAAAACATTGTAAACCAGATAAAAACCGTAACATTACGACAAAAGCGCTCTTGGGATGAACCCAAAAACGCTTTTAATGAGAATGGAGTAAAATCACTTGGATTTAGCCCACGCCTCACTCTTATTTTAAGAGTTGAACCTTATTTTAAGAATTGAACAGTTAATGCTCTAATGAAGATACCTCCTCCTCTTTGGGCATATAGAAATACTGTGGATGGTTACAAGCGGGGCAAACATCGGGAGGAGTGGTGCCCACATATTCGTAACCACAAACGAGACACTGCCAGGTAATAGGCTGGTCACGCTTGTAAAGGGTGCCATTCTGAAGACGAGCGAGATACTGGCGGAAACGTGCTTCATGATCTTTCTCAATTGTCGCGATAGCCTCGAAATGTGAGGCGATATCTTCGAAACCCTCCTGGCGAGCTATCTGAGCTGATTCTATATATTGGTCTACGCCTTCGGATTGTTCCTCTGAAGCGGCGAGTGCGAGGTTTTCAGCTGTGGTACCTATTATACCGGCGTCAGTTGTCACCGGAACAGTAACCTGACCACCCTGAAGGTACTTAAAAAAGACTTTGCAATGGTGGAGTTCATTATTTGCGGTTGCTTGAAAAATCTGAGCGATAACAGGAAGTTTTTCCTTGTTGGCCTGCTGCATATAATAAACGTAGCGGGTGTACGCTGTCGACTCGCTAATGTAGGCCATTACAAGGCGTTGCTCTGTTTTGGTACCTTTAATCTGCGCCGGTGTGGTAGGATTAGCGGCGGTTGAATTCTGTGTTGTTGACATAGTGTTAAGATTTATGAGCTAAAAATGTTTTTCATAAATATAACACGACACGTCATCATTTTGTTTGCCTCAAAACACTTTTTCGCTAAAGTGCTAAACTCGACAGATAATCCACGGAAGGATTGAAACAAAGAATTTCACCTTGCCGATTCAGAAGGACTGAATAAAACGCAGAAGAGGCTCGACGTAAGGCATCAGTATTAACTCCAAAGACATCGGATAATGGGAATTGCCTAAGTGTATTCATTCCGTCGCAATAGACTATTTCGTGGAATAAGTCTTCGTTTTTATCCGTATTAATGGCGATAAACCTGATTCCGTCAGTCTCTGATGAACTATTTTTAAAAAAGGCGTCATAAGCATTGCAAGCAAGACGCGATTCGGCGAGAGAGCTTCGCCAAAATGATATTAAAACTAAAGATTGGGACGTCTCACCCAGGACAAAAGAAGTAGAATCGTTGGATATGCTGACAGACGGAAACTTTTGACCTGCCTCAAAACGTATTTGTGATGTGTTTTCATTAAAAGAAGTTGTCGCAATTAGAATAGTACAAACGACACACATCACTGAAATGAAATTTTTCATTCAATCAAATTAAAGTTAACAAAAAAGCCTTTTTTAGTCCCCTTAGCTATGAGGGCGAAATAAAAAAAATAGTCACCTCGACTGTTTCACAAAAAGGCTTCGCCGATTTTCGGCAAACACAAGCTCCTCCGAGCGTGTGGGTAAGTATAAATGTGGCGCAAAATTACTATAAATTATTGAAAATCAAAAATGTGTTCTGCTTATTATCATGAAAACACTTTTACCGATGCCATAAAAAAGGGTATAGGCAGTACGTTTCAGACTATTTGTTAATTATTCATAACCAAGTATAAAATTTTCTACAGATAGCCTCGAACCTTGACAAAGATTTAATTGTTATTATGTAAACATCAAAAGTAAAATTATATGGCTGACAATAAAAATACATCGATTAAAAAACCGCGGATGGTAATAATCGGAGGCGGATTTGCCGGGCTCAACTTTGTGAAGAGAATCGATAGGACTAAATGGGAAGTTATATTAATTGACAAGAATAATTTTCATTCGTTTCCTCCGCTTTTTTATCAAGTA
This sequence comes from Muribaculaceae bacterium, assembly GCA_022509065.1. Taxonomy (GTDB): domain Bacteria; phylum Bacteroidota; class Bacteroidia; order Bacteroidales; family Muribaculaceae; genus CAG-873. The sequence continues at coordinate 2,013 of JAFLTY010000030.1, forward strand.
GCCACATCGGGTGTCGATCCATCAAGTATCAGCTTTCCACTTAGACGCGAGTTGCGCAGTCGCGCAAAAGGGGCGCTTTTTAACATGGGCACAGTCAAATCAATCGATACCACAAAAAAACAAGTGACCACTAACCTGGAAGCGCTAGACTATGACCAACTTGTAATAGCTGCCGGAACCACCAATAATTTTTACGGTATACCTAACCTGGAAAAAAATGTATATACTTTAAAAAGCACAGCAGAAGCGATACGTTGCCGCAATGACATCTTGGATCGACTTGAAAGAGCCGCGATCATCGAGGATGCAGAAACAAGACGCAAACTCCTTACTTTCACCATAATCGGCGGAGGACCAACAGGTGTAGAGGTAGCCGGGGCGTTGGGTGAAATGAAAAAATACATTTTAAAACGCGAATATCCCCGCATCGAACAAGACGATGTAACAGTCAATATCATTGAAGGTTCGGATCGACTCCTCCGAACCATGTCCGAAAAAGCCTCTCAAGAAGCCTTGAAATATATGGCTCACTTGATGGTTAATGTAACATTAGGGAAGACTATGTCAACCTACGAGCATAACATCATACGCTTTACGGATGGTGAAGAAATTTATTCTGAAATGGTGATTTGGACGGCAGGTATTACCGGAGAGCCGTTCACTTTTGTCGGCAAGCAGCCTGAGATGGGACCGGGAAATCGATTTATTGTCGATGAATTCAACCGTGTTCAAGGAGTTGATGACATCTTTGCTATAGGGGATATATGCTTGCACATGGATGAAAAATACCCGAGAGGATGTCCTCAATTAGCTCAAGTAGCAATCCAACAAGCAAAAAATCTTGCTTATAATCTTAACAGGCAAAAGTTTTCCCACCCATTTGTTTACAAAGACAAAGGAACTATGGCTACAGTAGGACGCAACAGGGCAGTGTGCGATTTCAATCATTTTCACATGTCGGGACTGCCGGCATGGTTTACATGGATGTTAGTCCACCTGATGTCATTGCTTGGAATGCGAAATAAAATCATGGTATTTATCACTTGGATATGGTCTTATTTCACTTATTCCTCGGGAGCGCGACTTTTATTGCACACTAACCGTTACCCGTTGCGCAAACGTTGGGAAGAGTGTTGACTAAGCATAGTTTAAAGTACAAAGATAAGCAAGAGCCGGTTAGACGTTTAATGTCTTACCGGCTCTTAGTTTTAACCGCACTTTGAGGTGCCGCATGAAGTACAAATAAGGCAACCTTCTTGGTAGATTAGTGTTTCATTGCCACAATTAGGACATTTCTGACCATTGGCCTCTGTTCCGTTAGGAAGATATTTTTTCAAAGCGCGTTCAACTCCCATCTTCCAGGTGTTAATAGATTCGCTATTGAGTTCAAGACCTCCTACCAGTTTAAGCACTTGATCAATCGGCATACCATAGCGTAAGACACCCGAAATCAACTTTGCATAATTCCAATATTCGGGATTAAACTTATCGGAAAGACCGGGAATTACTGTACGATAACCGCGTTTGTTAATAAACTCAAAGTCATAGCGTTTATTACCGTCAGCGTCCACATTTTTGATTATTTTACCTTTAGTTACCGACTTGGGACAGAAAATTCCATCCTCGTCATCAGCAAGTCCTGTGAATATTTCATAAGGCTTACCATCGAGTAACCCGACAAAAGCAATCCATTTTTCCTTGTTGTTTTGAAATCTCACCACATCTGCTTCAAGTTCGATGGGGCGTTTGATAACATGGGGATGAATGTCGGTCGGTTGCTCCGCTTTGGTTTTTTTGTCTATGGCCACAAGAACGGCTGAGCGAGATCCTTCTCGATAAACCGTACAACCCTTACAACCGGATTTCCAAGCCTCGACATAAAGATTGTTAACCAATTCCTCGGTAGCTGATGCAGGCAGGTTGATTGTCACTGATATAGAATGATCTACCCACTTTTGTACCCTACCCTGCATCTTCACTTTTTCGACCCAGTCGATATCATTAGATGTTGCTTTATAATACGGAGATCTCGCGACAAGTTCATCAAGTTCTTGTTGACTGTAATTCTGATGGACTGGAATGTTGTTTATCTCCATCCATTTGATAAATTTTGGATGGAACACTATATATTCTTCAAACGAATCGCCACTTTCATCAACAAAATCCACTCTTACATTCTGGTCGTTGGGATTGACTTTACGACGCCGTTTATAGACTGGAAGGAAAACAGGTTCAATCCCTGATGTCGTTTGTGTCATCAACGACGTGGTTCCCGTAGGCGCAATAGTGAGACAGGCAATATTACGACGTCCGTATTTCACCATTAAATCATATAGTTCAGGATCAGCTTCGCGCAAACGATTAACGTATGGATTATCTTTTTCGCGTTTGGCATCATAAATTTCAAAAGCCCCTCTCTCTTTAGCCATATTCACCGATGAACGGTAAGCTGCGAGCGCAAGCGCCTTGTGCACCTTTTCGCTAAAATCTGTTGCCTCGGGTGTACCATATCGTAATCCCAAAGCTGCAAGCATATCGCCCTCGGCCGTTGTTCCTACTCCGGTACGACGGCCTTTAAGAGTCTTGTGTTTTATCTTCAGCCATAGATTGCGTTCTGTACTCTTCACTTCGGCGGTTTCAGGGTCATTCTCAATCTTCTCGAGGATAGCCTCGATTTTTTCCATTTCGAGATCTATTATATCATCCATAATGCGTTGAGCTGCCGCGATATGTTTGGCAAAAAGCTCAAAATCAAAGTACGCATCTTTTGTAAATGGATTCACCACATAGGAATATAGATTAACAGCCAATAACCTACAGCTGTCGTAAGGACACAACGGAATCTCACCACAAGGATTGGTAGATATTGTTTTAAATCCCAAATCAGCATAACAATCTGGCACACTTTCGCGGACTATAGTGTCCCAGAACAGCACACCTGGTTCGGCGGATTTCCACGCATTATGTATTATTTTATTCCAGAGACTCTTAGCATCGATGCTTTGAATCACGGAAGGATTATCGCTTTCAACGGGGAAAATCTGTGAATAGGGCTCGTCATTGACAGCAGCTCGCATAAAATCATCATCAATACGAACTGACACATTGGCACCGGTAATTTTGCCTTCTGTAAGTTTGGCATCGATAAAAGCTTCACTTTCCGGATGTTTGATATTGACCGTCAGCATCAACGCTCCTCGTCTTCCATCCTGGGCAACCTCTCGAGTAGAATTCGAGTACCTCTCCATGAAGGGCACTAATCCGGTTGAAGTCAATGCAGAATTTTTAACGGCCATTCCTCGCGGACGGATATGGCTCAAATCATGACCAACACCGCCACGACGTTTCATAAGCTGAACCTGTTCTTCGTCAATGCGTAATACACCACCATAAGAATCAGGCTGTCCGTCAAGTCCTATAACGAAACAATTAGAGAGTGATCCAACTTGATACTGATTACCAATACCTGACATTGGAGACCCTTGAGGCACAATATATCGAAAATCCTTAAGTAGACCATAAATCTCGTCTGAAGTCATCGGATTGACGTATTTATTTTCAATCCGAGCTATCTCAGATGCCAGTCGCCGATGCATATCATCGGGCGTTTTTTCGTAATAATTATTATACGAATCTTTCAAGGCATATTTCGTAACCCACACACGTGCTGCAAGTTCATCGCCTCCGAAATATTCCAAAGCCGCGTTATAAGCATCGTCATACGTGTAGATTTCTGGATTCATGGGAAGAATATTAAGGAATTCATAATAAATTAATTGAACGCTTTGTCGCTAAAAACAACAAAAAAGAATGTGCGCCTATGCTTGCACACAAACTTTTGCAAAGTTCTAAAATAATAATTGACTCACCAAATTTTTCACAATATTTTTTTTCATATTTTTAAAATTTTCCAAAAATAAAAGTTAAACAGCTTTAAATGTGATATTTAGCTGTTTTTACTATAACCAAAAGTTGAACAAAAAGTTATTTCACCCACATTTACAGCTCGTTAAAATAAATATAAATTAAATATTTTGTGTTTTAAGAATGATGTTGTAATTTTGAGAAATATTTACACGAATTCTATTAAGTTTCCTAAGTAGATTAATTATGGATAATTATTTTTTAAACAGACATACGTGGCGTACCTTCAGTGACAGAGAAGTAACTGACAATCTTTTGCAAGACATGCTCGAAGCTGCTTCACATGCCCCAACAACAGGAAACATGCAGCTATACAGTGTGGTAATCACACGAGACGTGTCTCAAAAAAAATTATTGGCTCCGGCTCATTTTTCTCAACCCGCTTCTCTTAACGCCAACGTTATTCTTACCTTTTGCGCTGATTTAAATCGTTTTGTCAAATGGTGTGAAAACCGCGAAGCTGACCCCGGATTTGACAATTTCCAGTCACTAATGGCAGCTTTTTTGGATACCACTATTTTAGCTCAGCAGTTTGTAACCATTGCCGAACGCGAAGGCCTTGGCACTTGCTATCTCGGCACCACCACATATAATGCCGATAAAATATCAGAGGTATTACATCTGCCTCGACGAGTTATACCTGTAATTTCAGTTGCCGTCGGATATCCAAGCGGACAATATGAAGAAACCGACAGACTTGAACCTGCGGCATTCATCCATAAAGAGAAATATAACGATTATACATCCGACGATATTAACCGAATTTACAAAGACAAGGAACAACGCCAGGACAGCAAACGTTTTGTCCAAGAGAACAACAAACAATCACTTGCTCAGGTATTTACTGACGTACGATATCCTCGTAAAAACAATGAATATTTCAGTTCTGTCTTTATTAACTTTTTAAAAAGCCAGGGTTTTATGCTTGATTAATTCTTTTTTGCGAAATCGAAGCGAATAGATTAAGATTTTTGCTTAAATTTGTATCATAATTACATTTGAGCCAATAAAATGATTAATCAGCCAAAAAAATCTTTATATAACGTTTCGAGCCACCATCCCGAAAACACTTCGGAAGATAGGATTCGCAAAGACATCCGCAACAAAAGAATAATCAAATGGTTGTGGATAATTGCGGCTTGCACAGTTGTTTTCGTGGGCATATTTTTCGCCCTGATATACAACGGTGTTGTCGGATATATGCCTCCCATCGAAGAACTGAAAAATCCTAAAGCCAATTATGCTTCAATAATATACAGTGCTGACGGAGCTGAAATGGGACGTTATTATCGAAATACAGGAAATAGAGTGTATGCCGATTTCAATGACATCTCCAATCATGTTATTGACGCTCTCATAGCTACTGAGGACGCACGATTTGAGAGTCATTCGGGTATAGACGCCATAGCTTTATGGCGAGTTGCTTTTAAAACGCTCCTGATGCAACAGAAAAATGCAGGAGGCGGTTCGACAATTACTCAGCAGTTGGCAAAACAGCTTTATTCCAGCCCTACCGGAGGTTTATGGTCGCGTGCTATTCAAAAACCTATTGAGTGGATGATTGCCCTCAAACTGGAACGTTTTTACAGTAAAGAGGAAATCATCAAGATGTATTTGAACCAGTTCGATTTCCTATATAACGCGGTAGGTATCCAGTCGGCCGCTCAAGTATATTTCAATAAGAAAGCAAGCGACCTTAATATCCAAGAGGCTGCGCTTCTCATCGGCATGGTGAAAAACCCCAGCATTTATAACCCTCGACTTCATCCGGAAAATGCTCTGGCACGCCGTAACACCGTTTTTGATCAGATGTACAAGGCCGACATGATTACACGCCAAGAACGCGATTCTTTATCCTTGCTTCCCATTGAACTGCATTTTCAGAAGATGAATCATAAGGATGGTATCGCGCCTTATTTTCGTGAAGAATTACGTCGTTACCTTACCGCTAAAAAACCGGAGCGTACCAATTATCCATCGTGGGATTACGCTCGTTTTGTCACCGATTCTGTTTTATGGGCTAATAACGCCTTATACGGTTGGGTGGCCAAAAACCCTAAAAGCGACGGTTCTTTTTACGACATCTATACTGATGGTCTTAAGATTTATACCACAATAGACACAGCTATGCAGTCTTATGCCGAACAAGCTGTAGCCGAACAACTCAAAGACCTGCAAGCACGTTTTGACAAAGAAAAGAAAGGTTCTCGCACTTATCCTTACACCTCAAATCAAGGCGAACTATCCGAAAAGACCCGTCAGCAATTACTCCGGAATGCCGTAAACCAAAGTGAACGCGCTCGTGTGGCTCGATTGCGAGGTCTTTCAGCCGAGGAGATTGACCGTGAGTTTGATACTCCCTACCCCATGACACTGTTCTCATGGGCAGGAGCTGTTGACACTATTATGACTCCTCGCGATTCCATACTTTATGTCAAAGGGATATTAAGGGCAGGCTTTATGGCCATGGATCCTCGAAACGGCTACGTCAAAGCCTATGTGGGAGGTCCTGATTTCAAGTTCTTCCAATATGACATGGTATCCACAGGCAAGAGGCAAGTAGGTTCGACTATGAAACCCTTCCTTTATACCCTCGCTATGGAGGATGGGTTCACACCTTGTAGTATGTTCCTTAATGACCAACCGGTATTCACTTTACCCACGGGTCAGACATGGGCTCCACGCAACGCCAACAAAAACCGCGTCGGTGAAATGGTTGACTTGCGTTGGGCGCTCACCAATTCCAACAACTGGATATCCGCTCGTGTCATCGAAAAAGTTGGACCTCAACGACTGGCCAATTATATTAAAAGTTTCGGTGTTACCTCTCACATGCCTCCTGTAATGTCATTGGCTCTGGGACCGGCCGAGATCTCTCTTATTGAGATGGTAACAGCTTACACGGCTTTCGCCAACGAAGGAATGCGCGTTGACCCGCTGTTTGTAAGGGCAATCACAGACAGTGACGGCAATATTATAACTCGTTTTACTCCTAATCAAACCGAAGTTATCGGTCGCGATGCATATTACCGTATCTTGTCCATATTACTGAATGTGGTTGATTCTGGAACGGGTAACCGCGTACGTAGTCGATATGGCATTACGGCACAAATGGGAGGCAAAACCGGAACTACCAACTATAATGCCGACGGCTGGTTTATGGCTTTCACTCCAACTTTGGTGGCCGGAACATGGGTCGGTGGAGATGAACGGTATATACATTTCAACTCCATGCGTGACGGACAAGGCGCCGAGATGGCTTTGCCAGTTTTCGGACGCTTCATGCGCAATGTTTATAACAACCCGTCATTAGGTTATAGTCAGGATGACCGATTCGTTTTCCCGGTTGATATTGAAATATGTCCTGACGGCATTGAAGAAGATGAGTATGAGGAAGTCACGGTTGACGAATCTATATTTGATTGATAAACTTTTCGATAGTCAAAAAGGGTTTCAGTTGAAAAGTCGTTGATAAAAGACTATTATTTATTTTTTCATTTAACAGCATTATCTCTACTTTTGCAAAAAAAGAGATTGCCATGCCAGATAATAAACCCTCATACAAAAAGAAAGATAAAAACCTCTACGAAGATGGCGGCCGCATAGCGCCTCGCGACAGCGAACTTGAAGAGGTCGTTCTTGGAGCGCTTATGCTCGAAAAAGACGCTTATTCAAAAGTTAGCGACATCCTCAAACCTGATAGTTTTTACGAACCTGCTCACAGCAAGGTGTACGAAGCCGTACAAACTCTCGGAGCCATACAGCGTCCTATTGACATGATGACCGTTACCGAGCAGTTGCGTCTAAACGGCACTCTGGACGAAGTAGGCGGACCGGCCTTTATCGCCCGATTGACGGGTCGCGTGGCCTCGGCGGCACATGTCGAGTTTCACGCGCGTATTCTTGCGCAAAAATATCTTGCGCGCGAGCTTATCAGTTTCAGCTCTGCTATTTCCGCAAAAGCATACGATGAAAGCAATGATATTGACGACCTTCTCCAAGAAGCAGAAGGTAGACTGTTCGAGATTTCACAAAATAATGTAAAAAAAGATGTAACCCAAATCGATCCGGTCATAAAACAGGCTATGCAACAAATCGAAGTTGCTGCCAATCGGGCTTCGGGTCTGTCCGGCCTCGAATCGGGATTCCATGCCATTGACAAACTCACATCGGGATGGCAGCCAAGCGATCTTATCATAATTGCTGCGCGACCTGCTATGGGTAAAACAGCTTTCGTACTGTCCATGGCAAAAAACATGGCAGTCAACTACAATATTCCTGTCGCTGTCTTTTCGCTCGAAATGTCCAATCTTCAGCTTGTCAACCGCATGATAAGCAATGTTTGTGAGATAGAGGGCTCCAAGATTAAATCCGGGCAACTCTCGCCGGTCGAATGGGAACAGCTGATTGCCCGCATAAAGAATCTAAATGGAGCTCCTCTGTTCATAGACGACACTGCATCCCTCTCAGTTTTTGAGCTTCAGACAAAAGCTCGACGCTTGGTTCGCGAACACGGAGTTAAATTTATCATTATCGACTATTTGCAGTTAATGAACGCATCGGGCATGAAATTCGGTTCTCGCGAACAGGAAGTAAGTATCATATCGCGTTCTCTTAAAGGACTTGCAAAAGACCTCAATATACCTATAGTCGCTCTTTCTCAGTTGAATCGTTCAGTAGAAAGTCGTACCGATGGTAAACGCCCCCAGTTAAGCGACCTGCGTGAATCGGGTGCTATAGAACAAGACGCTGACATCGTCTGTTTTATCCATCGTCCCGAATATTATCTAAGGAGCGACACCGACGCTAATGGTAACGACATACGAGGTGTGGCGGAGTTTATTGTGGCAAAACATCGTTCAGGGTCGGTTGATGATATCAAACTTCGTTTCACTGCTAAATATGCCCGTTTCGAAAACTGGGAAGACAATGCCGTCGGATCCATGACTTCAAGCAGAGCCTCTTCAAGAAACTCGTCAGACACCGATATGAATAATTACATCCCTGAAGCGCCCTCGTTCGGTGGAGGGTATGTAAAACTGGATCCAGACGACGGTCCACCTCCATTCTAATTAATAATGACTTGAAGCTTTTCTCATTTTTAATACAACCTTATGTTAAGAAATCTTTTTACAAAAACACTTATACTGTTCTTAACCTTAATTTCGTTATGCGCCTGTAATGACGAACCGAAAGTGAAAATTGCCAATCGCACCGTTCTCATTTATATGGCAGCGAATAATAGTCTTGGGAGCATGTCCTATGACAATAAAGACATACTCGAAATTCAAGATGCTGTGACAAAAGGAGCGTTGGGAAAGAATGGACGTCTTATGCTTTTCCACGCCCCTATTACCGGTGATCAGATTCTTTACGAAGTCAAAAACGACGGTTCCCTGGAAATTGTACGTGAATATGAAGGTAAAGAATATGCTGTTTCATCCAATTTTATGCTTCAGGTATTCACCGATGCCAAAACTTGGGCACCGGCCGAGGACTATGGACTCATTCTCTGGAGCCACTCTCTTGGCTGGACACAAAACGGTCTTGACGACGAGGGTCCCTTTGCTACGCCTCAGTCCTGGGGAGAAGATAGATACAAGACAATGAATATTACCACATTGAGCCGTGTACTAAAAGCCAGTCCTTGGAGTTGGATATATTTTGATTGCTGTTACATGGGTTCGGTCGAAGTCGCGTATGAATTAGCTCCCGTGCTTCCTAAAATGGTTGCCTCGGCTTCCGAGATACCGCTTGACGGTATGCCTTATGACAAAAACCTTCCTTTGTTCTTTCTTCCTGAAGCCGATTTAGTAGGAGCTGCAAGAAATACTTATGATTATTACAACGCCTTGGAAGGTCAAGCGCGTACAGCAACGATAGCGGTTCTCGATCTTTCCGGAATGAACGACCTGGCAAAAGCCACCATACCCATCTATCAGAATTCTTCGACAGTTTCCCCCTACTCCTTTTCTAATCTTCCGCTTTCTCTCGACCAAGTGCCATTATTTTACGACTTTGGGGTATATGTGAAAGGCTTATGCTCGACCAACGATATAAATGCTGCTCTGTTGGATTCATGGGAAAAAGCCTACGACAATGTTGTCCTATATCATGAGGCTACGCCGTATCTCTGGAGTTATATATCACTGAAAGATTTTACTGGAATGTCGACCTACATCGCACGCAATCAAAGCGAGCAGACTTACCGGGGGTACGACACACTGAAATGGTACACAGATGTTGCGCGTTGGCTATTTGACAAGTAACTTTTTATATATTCTCGACATTACACCGATATGTTGCTACTCCAAGATCCTATAACTCTGGTAAATGATTCAGTACCTTCGGTACACGAGGAGTTACATCTTCTAAGGTCGATGCCATTCGACGATTTTATGAACACTGTAATACAGTCGCTCATAAAGTTCTCGATAAACCTCGCTATCGCAATCTTTGTTTTTTATGTCGGTAAGATTGTCGTAAAAAAACTATATAACTTGGCGCATAACATCATGGTGCGCCGGGAAGTCGACAGATCGTTGCAGACCTTTGTCTTGAGCATGATTCGTATCGTGCTTTATTTTATTCTCATAGTTACCGTAATCGGAATAATGGGAATAGAAACTTCCTCATTCCTCGCCTTGTTTGGAGCCGCCGGCGTCGCAATTGGTATGGCATTGAGTGGCACTTTACAGAATTTTGCCGGGGGTGTGCTCATCCTGATGCTTAAGCCTTATAAGGTGGGAGATTATATCGAAACTCAAGGTTATGCGGGTTATGTTCGCGAAATTCAAATTTTCCATACTATAATCTGTACTTACGACAATAAATCGATTATATTACCTAACGGCGGTTTATCTACCGGCTCAATAAATAACTGGTCAAGAGAAGACTACCGCCGCATAGATTGGACTATCTCCATTAGTTACGGTGACGATGTCGAGCAGGCTCGTAAAGCCATCATGAATATTTTTGCTTCTGATGACAGGATAGTCAAACAATATATTGAGGACGACCGAGCAATGCGCGAATGCCAGGAAAACCAAGCCGAACCATTACCCGCTGACGTCGAAAACACCGAACAAGTTCTCGAAGATTGTGAAGAACAGACAGAGCCGGTTCGTAAACCTTGGTATAACCGTTTGTTACATTATCATCGCAAACGCGTCAACAAAAAAATCCAAGAGATGCGTGACAAGGCTGAAGAAGCCGCGCAGAGTCAGATGGAAAAAATAGATCGTGGTCCCACTGTAACGCTTGACAACCTCAATTCGTCAAGTGTCGATCTTAAAGCTCGGGCTTGGGCTCGCACTGAATTTTATTGGCCGGTGTTTTATGAAGTTAACGAGCGTATCTATAACGAATTACCGAAAGCCGGTCTACATTTCCCATTCCCTCAAATGGATGTACATATTTCGCAACAGTAAACCACTGAGAGTTGAAAAACCTCTGAGGGTATTAAGAGCCGGTTCGACAATAAATCTTATTTACCTCCGATTATAAGGTAAACTATGTAACCTACATACCCCAGGACGAGTAAAACACCTTCGGTGCGGTTGATGGTACGGTTCCCCCAAACCCAACCGAAAATCCAAAGTAACAACGAACTACCTAATAATACTGCAAAATCAATCCAGTTTATAGTTCCCAGTTCGAGCGGTTTGATCGTGGCACACAGACCGATAATAAAGAAGACATTAAGAACGCACGATCCGACCACATTGCCAATTGCTATACCAGAATGTCCTTTTATAGCAGCGACCGCCGACGTACAGAGATCTGGCAATGAGCTTCCTACTGCAACAATGGTGAGACCTATAAGCGATTCGGACATTCCGCATTT
>JAFLTY010000030.1:13882-30924 GCA_022509065.1 Muribaculaceae bacterium
GCAACGAGGAAAAGAACCGCCGAAGACAATATCACCATCGGAAACTCTTTCTGTAACGTTTCCTTGCCTATCACTACAGGACGTATAAGCGCGCAGACACCCACAACAAAGAGCAAATCGAAAATGTTTGCACCTACAATATCACCAACCGCAAGTGCCGCCTTATCCTGAAGCGTGGAGGTTAAAGATATTACCAGATCAGGAGTTGACGAGCCGAAAGCTACTATCGTCATACCTATGACAAGATCAGACAATTTAAATCGTCGTGCGACAGCCGATGCTCCATCTGTCAGAAAATTGGCTCCCAACAGAACAAAACCCAATCCTAAAATTAAAAAGATAATATCATGAACCATATTTGTGCGTTTTTACTTTTATAACATTTTAATCTCACAAATGGTTATGAAAGCCGCACGTGTTTTTTAAGAGTTTTTATGTCTTATCAGTTGCCATGAATTGATAATATTTTGAAAAGCGATGTATGCTGCTGGTGCCACTGAAGCAACAGGATTCATATATGCCAAAGCAAGCCATACAGCAAGAACCGTATTTTTCTGACCAAGGCCTTGACCACCCGAAACAGATTCACCAAATCGACGTCCTACTACCCTACCGGCCTTAAACTGTAATAAGCAGACGCATAGTGCCCCCAAAGTAAGCATAATCATATCAAAAGACTCCTCAGGAGACCAGTTGTTGATTACAAAACTCACGCACGACCCAACAATGATGACAAGTGCGACTGCCCACAAATAGAACGAAAGCGATTGACTGTTAGCCAATTTCTTATGCAGTTTAGGTGCAAAACGCGTCAAGACCAGCGCACAGACAATAGGCAAAAGAAGGAGCGGTAATACCTTAGCCATAATTAAAGTCAAGGATTCGAAGAATGTATATTCCGCATGGTCACCTACTGCCGCCAGTACACCCGGACCTATTATCGACACAACGATGTTGCATAATAACGAATAAGTTGCCACTTTGCTTATACTGCCGCCCAGCATACCCGTAATTACTGGCGCAGCTGTTGCCGTCGGTACGAACACGCAAATAAAGACTCCTTCGGCAACCACATGGCCGGCCGGAAGTAAAATACAATATGTCGCTGCAGACAAGAGCATTTGTACTGCAAGTAAAATCCACTGAAAACGACCTATGCGAAAATCTTTGAGCTCAAGTTTGCAATAAGTTATAAACAGCATGGCAAATATGAGATAAGGCGACAGAAATGTCAGATACCCCATCCATTTATAAAAAACCGCGCCGCAGATTAACGCTATAGGCAGCATGCCCGATTTAAGACTTTGGAGTTTTGTGTGCATTTCAATAGACAGTTAAGTAGTGTGCTTAATCGTCACATTCTGTTTTTATATAATGATGATGTGCCAAACAAGCGTGTAATGTTTTATCAATAATGAAATGTCGGTTCGCCATCCCTGCTATGGTACTCATTTCGTGACTAACCAAAACTATGGTTGTGGAATGCGAAAGTTCATCAATTATCTTATAAAGTTTGGTCTCAAATCTTTTGTCGATATAACTCAATGGTTCGTCAAGGACAAGCAAATCCGGATTCGAAATGATGGCTCTCCCTAAAAGGGCGCGTTGCAACTGCCCTCCGGAAAGGGTTCCAATGGCCTTATCTTTGTGTTCCGTCAAACCCATTGCCTCTATTGTCTTGTCAAATCGTTTTTGTCTTTCCTCTAAACTCAGGTTCTTGATAGCAAGTAGGCCGGATTCTATCACTTCACTGACCGATATAGGAAAATGCGCGTCAATCATGTTTTTCTGAGGAAGATAACCAATGCTTAAATCCGGCACGTCAAAAGTCACCAAACCTTTTTTTGGTTTAATAAGCCCAAGGATTAATTTTAATAGTGTAGTTTTACCTCCACCATTTGGACCCGTGATAGCTATAAAATCTCCCTCACGTATTATCAATGAAATATCATCAAGGACAGTTTTGCCGTCCCAGCCCATGCCTACATTCTTAAGTGTAATCAAGGGTCGGCGCTCGCAATCGCCATTACTTCCTCTATGTTCACTGGCACAATGCGGACACAATTCGCTCGATCTGTTCTTCCCAGTCATAATCCAATGGATTAATGTTTATCAGAGTGGTTCCCATTTCTTTGTTAAGAGTTTCCGCTTGACGGGTGTCATATTCTTTTTGAAAAAAGAAAACCTTAACTCCTTTTTCTTTTGCTTTGACAATGATGTCATGAAGCGCGCCGGCTGCCATTTCCTTGTTTTCAAATCCTACAGACAATTGCTCCAACCCATAATCTCTGGCCAAATAACTCAGCGATGGATGCCAGATGGCAAAAGTTCTCGTAACTGAATCGTTTTGAAGTTTCTTACCAAACTCGTTATCCAGTGAGTCTAACCGGTTTATTAGGTTCATGTATCGTTGAGAATAATATTCTCCATTGTTCGAATCTAATTCGAGCAAAGCTTCATACATATTTTTTGCTATCTGCCGAGCGTTACGCACAGATGTCCACGTATGCGGATCGGCTTCAATATCGCCGTGCGTGTGCCCATGACAATGAGAATGATTATGGTCGTGGCTATGATGACTATCCTGATTGTGGTGGGAATGACCGTGAGTTCCGTATACAGGCTCAATACCTTTGGAGGTATCAACAATTTTCATATCTTTTCCAACGACATCGATAAGTTTTTGTTCGAATGGTAAAAAACCTGTCGTCATATAAGCGCTTGCGGTCTCCATGTCTCTGCGCATTTGCATTCCCGGTTCGAATGTCTCGGGATTTGCTCCTGGGGTGAGCACACTCTCGACACGGAATTTGTCGCCAACAATCTCTTCTAAAAGGGCTCTTTGCGGCTCTACGCTTACTATTATTACGTTTTCACGTTCTTTTGTTGCACATGACAACATGATGTAAAATAGCAACAATCCTACTGTTAATCGTAAAGATGTGGTCATATCTCAAATAAATTTCCTTTATCAACCAGTTTATATTCTTTAAGCAATTTCATTGCTTCATTCATACCTGAACTTATTTTGTCAACGTGATGGGCATCACTACTAATCACATAAGGATGTCCGGAAAGAATTATTTTTTGCCAATAGCGCTGGTGTGGGAAAAACCTTTCTGCCACTTCCCATTGCTTGGTGTTTATCTCAAAAATCATATCGGATGCCATAGCCAGGGCTATTGTTTTTTCAGCCATCTCCTTATAATACGGCTCACTTTCGATATTAGGATTGACTGTCGACGCATTGCGGGCTATTTTATCTATATGTCCGATAATTGTTGGTCGTCTGCCTGGTACATGACACTTAATCATCCGAATGGTTTGTTCCCAAAATGTCCGGACGACATAATCCAGATCGTTATGGAACGCTGTCTGTAAATTTTTAAGAAACCGTTCGGGTGACCCGTCTATATCGTAATAGACACCTTCTTGATTAGGGATAAAATGGACAGATGATATGACAAAATCCGGCTTGTAGTTGTCTACCTTGGCGGTGAAATGACCCTCATCTTCATTTATAAAATCGACCTCCATGCCGGCAAGAATTGTCATGTCGGGGAATTTATTTCTAAGCCTTTCGATTTCTTGTTTATAAAGTGACACCGAATCTTCCGACATATTACATGGGCTGTCTACGCTGATTGGTGCATGAGGCGAGAATCCCCAGGTTCGAAAACCGGCTTTTCGGGCAGCCTGAATCATTTCTTCCATGGTCGACCGCCCGTCACAAAATTGAGTATGACTATGAAGATTCTGTCTAATCATTACTCAAGGCATATTTAGCAGGCCTATCCTCTTTCGGTGTGCATCGTATTTTGGGAAGTGTACAGAGAAAAAGAATCAATAATCCGAAAGCAACAGCAATACCTGCTGTCACAGATATCCACCAGTCTAAACCAATTCCTTCGGGTCGAGGTGCAAAAAGTAAGTAGGATACGCTTACTGCTGTCATGAAAATTGCAGGTATCAATGTTATCACGTATGCCTTACGTCGTCTGGCAAGATACACGGTAGCTGACCAAAGCGTAAACACAGCCAATGTTTGGTTAGCCCACGCGAAATACAGCCATAACACTTTAAAGTCTATGAGCATTATTCCGAATACAAGCACAAACAAAGGTATGGATAGCGCAAGTCTATGCCAAATTTTCTTTTGCGGAATCTTCATGAAGTCAGCCGCTATAAGTCTTGCCGAACGCAATGCGGTATCACCACTCGTAATCGGAGCAGCGACTACACCCAGAATTGCAAGAAAGCCACCTATCACTCCAAGCCACTCCATAGATATGTTTTTCACAAGTTCTGCAGTAGTGCCACCGTTTGCCATATATGCCGCCAGTTTATCGTATCCTTCCATGAAAGCTATTGTGGCGGCTGCCCAAATAAGCGCCACAAGTCCTTCCGCAACCATCGACCCGTAAAAAACCGGCCGCGCAAGCTTTTCGTTCTTAATGCATCTTGCCATGAGTGGCGACTGTGTAGCGTGAAAACCAGACAGGGCTCCGCAGGCTATTGATACGAACATCATCGGAAAGATAGGATTCCCATCAGGATGACGCGACGCAAGGCCGTCCGTAAATCCGTCGGGTATCATTACCCCACTGATTAAAAGGTAAACCAACAACCCTGCTGCCATAAAAAGCAACGCTCCCCCGAATATTGGGTAAAAACGGCCTATCAATTTATCTATAGGTAACAAAGTAGCAAGAATATAATATCCGAATATCACTATTACCCAAAAAAGTCTATCGAGGCTGTCTGGGGTAAGGGCTGATAACAAATCGGCGGGTGTCAGGACAAAAACAGCGGCGACAAGAACAAGCAACAAAATAGAGAATCCTCGCATGGCGTTCATAACAGGTCGACCAAGTTCACGTCCTACTATCTCGGGGAGTGATACGCCACCGTTACGCATAGACATCATGGCCGAAATGAAATCATGAACTGCACCACCAAATATTGTACCGAGAACTATCCATAAAAAAGCAGCCGGTCCGAACATGATACCCATTATAGCACCGAAGATTGGTCCTAATCCGGCTATGTTCAGAAACTGAATAAGAAAAACTTTCCATGTCGGCATCGGGACATAGTCAACATTGTCACACATCTCGACGGCTGGAGTGAGTCGTTTGCTGTCAATTCCGAAGACGCGTTCTACCAGCACTCCATAAATGACATAACCGCCGACTAACACTGCGATAGCTATTAAGAATGAAACCATATCAAAAATTTTTTGTTCAGATTCCTATTATCCTTGATTCTATAAAATCGTTTTCTAAAAAGTCACTTAACAAAACAGAATTTGTATTGACATTTAAAGATGAATCTATCCAGGTAATAAAACATAAGGACACGCCTTCGACATGTAGCGTTTGTTGAAAAAGACGTGTCTCTTCATATCACATTGATTAATTTATACCTCTCATTGTAAGTATGATTATTGCGCGTATCAGTTTAAATCATAATGGTAAGTGCACGCATTCAACCCCGGCTCTTTCGAGCAAGTCAATGCCATCTCTCAAACGATAAAGCTCGTTATACACTAACCGCTTTATTCCGGACTGTATAATAAGCTTGGAGCATTCAAGACATGGCGATGTGGTTACATATAGAGTGGCGCCTTCGCTCGAATTGTTGGAACGTGCCACTTTGGTCAACGCATTCGCCTCTGCATGAAGGACATAAGGTTTAGTTAAGCCATTATCATCTTCACATATATTTTCAAAACCTGACGGTGTTCCGTTAAAACCATCAGATATTATCATTTTGTCTTTGACTATAATAGCTCCGACTTGACGTCTTTTACAATACGAATTTTCCGCCCATATCTCTGCCATTCGGAGATATCGCCGGTCAAGTTGTTCTTGTTTATCGTTGTCGCTTTTCATTTGCTATATATTTTTTTCTGCAATGTAATTTCTATTTCGGCCTCCTTCAATTTTTCGGGTGTACCAATATCATGCCAGATGTAATGTTCTGATGGCTGATAACCACGAATAACTAATTTGTCACACTTGGACACATAAAATGGAATGATTGAAAAAGCCGGAACACGACTGAATTGTTTTAATTCATTAATAACCGTAGTGTTGATTATATGTATGCCGCCGAAAGCCAAAGCTTTTAATTGGTTGTCAATTTGCAAATTTTCAGGCAGTGTTTCTCCCGTCTTGACATTATGCCAGCCAACCAACCGATTGTCGTGGTTAAAATACAGATAGCGTGAAGACTTACGATTGGACACAAGCAAAGACACATCACTCCTGCTATCCTTATGGCTTTGCACCATGTTTGCAAGATTCGCATCCGTCAATATATCGGCATTATGCACAAGTACGGCGTCGTATCCGGTAAACTTATCCGAAGCCTTTACCAATGCGCCCCCTGTGTCAAGAAGCCCCTCGTTTTCATCGCTTATCTCAATATTTACTCCGCAATTATTATGTTGATGTAAAAAATCAACTATTTGTTTTGAGAAATGATGTACATTGATTACTATATCCGTAATTCCCGCTTCCTTTAACCGCAATATTGTTCTTTGCAACATGGGTATGCCACCCACTTCGACAAGTGCTTTAGGGTGTGAAAGAGTAAATGGTGCAAGTCGTGTACCGAGCCCGGCGGCAAATATCATTCCTATTACTCTCATATCTTGGGACTACGGCTTATGTTTTATTTTCTCCTTCCGGAAAAAACTTGTTCGATGTTTTGTTCGCGATGGTTCAGAATAACCTTGCAATTAAATTTCTTTGCGATATGCTCGGCAGTATGTTGTGCCGAGTACACCGAACGGTGCTGGCCTCCCGTACACCCGTAGGCTATCATCAGGCTGGTAAAACCGCGTTCGATATATCTTTCGACAGCCGCGTCAACAAGAGCGTGACAATGTTCTAGAAAAGTTGTGATTTCTCCATCCTCTTCCAAGAACGATATTACCTTTTCGTCAAGGCCGTTAAAGGGCTTGTATCTATCATATTTACCCGGATTATTTATGGCGCGACAGTCAAACACAAAACCTCCGCCGTTTCCTGTTGGGTCGTTAGGTATGCCTTTTTTGTAGGCGAAACTCATTACTCGAACTGTCAACGTACGTTTGCCGGTGTCTGTAAACTGACTCATGTTGACAAGCTGCCGAAGGAGACTGCTAAGATACGGATATTCGGCAAAATCATCATTCAACAGTTCTCTCAGATTGTCAAGAGCATAAGGAACGCTTTGCATGAAATGTGGTTTCTTCTCGAAATATCCTCTGAATCCATAAGCTCCCAAAACCTGCAAAGTCCTGAAGAGAACGAAATGTCTAAGCTGCTCTCTAAAGTATTCCTCGTCCACCGGTTTGTATTTACGTAACGCTGTTATGTATTCACCTATTAGTTCGTCACGTAGGCTTTGCGGAAAGCCTGCCTTAGCCTGCCACAAAAAAGAAGCAACATCATAATAGAGCGGTCCTTTACGTCCTCCCTGAAAATCGATAAACCACGGCGAATTATCTTTAAGCATGATGTTTCGCGATTGAAAATCACGATACATAAAGGTGCTCGATTGCGAACGCATCAACACCTCGGCCATCGCCTGGAAGTCATCCTCGAGTTTGCGCTCGTCGAATTCAAGACCGACAGCTTTTAAGAAACAATATTTAAAATAGTTTAAGTCCCACATTATTGACCGCACGTCGAATTCCGCTGCCGGAAAACAGTGTGAAAAGTCAAGACCTACCGCCCCTTTAAACTGTATGTCGGGCAATAGCCTTATTGTCTTTACCAGCAACTCTTTTTCTTCGGCCGAAAACGATTTGGTCTGTCTACCTTTTTCAATGGCGTTATAAAGCGTATCGTTGCCTAAATCAGTCTGAAGATATACCATTCCGTCTTCGGCCACGGCAAGTATCTCTGGCACCGGCAACAATGCCTGGCTAAAATGTTGGGCAAGATAGACAAAAGCCTCATTCTCAGACTTGTTGGGGCCTACCACCCCAATCACCGTCGGATTGCCGTTTAGCCGGTAGTATCTGCGATTGGAGCCGGACGACGCTATGTCTTCCACACTTTCCGGCGAACTGCCGTAGGTTTTCTTATATAGGTGAATCAATGATTCCATGGAGTGTTTATGTCAGCTGTTAATAATCTTCACATTAATTTCCCATTTCGGACAAGAACTTGATTCTTACCATTCGAATCTCCTCCTCTGTATATTCTTCCTCGAGTTCTCGGAAAGCCACTTTGACATCGTCGGTTTCGCTTGATCGGAAATAATCGAAGATTTCATTTTGCAACTCCTCTTCAAGTATCTCGTTGAGATAGTAATTAATGTTTAGTTTGGTGCCGGAATTGATTATCGATTCTATCTCATCGAGCAACCCGCTTAAATCCAGGTTCTTTGATTGCGCCAGTTCGTCCAACGCTATCTTGCGGTCAATAGCCTGGATGATGGCTATCTTGGTTTTCGAATGATTGGCCACCGTTCGAACGTGCATTTCCTGAGGCCGCTCTATCTCGTTTTCTTCCACATGTCGTTTTATGAGTGTAACAAATTCACCACCATAGCGTTTGGCTTTACCCATTCCGACACCGGGTAGCAACTGTAGTTCTTCCAGAGTGACCGGATACATGGTGGCCATCGCTTCGAGCGATCTTTCCTGAAATATTACATATGGCGGCAGGGTATGTTTGCGTGCTATCTGCGACCGCAAATCAATCAACATTTTGAAGAGCGTGGGGTCGAGTGCCGAACTTCCGCCACTCTCGGTCTCTACATCATCGTCTGTAGCGTAGTCTATATCTTCCAGAACCATGAACGAGTGAGGATGAGAAATAAACTCCTCGCCTTTCGGAGTTATGTATATAAAACCGAAGTTATCCACTTCGCGGGCCGTATAACCGGATATCCCGGCTTGACGTATCACGGCGTTGAGTTTGCGTGATTCAACATCTTCAAGTTCTCCAAATGTTTCCAGACTGTCATGGCCGTAATTGCGCACATCGGCGCTTTTTCGTCCGCGAAGTATATCATGGACATGCTCGGCGCGGAACGGCTTGCCAAGCAACTGCAATGTCTCGAGAAATACCGTCAGATATTCTTTGGCCTCAAAACGGTTGCGGGTATTGCAACAGTTGTCACAGTTACCGCAATTGTCCTGTTCGTAATTTTCGCCGAAATAAAACAGCAATGACTTGCGTCTGCACACTGCTCCCTCTGCGTAGGCCGCTGTCTCATTGAGCAACTGACGTCCTATTTCCTGCTCTATCGGCGATTTGCCTTGCATGAATTTTTCCATCTTGCGTAGATCTTTCGCCGAATAAAAAGCTATGCAACGACCTTCGCCTCCGTCACGACCGGCTCTCCCCGTCTCCTGATAATATCCTTCGAGGCTCTTGGGTATGTCATAATGGATAACGAAACGCACATCCGGCTTATCAATACCCATACCGAAGGCTATCGTCGCGACTATGACATCAACCTTTTCCAACAAGAACGCGTCTTGGTTCTCTGAACGCGTGACGCTGTCCATACCGGCATGATAGCATCGAGACTTGATGTCGTTGACATGAAGCAACTCATCGAGTTCTTCCACTTTTTTCCGGCTTAAACAGTACACTATGCCCGACTTACCGGGATTATTCTTAATGAATTTTACAATGTCACGGTCTATTGTCGAGGTCTTTGGTCTTATCTCGTAATAGAGATTAGGACGGTTGAACGACGCCTTAAACACATTGGCTTGTGTCATCCCCAGGTTCTTCTGTATGTCGTGTTGTACTTTTGGTGTCGCCGTTGCCGTGAGCGCTATTACAGGGCGTACCCCTATCTCGTTGATGATGGGTCGAAGTCGTCTGTACTCGGGGCGGAAATCATGTCCCCACTCCGAGATACAATGACTTTCATCTATGGCATAAAACGAAATATTTACCGTGCGAAGGAAATCAATGTTCTCCTGTTTGGTCAGAGATTCCGGCGCGACATAAAGCAACCGCGTCTTGCCGGAACGGATATCGCTTTTGACAAGTTCGACCGATGCTTTATTCAACGATGAGTTCAAAAAATGGGCTATGTCGTCCGCGCTACTGAAATGCCGCATCGCATCGACTTGGTTTTTCATCAACGCTATGAGTGGTGACACCACAATGGCTGTACCATCCATAAGCAATGCGGGCAATTGATAACATAGCGACTTACCTCCGCCGGTGGGCATCAGTACGAAGGTGTCGTGCCCTTCCAATAACGACGTGATTATGGCTTCCTGGTTTCCTTTGAAGCAATCAAATCCAAAATAAGTTTTGAGGGCTTCATATAATTGCTCGCGGCTGACCATATATTTTCCGTTTATGTAAATATTGAACTAAGTGACGAATTTTTTTATCTTTTAATTTTTAATTGGGTACGGTTAGAAATGTCATTCAAAATTATCAACCTCTAGTTTTTCTCTATGGATTAAAAATTGAAATAAGGTAACGTTTTTTAATAATAAAAGCACCACTTTACATAAGTCGATAATTCTACACTTCTTATTACTTAATCCGTTGTTGTCATTCGTTTTTGGCTAACATTTCAAGATTGGTTTTCTCAAGTCTTTTTGCTGCGAAGTCGCGGGTAATTGTTACCTGCTCGACTTTCTTGGACGGTATTTCGAACATCAGGTCTATCATTATAGTCTCTACTATAGACCTCAGTCCGCGAGCACCGAGTTTGAACTCGACTGCTTTGTCGACGATATATTCAAGTGCGTCTTCATCAAAATCAAGCTTAACACCGTCCATTTCGAAGAGCTTGACATATTGACGCACTATAGCGTTCTTGGGTTCGGTCAAGATAGCCCTGAGTGCCTGTTTGCCCAAAGGCTCGAGATGCGTAATGACTGGAAGTCGTCCTATTATCTCGGGTATCAATCCGTATGCTTTCAAATCCTGAGGCGCGACATAACGCAAATACTCATATTTATCGAGTTTGCGATGTTCGCCCTTGGTGGCATATCCAACCACATTCGAGTTCATCCGGTGAGCTATACGGTTTTCTATTCCGTCGAACGCACCTCCACAGATAAACAGTATGTTCTTGGTGTCGACTGCTATCATGCGTTGCTCCGGATGTTTGCGGCCACCTTGTGGCGGAACGTTTACTACCGAACCCTCGAGCAGTTTTAAAAGTCCTTGCTGTACACCTTCTCCGCTGACATCGCGCGTTATCGACGGATTATCGCCTTTTCTGGCAATCTTGTCAATCTCATCGATAAACACTATGCCGCGCTCCGCCTTTTCAACGTCGTAGTCGGCAACCTGCAACAACCTGGTCAGTAGGCTTTCTATATCTTCTCCCACATACCCGGCCTGGGTCAGCACAGTTGCGTCCACAATAGTAAAGGGCACATCAAGTATTTTAGCGATGGTTCGAGCTATGAGTGTTTTTCCGGTACCGGTGGGTCCAACCATGATGATGTTACTTTTTTCTATGTCAACATCATCGTTCTTTGATTGAGCCAGCCTTTTATAATGGTTATAAACAGCTACCGCCATATACCTCTTCGCTTCATCCTGGCCTATCACGTAGTCGTCAAGATGTTGCTTGATTTGTACAGGCTTGGGAACTTTCTGTATGTTTACATTCTCAAGTTCTTTAGGATGACCGGATATCATGCGTCGAACTTCGGCGAGGTTTTCGCCGATATTCTCAATACATTCTATACATATTTGCGCGTCCGATTCAAGAGCGGGGATAAATCCCTCGCTCATTGTTTCGGGTCTGCCGCAAAAGGAGCAACACTTCTCCGGCTCTTTTGTCTTTTTTGCCATCAGTTCTTTATGTTAGAAACTCACTTCGACTTATTTCTGCCGAAGCAAAACATCGTCAATCATTCCGTAATCCTTTGCCTCAAAGGCTGTCATCCAATAGTCGCGGTCGCTGTCTCGCTCTACTTTTTCAAAAGGCTGTCCGGAATGGGTGGCTATTATCTCATAAAGTTCTTTTTTCAGTTTCTGTATTTCTCGCGCAGTGATTTCAATATCCGAGGCTTGTCCCTGAGCGCCTCCCATAGGTTGATGTATCATGATACGCGAATGTTTCAGTGCGAATCTCTTGCCCTTTTGGCCGGCTACCAGAAGTACGGCTGCCATAGAGGCTGCCATGCCGGTACATATTGTCGATACGTCGCTCTGAATATACTGCATCGTGTCATATATGCCCAGTCCTGCATATACTGAGCCACCGGGAGAGTTTATATAGATGGAGACATCCTTGCCGGGCTCGGAGGAGTCAAGGAAAAGAAGCTGCGCTTGTATGACATTAGCACTGTAATCGTTCACATCAGTGCCAAGAAATATAATACGATCCATCATAAGACGTGAAAACACATCCATTTGGGCTACGTTCAGCTGTCGTTCCTCGATAATGGTGGGCGAGATATAGCTGGATGTTATCGCGGCTGCTTTATCGTTCTTGGCTATATACTGGTCGAGTGCCAACCCGTTCATGCCCAGGTGGTGCACTGCATAGTTTCGAAATTCGTTGTTATTCATATTCTTTAGTTGTCTATTATTTTAATTTTTTATTTTTTCAGTACGAAATTACAAAAAATTTTCGGATTTTCCAAAAAATCACGGCCTTACACTGTCTCGCATCATTATGGACACCCTTAAAAGATAAGTTAACAACTTGTTGGGCAGTGTTTTGCACACTCAATTTACTGCTTTCGAATAAAGTTCTTCACTTTGTCTGAGACAGCATCGACCGTAAAGCCGAACTTCTCGTCAAGAACTTTGTAGGGTGCTGACGCACCAAAACGGTGCAATCCGAAGATATCCCAGTCCGCGCTCCCTTTCATCAAAGGATAGAAGGTAGCCTCCAGTCCTGCGGTTAGAGCAAAGCGGGGAACATGCGGAGGTAAAACGCTATCACGATATTCTTTAGGCTGTCTTAAAAACAGTCCTATTGAAGGGAATGATGTCACCGAGGCGCGTATCCCCTCGTTTTTTAAGTTTTCTGCTACATGCATCAGTAACGTCACTTCACTGCCGTTACCCATCAGCACTACCTCGGGCGACTCTGAGTCTAATACGGTGTATCCACCTCGTTGTGTGCCTTTGGCCGCCTCGGCTCGTGTCATTGTATCAGTTCCCTCTATATCTTCCAGATTCTGACGGGAGAATATAAGGACTGTGGGGCTCTCTTTGTTCTCCATGGCCATCTTCCACGATTCGAGGGTCTCCGCAGAATCTGCGGGACGAAGCACCAGAGTACTCTGCTCTCCTTTCAAGTTGTCAAGCAATTCCATCAACCTCATCTGAGCCTCTTGCTCGACTGGCTGATGTGTCGGACCGTCTTCTCCAACACGGAAGGCATCATGCGAGAAGACATATTTCACCGGAAGTTCCATCAACGCCGACATCCTCAGCGCCGGTTTTATATAATCGCTGAAAACAAAGAACGTGCCGCATGCTGCAAAGAATCCGCCATGAAGTACAATTCCGTTCATAATAGACGCCATGGTGAGCTCGGCGACACCGGCATGCAGGAAACGTCCCGTGAAATCGCCACGTTTTATGGCATGCGTCTTTTTAAGGAATCCGTCAGTCTTATCACTGTTAGCCAGATCGGCGCTCGAAACTACCATGTTTGGAATGTGTTCGGCAAGGAAACCCAATATAATCGCCGACGCGTTGCGGCTTGCAAGTCCTTTAGGAAATTCTATTGACGACCAATCGAGTTGTGGCAGTTTGCCCGACAACCAGAATTTCAGGTGCTCGGCCTTGTCGGGATTGTTCAGTGCCCATTCTTTTTCGACATTTCGTTTCTGGGCTACAATTTTCTTTAGTTGTTCACGACGTAAAGCATAGAGTTCCGCAACATCGTCAAATATTGCGAAAGGATTCTCGGGGTCTCCTCCCATAGCGGACACCGTAGCGTGGATATCCGCCCCGGCAGCGCTTAACGGTTGGCCATGTGTCGATACGGCGCCTTCCAATGTCTCGCCATTTACTGCTATGGTCTTTCGTGCCATTACAGTATGTCCAATTATAAGAGTGGGTCGCTCGGTTTCTTCCTCGGCTTTACTTAATGCCTCGTCCATAGCTTGCCAGTCTGAACCGTCAACCGTAAGGACATTCCATCCCCACGACTTATACTTGGCTGCTGTATCTTCAGTGGTCACCGCGTCGGTCGTTGTCGAAAGCTGAACGTTATTCGAATCGTAGAACATTATCAGGTTATGAAGACCTAACATACCGGCTATTCGTCCTGCTCCTTGCGATATTTCCTCTTGAACTCCGCCGTCGCTGATAAAACAATAGGTCTTATGTGCGCATACGTCACCGAACTCGGCAACCATAATCCGTTCTGCGATAGCAGCGCCGATACCCATGACATGTCCTTGTCCAAGGGGACCGGATGAGTTCTCTACCCCACGTCTCACATCCAACTCGGGATGACCGGGTGTAACTGACCCCCATTGTCTGAATTGCTTAAGTTCATCCATGGTATATCTTCCGGTCAAAGCCAATGCGGCGTACATCATCGGCGACATGTGTCCCGGATCAAGAAAAAACCTGTCTCGAGCCACCCATGTCGGATCGTCCGGATCATAAATTATATGTCGCGAATACAACACATTTATAAAATCGGCTGCACCCATGGCGCCTCCGGGATGTCCCGACTTGGCTTTTTCAACCATTGCCGCTATCAGCACTCGGATGTTATCGGCCGCGCGATTCATCCTATCAAGCTCTTCTCTCATAAGAAATATGTTTTATCGTTAGTCTTTCGTTTGGATAAACTATGTTGTCTGGCTTTTTCAAAACAAAGATAATTATTATTTCGGATTTAAACAAACTCCCATTAAGCATAGTATAAAAGTTCATGTGATGTGTGCTGTTTTTAATAGTGAATATTATTCGTATCTTTGTGGACTAATCAATCAGCCATCTTATGTCTCAACTCATTTCCACCGACCAAAAACCTCTCGTCTCAGTCATCACGGTCACTTTCAATGCCGCCAATGCTATAGCGACAACTATGGAAAGTGTCCGGTCGCAGTCTGCAGTAAACTTTGAACATATCATAATGGATGGCGCCTCGACTGACAACACTTTGGACATTGTGCGAAATCTCGCATCAAGCCGAACAGTCGTTTTCTCCTCTCCTGACAATGGTATATATGACGCTATGAACAAGGCTCTCGACGTGGCAAAAGGTCAATATGTACTTTTTCTCAACGCCGGCGATTCATTTGCAAACAACCTCTCCCTTCAACGTTATATAGACGCAATACATGACAATAATTTTCCCGGAGTCATTTACGGTCAGACTATCATTGTTGACAAACAAAACAACATCCTTGGCGAAAGGCATCTTAAGGCTCCGGAGCACCTTACCTTGCGGTCTTTCGGCGATGGTATGGTGGTTTGCCATCAGGCTTTTATGGCCTTAAAGAAGATTGCGCCTCTCTACGACTTGCGCTATCGTTTTTCGGCCGACTACGAATGGTGCATAAGATGTCTCCAACACTCTCGCTCCAATATTTACCTTGGCCAAGAACCCGTCATTCACTATCTTAGCGAAGGACTGACTACTCGAAATCATAAACAGTCTCTGAAGGAGCGCTTCAATATTATGTGTGTTTATTTCGGAACTTTTACAACAATATTTCGTCACCTCAAATTCGCTTTGCGTTACGCAAAACGCCGCCATAACAGTATAAACGTACAATAATGTATTTATGACAATTATAAACACAACTTTCGCACTTGAAGAAAATGAGTTCGAATCATTTCTTAAATGGCTTAACGAAGTATATATTAAAGCGGCTATGACCACTGGTCTTTTTACTTCGTTTCGTATAGCTAAAGTGTTGACCGACGACCAGCCGCAGGTTGTAAGCATCGCTTGCGAACTTCGTTGCGAGTCTTTATCCGAGGGTGTGCGTTGGCACCAGGACACCGCCTCTCTCCTTTATCGTCACATGGCCGAACAATGGGGCGACAACGTGGTTCATTTCACCACTTTCCTTAAGGAACTTTAAACAAATGCCTCCATCATGGACGACCAATACGATAAAATAATAATCGGTATAGACCCTGGCACTAACCTGATGGGATACGGCATTCTCGGTGTCAATGGCAAGAAGACTTTTGCGCTTGCTCTTGGCGTTATACGTCTCAACAAATTTGAGGATCATTACATGCGTCTTCATCGAATATACGAACGTGTTGTCGGTCTGGTCGATCATTATCATCCCGATGAAATGGCTATAGAAGCACCTTTCTTCGGAAAAAACGTTCAGTCTATGCTTAAACTGGGGCGCGCCCAGGGCGTTGCCATGGCCGCTGCCTTAGCAAGGCAGGTTCCAATCACAGAGTACGAACCCCGCAAAATAAAAATGGCTATCACTGGTAATGGAGCGGCCTCTAAAGAACAGGTCAGGGAAATGTTGCGCAGAATACTACATATACCCGACGAAACACTCGACATCGAACTCGACGCCACCGATGCCCTCGGAGCTGCCCTCTGCCATTTCTATGAATCATCCAAACCTGTTAGCTCACGCAGCTATAGCTCGTGGAAAGATTTCATAGCCAAAAACCCCGACAAATTAAAACAATAGCCACCCCAGGCAATCTCAATTCAAACGTTAACGAAGCTCCCTCCGTAGTCATAGCGGTCGGTCGCTTGCGGCGTACACTTACAGCACTGATTCACACTTATTTACAGACACCCAAGACTCGCACCCGTCTCCCTCACTATTGCCTGCGCCGTTACTTTCAACATTGTCTTCACCTTTACTTTCACAGGTGCCGTTGCCCTCGTCGTTACCTTCACCACTAACTTCCTTAACAACCACGTCCCAACGGCAGCTTTGCTCCCTGCTTTGTCATAGCGGTCGGTCGCTTGCGGCCGACAATTCCCTCCTTACCTCTTTTGCAACCTTTGTTGATAACACAAATATTAAAATGTGTTAAATGTTGGTTATTTGTTTGGTTGATACTTTTAATTGTTGTATCTTTGTAGCGGATTCAATGTTTAAGAGTAAATATTGAACCAACAACAACTCGCAC
>JAFLTY010000031.1 GCA_022509065.1 Muribaculaceae bacterium
GCGGAGACTACGCACGTAGAAAGCTTATTAGTTCCACGTTTGGACGAGGGTTCAAATCCCTCCAACTCCACTATGTAAATTGAAAATAAGGTACTTATAAAAATTATGTGCACTTTTATGCACACTTTTTGAAATTTAGTGCCTTTTGACCATTTTTTGCTCTTGATTAGAATATCGGGAGCAATTTTTTTGCTTATCAAAATTTGGGGAACCACCTCTCGGTGCCATCCGGTTTACGTGACAGATGATGAAATTCATCAAGGTGACTCAAAATTAACATTAATGAGAAAGTGAGAGTGTCCCAAAATCTTCGTTTTTAGACACCCTCGTAGTGCCTTTCAGCATTTATGTGGGAGACCGTAATTTAAAAGCTGACCTTGTATCGGAAACGTCAGAAAAATTCGTAACTTTGCGCCATGGAAAGGATTAAACTCTCCAAAAACGAAAAACGTCTGCTTCGCAATATTCAGTCAGAAGTGGCATATTGGCCAGATGGCATGAGCGACGAGGTCGTGTCCTGTACCGCCACTTCTCTTGAAGCGCACGGTCTAATCCATGTCATATGGGAGTCAGGTCATATCGCCAGAGATGCCACTTTAACTGAGACAGGCATTGCATATCTGGTACAAAATCCTCAGTTGTATAATCCGATTGATTGGGTGAAGATAGGGGCAATCGCGGCTATTGTCTCGGCTATTGGCATGATAGCCGGCTTAATCCTCGCATGTACCAAAATGTAAATTTTGCTGATTAAAATATTATTCTTAACTTTGTGATGGTTCTGGTCAATCTTTAGGCTTGGCCGGAACCTCCCTCCGAGACTCTTTGGTCTCGGTTTATTTTTTGTATTTTTTATATGAGCCATCCGTTCTTTTTATAATTATCTCTCTTTGCTTATTTGACCTATTTAAATAGTTGACAACCGTTTCATCTACCCATTTTTGGTTTACCCATTCGGGAATTTCAATTATAAAATTGTCGGCTTGTTCCTTCGCCTTCTTAATATGGTTTTCAATCGTAGCCTTTACTTTACGTCTTTCGTTGGGGGTATTTTCAAAAGATGCTGTTTTCCCATCCCATAGTTTGCCGTCTCCCATAAAATCAGGGTTTTTATTGTTTTTAGTTTCTGCTGGTAGATATTCCTTTCTAAGCATGTCAGCGCCTCTCTCATTCGGATCTATGGTTGGCAAAAGGTAGACCTCAGAGTTAATTGCCTGATTGAGGGTATTGCCTAACTTTAGATTCTCTTTAAGTTCTGAGGTACTGTGAAGAGGGCTAACCATAACCTTGCCTTTGATATACGTCCTATAATCTTCTGAATGTGGAGGTTCCAGAATTTTAAAACTTTTGGTGTTTGACGGATAGGTCTGTTGCTTTCCCCAGTTTGCGCCTGTGTATTTCGGATTGTTTGCAATAAAGTACGGTGTTGTACCTCGCCCGGCAGTGGCTTCGAGACGGTCGGAGTTGTTTTTCATCCAGTCGCTGAAGGCTTTCGGAGGTTCCTTGATTACGCCTTTCGGTTCCCAGCCGGTCATGTCTTCGCCAGCTTTCTTGCGTCTGTAATATTCGCGGATATCGTCGTAGCTGCAAGTGAGGGCGGTAGCGAAACATCGACACTGTGGGTGCCAGCCTGTGAACTTAAAGTCCTTGGGATAATCTCCGGCCAGTTCGTCGCATATGTCGGTTAATGGTTCGGGCTTGCTCGTTCGATGCTTGCGATATGGTCAGTGTTGAGTCGGCCAATTACTTTGTCGGGAGCTATGTTGTCATTTTTTTTATTTCCTTTTTCAATGGTTCAAAGTTAAAAAGAAAGAGCACCCCTATTGATATGGGATGCTCGAAAGTTTTGCACAAACTCCTTGTGCGAGTATATAATTTATACTTATGCTTTTATAGTCACAAAAAAGCACCCCCACAGATGAGCGAGGATGTCACCACTCTTGTAATGAAATGGAATGCTAATCAAACAAGACGAAGAGCGGATAGTTCTGAGCCGAGTCGATGTATTCCGGCCTCGATTTTTTCAAGTTGTTTGTCTGATATGTAGGTTGAGCCGTTACGGTATTGACGCATAAGACTGTCGTTAATCCCGAGATAGCGTCCCAGTGCGCTGACATTGAACATAGAGTAATATTCAAAAAGCGAAGAGATATCAAAGCTAAATTCTATTTCTTCGTCGAGGCATTCGGGCATTTCATCGCCCAGTTCAATATAACTGTCTTTTACCTCGACGAGCGTATTAAAAAAATCGTCCTTCGCCTCTTTGACGGTGCTTCCGGTGCCGATAAGACGCACCTTGTCTCCTGTCGTGTTGTAGGCTATGTAGGAGCCGTCGGATTGTTTCTCGATGCTTACTTTCATTGTATATTGTATATTTGAATTTAACTTGTTTTAGTTAATGGAAAGAGAGGTAAACCCTCTTTGAATTAGAAACCAATTTGTTTCTTTAAAGTGCTCAGAAGACCCGGTCGTATTTCTTGTGAGCCGTGTCGTTCGACTATCAGTCGCTCGCCCTTGTCGTTGACATAAATATCGTGCTTCTTACCATGAGAGTAAAATCTGTAACCTTTAGAAATTGCAATTTTTACCAGTTCATTCCATTTCATAAGCTTATTATGCTTGTTTGATTAACACTACAAAAATATAACGAAAATGTGATATATGCAAATTTATCGTTAAAAAAATAACGAAAATGTGATGTTTGTTCATAGTTGGACAAATGCCCTTATTAGCACTTGATTGGCACACCACTCATTGCCCATGCGAGAACCAGGTCGTTGTTTGGCTCTCTTTGAACAGTTAAGGAGTCATCACTATTGATTGTGACTAAAGCAGGATATATTTTGTATTTTTGTTTGAAAAACATTGTCTTATGATTTGCACCAAGAAGTTTTATCTCGCTGTTGACGATGTTAACGAATATATTGTTGACAACGATTGCCAAATTGTCGATTGCGAAACCGTTTTTAGATGCAGTGCCGACACAATTTTACGGTGTATGGTGCGTTCTTATATAGTGTAGACTGCTCTGTTCATTGTTTCGGAGCATTTTGCCATATATTTATTCATCAAGGAAAAGAATGCGAGCTGTCAAAGCGATACGATATATATTAACCGTTGTTTTCGGTATTCTGTTTACGGGGTTGTCTGTTAACGGACAGACTGTCAAAGTGCGTGGCAAGATAACAGACGAAAACAACGAACCCCTTGAGTTCGTGAGTATCCGCGTTGAGGGTACGGCATTAGGAACGATGTCGGGACTTGACGGCGACTATGCAATAAGCATCCCTAAAAACGATACGATAAGGATAAAATTCACTTATGTTGGCTACGACGACGTCACCAGAAGGTTAATAGACGCCGACAGCGATGTAACGCTGAACGTCAAGATGACGCCGAAAGCAGAAATGTTGCAAGGCGTGGAGGTGACCGATTATCAACGTCGCATGGGGGCTATAGAAAGCATACGTAAAGACGACTACAGGATAGCGCCCGACATCAGCGGGAACGCCGTCGAAAGTATGATCAGCACCATGGCGGGAGTCACATCGTCGAACGAGATGTCCTCGCAGTACAGCGTTCGTGGTGGCACCTTCGATGAAAATTCCGTATATATAAACGGAGTTGAGGTGTATCGACCGCAACTCATTACATCAGGCCAACAAGAAGGACTTTCGATTATCAATCCTGACATGGTTGACGCCATAGGTTTCTCGACCGGAGGATTTCCGGCACAGTACGCCGACAAAATGTCATCGGTTCTTGATATTACATATCGTGAGCCGGAGAGCTTCGAGGGCGCCGTCAATCTTAGTCTGCAAGGCGGAGGACTGACAATAGGCACCAGCTCGACAAAGTTCAGTCAGTTGCACGGAGTGCGCTATAAAAGCAACGCCTCTTTGCTGTCGTCCATGGAAGAAAGAGGCGAATACGACCCGCGTTATTTCGACTATCAGACCTTCATGACCCTTAAGTTTGCTCCAAAATGGAAGGCATCGATATTAGGCAACATCTCGATAAATGACTATCGTTTCATACCGCGCGACCGAACGACAAACTTCGGTACATCGACAGACGCCAAACAATTCAAAGTGTATTTTGACGGACAGGAAAAAGACCGCTTTGAAACATATTTCGGGTCGTTGCATCTCACCTATAACCCTCACCGAGGGGCTGAATACACCCTTTTGGCCTCAGGCTATCTTACCAACGAATTGGTAACCTACGACATCTCCGGAGAGTACTGGCTGGATCAGGCCGGTACTGACGGTTCGGCAGGCAACGGCGGAGCGATAGGGGGAGAACTCGGAGTAGGTAAGTATCTTGAACATGCACGCAATCGTCTGAAAGCACGAGTTTTCTCAGTTGCTTTACGCGGAGCCAACGGAATATCCGGACATAATATTGCTTACGGCGCCTCGTTAAATTTTGAGAGTATCCATGACCGCTCGCGTGAATGGGAAATGCGTGATTCCGCAGGTTACTCGTTGCCTTTTGACGATAATCAACTTAAAGTCATATATAACCTTGATTCGCAACACGATGTGTCGACCGTCAGGATGGCGGCCTATGCCCAGGATACTTACCGACTTCAAACATCAGCCGGTTACCTCAGCATCAACGGCGGTTTGCGGTTCTCGTATTGGGGATACAACCGGGAATTTCTTGTATCACCGCGCTTCAACTTTGGTTTTGTCCCTGATAAAGCGCCGCGTTGGTCGTTCCGCTTCGCTACAGGACTCTATTATCAGTCGCCGTTCTATAAGGAATATCGGATGCCGTCCTTAGATCCTGAAGGCAATACAGTTATAGTACTCAACGATGCTATAAAAAGTCCACGAAGCATACAGTTTATACTTGGAGCAGACTATACGTTCAGAGCGTTTAACCGGCCGTTTAAACTGTCGGGCGAGGCCTATTATAAGATACTCGGCAACCTTATTCCGTATGAAATCGAAAACCTTAAGGTGGTTTATACCGGTCAAAATACCTCTAAAGGGTCGACCATGGGTCTCGACCTTAAACTTTACGGACAGTTTGTCGAAGGCAGTGATTCGTGGCTTAGCTTTTCGCTAATGAACACACGCCAGTTGTTAAACGACAAATGGGTGCCGCTTCCTACTGACAGACGTTACGCACTGGCACTATATTTCACCGATTATTTTCCCAAATTCCCAAAACTGAAGTTTAGTCTGCGCGGCATATTCAACGACGGATTGCCGGTGGTAGCTCCCAGGTCTTCACGCGATAAAGGATACTTTAGGGCTCCAGCCTATAAACGCGTCGATATAGGCCTAAGTTATGGACTTGTGACACCGCGCGCCGAGGGTGAACCACAACGAGCCGGATGGCTTCGACACATCAAGAGCGCGTGGATAGGACTCGATTGCTTCAACCTGCTTGACATTTCCAATGTTAGCTCATATTATTGGGTAACCGATGTCAACAATATTCAATATGCCGTGCCGAACTATCTGACAAGACGGCAGATAAATGTACGCTTAACCGTGGATTTCTGATTCTTCCCTTAACCTTACCTCTAATGACCAATACAATTGCCAAACCCAGACTGCTGTATTTCGATGTACTCAAGGGCATTGCTATTTTCATGGTAGTCATGGGTCACGTTCTGACTATGTGTATACGCGACATTGACCGAGCACCTCTTTTTAAATTTATCGGTGAGTTGCACATGCCCTTGTTCTTCTTTATAAGCGGATGGTTCACTATGAGTTTCAGTGCCCAAGGTCAGATGAAGAGACCACGCATCGGATCCCGCGCCAAGCAGTTATTAATACCCATGGTGGTTGTTTCTACACTATGGATATTTTATTTTCCATATTCGGGACTTGAGTCACCACTTGTGTCGACATTCCCGGGATTATGGCTCAACGAATGGAAAAACGGCTATTGGTTTACTTTGATATTGTTTGAAATTATTGTCGTTTACAGTGCCTTATATTATTTACTTCGTAAACCTATGAGACCATGCGTTATGGCACTGATAGGACTTGGGGTATGGTTGGTATTGGTTGTAATAGCCATTGTTTTTGCCCATACCGAAATAAGCGGTTTTGCAGGTTTGACATTGCTGGCAACCTATTGGCCCGCTTTTTTTGTTGGAGCATTGGCTTCAAGATATAGAGAACGTTTCGAAGCCCTATTGACCAGCGGCACGTTTACCACTATAGCGATTTTAGTCGGTTGTTTCACATTGTATTACATCTGTTGGTGGTGGGAGTTTGGTAATCCGATGCTTTTCGGTATATCGGAGTTCCATTTGATAATAGCGCGCCCAATTTTCCATATATGTCTTGCAGTAGTTGCGTTGGCGATATTCCAGCCTGCTGTTAACCGAGCATGCAATGACGGTTCGACACCACGCTGGGTAAGAGTGTGGACATATTTGGGAGCCAACTCATTGGGGATATATTTATTGCATTATTTCTTCCTTTTCCCTTTAGGATCGTTACGCGAAATGACGCTGGCTATGAACTTGGGTTTTGTGCCTCTATTGTTAATATCAAGCCTTGTAGCGCTCGTTGTTATTGTGGTAGTATGCGCTGTTATCCGGATTTTGGCAATAAGTCCTGTTCTTTCGTTCCTGCTGACCGGGAAAAAGCCTTAGGCTCAACTATTGGTTGTTCTAAATAAGCGATGGCATAAAGCATATATTGCACCAGAACAAGTATAGCGCAAGTAACGAATAGGGGAAATACCACTGCGAAGAGACTGCACGACAAGACGTGGTAACCAGCTATACGGCTTAGCATGAGTCATACAAGCGCCATGGGCTTTCAAGAAGCCCGGGTCTGAACTCATACGCGAACCCGTAGACTCGCCGTCATGACTACACAAATCGATGGGAACACATATTCCTTTAGCTCCTTGTCTCATCATATCGACAAACCATATTGAGTCTTCGCCGGCTATTATATGGTCTGATCCGGGTCCAATTTTCTCGTTAAACCTGACATTGTGACCGCTCGAAGTACGGAACGCCATCTCAATTAACGAAGGATACCATCCGAAAGGAGGTTTGTCGAGGTTAAAAATGCCGTTACAGTATGGCTTTTTGTATTGTCCGTTGACAGTGTAGCGGCAACAAATAATGTCGGCTTCAGGATGATTTCGAAAAGCATTAATGAGGTCAATGAGGCTTTGTTCATTATAATCCACGTCGTCATCCGAGAGAAGGGTGAATTCCGAAACAAGGCCGTAATCAAGCGCGTTGTTTCGGTTTTTAGAGACACCACGTTCGTGACGAACTGTTATTTCAAAATCGTCTCTGTCAAGAAGTGATTGAGGTATGATTACATTTTTGTCCGGATCCTGCAGACTTACCAACCACCTCACACCCGGAATATGGGGGTGAGAGTGCGCTGCAACTCGGTTGATGCCCTCTTGACCAAGTGACGCTATTTGAACCTGCAGAATTATTTTATCATCTTTTCCCATGCTTTAAGATAATTATTTGCCACCAAGCGACTGTCGTTATGTTTTTCGACAAACAAGCGACTTTCTGATGAAAGCTTTTCGAGAAGCGATGCATCGCTAAGAACTAAGGATTCAAGGATTTCAACAAGAAGATTGTCATTCGGAACGGCATTGATGATAGGACGAAGAGTTGATTCTCCTAAGAAATCGTAAAATTCAGGTTCTCCTCCCGAAACTGCTATCTTCCCCATCGCCATCGCCTGTAAAGCATTAGTTGCCGGTGAGTAAGAATAAAGCTGGTCGAGTATAATGTCCGCTCTTTCAAGACGGTTAAGGTATTCGGTTAAAGGTAGGTCTCGGGCAATTAATACTTCACATTTGTCAGGATGACGAAGTTCGACTGCTTGAGCGGCTGTAAGTAAGCGGTCGGTGCCTTTAAAAAGCGTCATCTCACTTTTGATACCGGCCAAGATGGTTACCTTACTATCGCTTTCTCTTTTCAACGGTTTGAAAGACAAAGCATCTATATCAACGGGTATGCCGCCATATACAACGGGTTTGTCATGGATGAAATTCTGTGCCGCGATATGATACTCGTAGATAGCTGAGACGGCACCGTCGATATTATCATATACGAAACGACAATAATCCATAAGTTCCGGAGCTATCCATTCGTTGATTACTTGGTTGTTATGCAGTGCATAGGGAGTCGGATTTGAACCTACTTTATATTCTGAATAACGAAATAGATCAGTGTCAAGAAGAGACTTGGCATAGAAAGAGTCGGTGCCTGCGAGAGACAGGCAGACGGCTCCGTTGCGATTTTTCAGCGTTTTGAATAAATAACGAAGTTTATCAGGTCTGAGGTGAACGAATCCGGGATTTATAATCTGAACGACATCAAAGCCCTTGAACGATCTGATAAGATTGAACGCGCGAGAGAGATAACGGAAAGAATTAACCAGTCCCGATTCACGTTTTAGATTGATGTCACGTTTGGTATCCATGCATCTTGAGCCATCGCTGACAACAACGCACTCATGACCCAACGAGCGAAGAGTGTTGGCCACAGTTGCGTGTAACCCGGAATAATCACCCAAGAAAAGAACCTTCATGACACGTATTTACTGAAAAATTATTAACTGCTGAGAGTGCTGATATTTATAAATTGCCATTTTGGCTGTTACCAGAGGTTAAAACGATAACCAACAGATATTTCACCATTAATAACCGTGTTGAGTAAAGAATGAGACTTGTCGTATATCAGGTTATTGTCAACCTTAAGAATACCACCGGCAAACCAGTGGTTATGATTCCAAACTACCGACATGCGTGCTCTGTTTAGCAGCGAGAAAGAGTTCGATGATTTGGCCGTATGGTTAATATATCCGTGTTTTAATCCCACTGTGGGCGCTTCGCTTATACCAAGTACCCAACCGGGAGCGAAAACCCAGTTGTAGCCATATCCCACGATGAGAGTGTAATTATGGTTGTTGGCTTGATACTGATAATTAAAAGCTTCCCAACTGTCCGGCAGTTGAGCACGGAGAGATTCAGGCAGTTGATTGAAATTAAAATTGAAGTCTTGTGTCCAATAATTGAAGCCGACAAAGAACGACCCCTGATTGCGTCTTTGTATTCGGCTGTAGTTATATGCGGCTCCTTGGCTGTAACGTTTATGATTAAGGAAATAGACCGCGCTTACTGAAAACATGTCAACATCAATACCGTCAAAACGTATATTGTAATCGACAGGATTGTCGGCGTCCCCAAAAGATTTTATCCGAGTAGCCACATTATTGGTGACCCAGTTCAGTTCCGCCGAAAACAACGCGCAGTTGAACTGAAACACGAAACGGTTGCGAATAGGATCACGGCTGCCGAAAATCTTGCTTACGTTCAGATCATACCCGATAGATACAGCAAGATATGTGAGATATATACCCGTCGAGGTGCAAGGGTCGGAAGACATCTGGAGTTCTATATTGTCAGGCAATCTGAAATTATATCTGTCTGTCCAGGTTTCATTTCGGTTTTTAACGTTGAATTTATAACCGGTACCGGTCACATAGGAAGTATCATAGCCATTAAAGAATCTGTCGCCCCAGTGATACACATTGACACAAAAACGTGGGAATTTACCCATCGCGGCTATCGAATCGAGACTAAGCGAAAATGCGGAGGCTTGCGGAGCGAAGCCCCACAAGAACAAAAAAACACCAGCCAGAATCCTAACTATATGTTGCCGCATGCCTGAAGTTTAGCCAATTTTAATTCAACTTGCAAAGTTACATAAAAATCGGTTAACCCGAGTATTCCTTCATGCAATTTAATTCAACCCTACTTTAACTTTCGACGGTCGATCGCCATCGGCCATTGAAAACGTCCTTCATAATCTTCTATACAAGAAGGACGAACCTACCATCCCTTAAGATATGATTGATCATCAGCACTTCACAGCCACGGACGACCCACGGACGCCCGGTATCGAACCAAACTCCAACATTCAGGCTAAAATCGACAAAATGATCAAAAAGTACTGTAAAAAACCATCGACATCTAAGATGTGTAGCTTGAGTAAGGGGACTTGGAATTTGATGTGCTATTCCCAGATATTAAAGCCAATGAGGGCGGCAATACCATAGAGAGCTATTAAAATAATAAAATTAATAACAAACTGCAGGGTAATAGACAACCATTTAGAATGTACTCGGTTTTTAATCAGCCTATCTACAGGTTGACATATAAATCCGAAAATAACACAAACTATAAGTATTACAATCCACATAGTCTTGATAATATTTTGACACAAATATAAGAATTTTTCATGTGCCGACAATGAAGATAGGTTACTTTAACGCGACGCAACCACTGGACTTTACAGGAATTTTGGCTGAATTTGGCGTGAGATACTTGGAATAACATTTTGTTTCTGAAACGAAAAACGAAAAACCATAAAATATGAGGAAATGTCAAAACAGTTTATTAAATTTGCACTTTGGAATTTATGACCTTTTAACCATCATGACAAAAAAAGTCAGATTATTTTTTATATTGGCTTTTATAAGCCTTTTTGCACAGTGTGCTTTCTCATCAATACCTTCCTCGCTTGGTTTGGGGAACACTTCTGACAATCCTGTTAAATGGCGAGTTGAAGCCAAAATGACATCATCGCACGAAGGTATTGTCACCATTGTCGCCTCCATAGCTTCAGGTTGGCATCTCTATGGCACTGAGTTGCCGGAAGACGGACCATTGCCAACCACATTCGATTTCTCACAATCGAAAGGAATCGTATTTACCGATGATTTGGTTCCTTCTGAAGCTGCTATCGCACATCAGGATGCCAATTTCGATTTAACGTTGGATTGGTGGAGCGGACGTGTGACCTTTACACGTCATTTCCGGCTCATGAAGCAGGATATCAATGATGCAACAATAGGGGGCAGTATAAAGTACATGTCATGTAACGATAAGACATGTATGCCACCCAAAACCCAGACTTTTAAAATCACCCCTAAACCCTTTACACAAGCAAAATGAAGAAAAATATATTACTGCTCTTAGCGTTCTTCTTAACTGTACTTACATCTTTTTCGCAGATAATTGACCCGGTATCCTGGAGTTGGTCGGCACGTATGACTGACAGTGCCCATGGGGTGGTAACGCTGAAAGCCAAAATAGATGAGGGCTTTCATATTTACGGTTTCACGGAACATCCTGATGGGCCGGTGCCAACTGAAATAGTTTTTGATGATGTGGACGGTGTGATATACGATGGATCGATCATATCTTCTCCGGCTCCCCAACGCGAGATTGACAGTACATTCAATCTCGAACTCGAGATGTGGGGACACGAGGTTACTTTCAGTCGTACTTTCACTGTGACCAACGGGTCGGTACCATCGGCTATTACCGGTTCGGTGAGGTTTATGGCCTGTAACGACCGGACGTGTATGGCTCCCAAGACAGAACATTTTACTGCAAACGTTACCACCAGTAATGTAACCAGTCAGACTGTTGTTGTAGAAGAACCAGTTGTAGACACTGTCCCCGAGACTCCCGTCATCAATGAGTCAATACCTCAACTTGTAGAAGATACCGATTTCGATATATACGCCCCGGTCACTTCTGCAGAATTGTCAGCAGTCAACAACGCGTGGTGGTATCTGCTTGTCATGGGTTTCCTGGGAGGATTACTCGCCTTATTGACTCCGTGTGTCTGGCCCATGATTCCGATGACAGTAAGTTTCTTCCTTAAAAAGACTAAGAGTCGGTCTCGAAGCATAGTGGATGCCGTAGTATATGGATTGTCAATTGTTGTTATATACCTTGGCATGGGACTTGCGATAACGTTGATTTTTGATGCCGGGACTCTTAACGAGCTTGCTACAAGCGCAGTTTTCAATCTAATATTTTTCGCACTATTAGTGGTTTTCGCTATCTCATTCTTTGGTGCATTTGACATTAAGTTGCCATCGAGATGGTCCAATAAGATGGACAACATGGCAGAAAAGACATCCGGATACCTCAGTATATTCTTCATGGCATTTACTTTGGTTCTGGTATCATTCTCTTGTACCGGCCCTATTATCGGCACTCTGCTCGTCGAAGCCGCTTCTAACGGCACTATCACCGGCCCGGCACTCGGTATGGGTGGTTTTG
The DNA here is from genome assembly GCA_022509065.1 of Muribaculaceae bacterium. Classification (GTDB taxonomy): domain Bacteria; phylum Bacteroidota; class Bacteroidia; order Bacteroidales; family Muribaculaceae; genus CAG-873. The sequence goes on from JAFLTY010000031.1 coordinate 12,103, forward strand.
CCATTGGATTGGCACTGCCGTTCGCACTCTTCGCTTTCTTCCCATCGTTGCTTAAAGAAATGCCTAAATCGGGAGGATGGATGAATTCAGTCAAGGTTGTGCTCGGTTTCATAGAACTCATCTTGTCGCTGAAGTTCTTGTCCGTTGCGGATTTGGCTTATGGATGGCGTATACTTGACAGAGAAGTCTTCCTTGCTATATGGATAGTTCTTTTTGTATTGATGGGTATGTATCTTTTAGGCAAACTACGTTTCCCGCACGATGCTCCAAAACAGCACACCGGAGTGGGCGCTTTCTTTCTTGCTACCATTTCTTTCTCATTTGCCGTCTATCTGTTGCCCGGCATGTGGGGAGCTCCTCTTAAAGCCATCAGCGCTTTTGCTCCTCCGTTGAACACCCAGGACTTCAATCTGTACGAAGCAGAAGTGCGGGAGTTCACTGATTATGACGAAGGAATGAAATATGCTCGAGACAACGACATGCCCGTGATGGTTGACTTTTCGGGATTTGGATGTGTTAACTGCCGCAAGATGGAAGGAGCAGTCTTTGACACTGAGATTGTACGCGAGCTTCTTGATAAAGAATATGTATTTATCAAACTCATGGTTGATGACAAAGCCGACCTCGCTAAACCTTACACTGTGGAGGAGAACGGCAAGCCGTTAACCATAACAACAACGGGTGAGAAATGGAGTTATCTGCAACGTCACAAATTCAACACCAATTCTCAACCATATTATGTACTTCTTACCGGGCAAGGGCAGATGTTGGCTCCCGCGCGCCAATATGACGAAAACGTTGAAGCTTTTGTCGAATGGCTACATGAAGGTCTTGAAGCTTTCAGCAGAGTAGAAAACAACTAAACACCAAAGAATTTAATAAATCGCACGCATCCATGCATAGTCGTGAAGAAAAGAAAGAAGCTATCGCCAAGGTTATTGACACATTGGATATACTGAGAGTGAAATGCCCGTGGGACGCCAAACAGACAAACGAGTCGCTGCGTCCAAATACAATAGAGGAGGTTTACGAACTGGCGCAAGCGCTTATTAATGAAGATACCAATGATATAAAAAAGGAATTGGGCGACGTTCTTCTGCATGTGTTATTCTATTCTAAAATAGGAGAGGAACAGGGAGCTTTCGATATCGCAGAGGTATGCGATGCATTGCGTCATAAACTTATTTTCCGTCATCCTCATGTATTCGGCGATACTAAGGTTAGCGATTCGCACGAAGTAGAACAAAATTGGGAGCAGATAAAACTCAAGGAGAAAGACGGTAATAAAACCGTATTGTCGGGTGTGCCGGCTACTCTGCCTGCCCTGATAAAAGCTTTTCGCATCCAGGAAAAAGCGGCTAATGTGGGGTTCGACTGGGAAAATCGCGAGGACGTGTTTGATAAGTTGGCAGAAGAAACATCTGAAGTATCTCAAGCAATTAAGGGCGGCCAAAAAGAAGACATTGAGGCTGAGTTCGGAGACATGCTTTTCGCGGTTATTAATGCTGCGCGACTTTATGGAGTAAATCCTGAAAACGCACTTGAAAGAACAAATCGCAAGTTTATCAATCGCTTTAACTTTATTGAGCAATCAGCTAAACAACAAGGTGTTAGTCTTAAAGATTTAACATTGGGAGAAATGGATGTTCTTTGGAACAAAGCAAAAGAAAGCGAAAGTAAATAAATGAAAGTCTGTATAACCGAAAAGCCCTCAGTAGCTCGTGATATAGCCAATATATTGGGAGCCACGGCAAGGCGTGACGGTTATTTCGAAGGTCGAGAGGTTTGTGTGACATGGACTTTCGGTCATCTGTGCTGTCTTAAAGAACCCCAGGATTATACTGAAAATTGGAAGCATTGGAGCCTGGCATCATTACCTATGATTCCTCCACGTTTCGGTATAAAGTTGATAAAAGACAAAGGTATCGAGAAACAATTCAAAGTAATCAAGACGTTGGTGGAAAAAGCCGATGAGGTGATTAACTGCGGTGACGCCGGACAAGAAGGTGAGCTAATCCAGCGATGGGTAATGCAAAAAGCAGGCGTGAAATGTCCGGTCAGAAGACTTTGGATCTCATCCCTAACCGATGAATCTATTCGACAGGGATTTAAGGATTTGAAGCCGGAGGGTGATTATAAGACCCTTTATGAAGCCGGATTGTCAAGAGCTATCGGCGATTGGCTTCTTGGTCTAAATGCAACACGTTTATATACACTTAAATATGGCGTTCAAGGAACAGTGCTTTCGGTAGGAAGAGTTCAGACACCGACTCTGGCGCTTATTGTGGAACGCCATAGACAGATTCTGAATTTTGTACCGCAGGATTATTGGGAACTGAAAACACTTTATCGCAATGTGACCTTCAGTGCCAAGGCCGGAAAGTTTGATAAAGAGGAGGAAGCTAAAAAAGTGCTCGATCAGATTAAATCGAAGCCATTTACTATCCTCGATATCACTGACAAGAAAGGAAAAGAAAGTCCTCCAAGACTGTTCGATTTGACATCACTCCAAGTTGAGTGCAATAAGAAATGGGGATGGTCTGCCGATGAGACGCTGCGGCTTATACAAAGCCTTTATGAAAAAAAGGTTACCACCTATCCACGCGTGGATACCACTTATTTATCCGATGACCTTTATCCCAAAATTCCAGACATCTTGCGCAAGATGTCTCCTTATGCGCCACTCACTGAGAGACTGATTAACACCCGGTTGCCAAAGACCAAGAAAGTATTTGACAACACAAAAGTCACCGATCACCACGCAATTATACCCACAGGTGAATCTCCTTTGGTTCTTGTTGGAAACGAGCGCCAGATGTATCACTTAATTGCTCGGCGCTTCATTGCCGCATTCTATCCCGATTGTGTCTTTAACACCACTACGGTGATCGGCGAAACTGACGGAAAAGAATTTAAAGCAACAGGAAAGACTATATTAGACGAAGGTTGGCGCATGGTATATACCAATGAGTCTAAAACGGAGCAAAATGAGGAGAGTGAAGACCGTGAGATTATCTTACCGCAGTTTGTTAAGGGTGAATCCGGGTCGCATAAACCTGAGTTGGTCAAAAAAACTACTCAGCCACCAAAGCCTTATACAGAAGGAACATTATTACGCGCAATGGAGGGGGCTGGGAAGACTATTGAGGACGAGGAACTACGCGAGGCAATGAAGGAGAATGGCATTGGACGTCCATCTACCAGATCTGCTATTATCGAAACATTGTTCAAGCGTCGTTATCTTACTCGCGAACGTAAAAATATACACCCTACACCGGCAGGTATTGCTCTTATTGATACCATCACCACCGATTTGTTGAAAAGCGCAAGGCTCACCGGAATATGGGAAAATAAATTGAGACGAATCGAGCGCGGTACTTATCAGGCATCGGAATTTATCGATGAGATCAAAATTCTCCTCAATGAAATAGTGATGGGTGTGATGAAAGACAACAGTCACACTAAAATTCTTGCTCCTGAAAGCGACGACAAGCCAAAAAAACGCAAAAATTCGGCTAAATCAAATCAAACCGGAAAACGTCGCTCATCTGATTCAGCAAATAACGAATCCACAGATAAAATATAAATACTATAAAAATTATGAACGATTATCGAGAAGTCCGGATAGATATCGACCCGTGTAACAGCGATGGTACAGATATACTTGCTTACTATCTCGCCGAAGAAGGTTTCGAAAGTTTTGTACCCGATGACCACGGTCTGACTGCATATATACGTGAACAGGATTATTCGGCCATCGGAGTTAACAACGCATTGGCTCAATATCCTTATGCGGCTTCTCTTAATGTTAGCACTAAAACTATCGAAGGACAGGACTGGAATAAAGAATGGGAGAAAAATTATTTCAAGCCTATCATAGTAGACAATCGCTGTGTCATTCATTCATCTTTTCATACAGATGTGCCAAATGCGGAATATGACATAATAATAGATCCAAAAATGGCCTTTGGAACCGGTCATCACGCCACGACCTCCCAGGTTATCAGGATGTTACTTGGAATGAATATTGAGAGTAAAACAATTACAGATATGGGAACCGGAACAGGAATCCTTGCGATTTTGGCAGCTATGTCAGGAGCCTCACATGTGACAGGGATTGAGATTGATGAATTCGCCTATATGAACGCAAAAGAGAATGTGGCTATCAATCATGTAGAAGACAAAGTGACCCTTCTTTGCGGAGATGCACGAACATTAAAAGATGTTCCCAAAGCCGATGTATTTCTTGCAAATATCAATCGTAATGTAATTCTCGATGATATGGCAGAATATGCTAATAACCTTAAAGACAAAGCCTGTGTTGTTTTCAGTGGTTTTTATGATCGAGACATAGAAATGATAGTCGCAAAGGCTGAAACTTTAGGGTTGACTTTCGTCAAAAAAACAACAGATAACGAATGGGCTTGCGTCCTTCTAAAAGCAGATAAGTAATGACAGTGCGTAAAGTTATAAGCTATTTAACGGTGTTCTTTTTTGTGTTAGCAACACCCAATATCAAAGCTTCAGTTGACCAACCGGTACGTAAATTGCAATTTGCGTGGGGTGCGGGTCTTAACGGTAGCGTTGACATGTCTCAGCACGGCATGTCGACAATTGGTATCAATGCTAAAGTTGGCATGCGCTGGTCTTGGGTGCGTTTTTTTGGTATCGGCGCTGAAGGAGACATATTGGTAAGCAAGTCTGGCAACATATATCCCTTGTTTCTAAATTTCCAAACGGATTTCTGCCGTTCTCGACAATTACTATTCATGGATGTGCGTGGCGGAGTGGCCTTAAATTACACCCATGGCGAGGAACACGACACTAATGCTTATGCAAGTGCTGGAGTAGGTGTTACCTTAGCCAAGGGAAAAACGTTTAATTCTCACCTTATACTGGCTTACACATATATTGGACAGGATGTATGTTATCAAGGTGTCTATGCGCGTAAGTGTCCGGGAATTAGTCTGGCGACCCTCCGACTCGGTGTCGTTTTCTAAATGTGTCGACCTACAGAACCATGCCTTTTAAGTGAAAAGCATTTCCCTGATTTAGAAAAGGGTTGATTTTTAATGTAAATAACGAGAAAAATAGAAATACAATATGAGAAAAAAAGAATTCGTTGCCGCGCTAAGTATGGCAGTTTGTTTCAATGTCGTGGCTCAAGGAGTTTCTACTGCAGAAATACAGGAAGTGCCGGGTTTTATTAATCTTTCAGCGAATCATATTATTCTTCCGTCAAACGCTGATTCCAGCGCATGGAAAAAGTTGGCTCATGATATTGTATCAGCACAGGATAATGATGTGCAAATAGACATCATGCATATAGGCGATTCACACATCCAAGCCGAGATGGGAACGTCAAGACTTCGTGAGCGTTTGCAGGCACGCTACGGCAATGGAGGCCGTGGTCTTATAACAGCTTTTAAACTGGCAGGCACCAACCAGCCGGTTGATTACAAAATAACGTCGACTGTCGAACCGGACAAGAAAGTAAGGTTACTTAAACAACCCTGGGAGATTAAACCGGGATTCACCGGTGTTGCATCGTCAGCCCCTGAAGCAGGAATCATCACATATCAGAACCTGAAAGAAGGTCATGACTTTGACTATGCCGAGATATTTACCTCCCGCGGACGTACTTCAGTTACATATCCCGAAGTTGTGGATAGCGGCATATATATGACAATCCCCGAAGAACGTGTCTATGGAGTCTATACTCGCAATACCTCTAAGCCCGGCTTAGTCTACTCGACTATTGGCAACAATGGCGCTTGTTTCAGCGATTATCTGCTTATTGACGGGTTCGCTGAGAGTGTCGCCCATTTTGCTCCGCGTTTGATTATCCTGTCAATGGGAACCAATGAAGGCTATTCCACAATGACTGACGAAGAGATAGAATCGACCACTGAGAAATTGATTCATGAATTGAAACAAGCTAACCCGTCAGCACTGTTCATGATATGGACTCCGATGGAATGTGAAAAGAAAAACGAAAAAGAAAAATTTAAAATTAATAAGCGAGTCAAAGAGGCAAGAGATATCATTGCAAATGTGGCCGTTCGAGAAGGCATAGCTCTATGGGACTTCTATGAAGTTGCCGGTGGAGATAAAAGTGCTCGCCGTTGGGTTGAGGCAGAAATGATGAACCCTCGTGACCATGTCCATTTGCTTGGGGCCGGCTATAGACTCCAGGGCGATTTGGCTGCTGATGCGCTTATCGAATTTTTAGAGACTGGCGTCAAATAAAATTTGAAGAGGAAAAAGACCTTGGATGAACCCTAAGGTTGACATTTTAATACCAAAAACTCCTTAATACCAATCAACTCCGTTCTGCAAAGAAGAACGTTTGTCGTATTTAAGGTCGGATAACATGGACGAATTAATGCCTATATGGAAATTATAGCTCTTATAGGGTCCAACAGGAACGAAACTTGCACGCATCGTAAAGCAGTGGAGGTTTCGTGAGATATTACAATTCATATAAGCCAGTTTATGTGTGTCGAAATTATATGAAGCGGTGAAAGAAAACGACCAGTTCTTAGTGGGACGGATGTTCCCGGATAAAGATAGATTCTGAGTTATCTTTCCGTTATATTCCATTTTATCGTAGTTAAACGTACCGTAACCATAGTTAACGGAATAATTGAACGTAAGACTCCATGGAACGGACCATTTAGTGTATCCGTCAGCGTCAAGTTCGCCCTCGGATCCGCCTGAGTCGTTCAAGTCGTCGTCGATGTCACGTTGTAGCTCAGCACCTCCTCGTGATTGAGATTTATCCGAATCGGAATTCTCTTTTTTACTTTTACGTTTAAATGTCGAGTTATTGATGGTGTATGAAAATGAAGTGCCGGTACTTGAAAGACGACCTATACCTTTGCCTGCTTTCCACCTGGGAATATTAACGCGAACGGGCGAACCTGAAGCGTTGAGCTGATAGGTATAGACATCCCATGTCGCAGCCAGATTAAGATTGAAATTTTTGGTGAGGCGCAAAAGTATAGAGGTGTTGAGGTTTGACCAGTTAAGCGAATCAGCAGCAAAATTATAGCCTTCGCTGACCGTAAAGTTTTCGATGAGCGAGATTTTTTTCTCTCCAATGGAATCGTTGTCGCTCTTTACCTTCATCTCAAGATTGTTGGCCAACGATATATTAAGCGAACCTTGTCGCCCTTGTCCCGGCATACCAAAGAGGGCGTTGGGGAACATGGAATATACCTGTTCTCGGGTGCCTCCATTGCCATCCGGTCGGTCGTACCTGCCATAATAACCGAAAAACGAAGATGCGAAATCGGGCGCGCCGCTAAATGAAATAGAGGGAGTGAGCACATGGCGTATCATCTTGACTTTGTTGCCCAAGAAAGGAAGAGGCTGGAAAAAAGCGTACACCTTGGTGTCAAAGCCGACTGAAGCATTGAAATCCCAAACATTATAAAGGCTGTAAGTGGTGTCGGCTATTTCAGCTGAAGCATTAGGATCCCATTGACGGCGAACCTTTTGCGTATACATTCGGTCAGTAAGGTTGACAGATGGTGTTAAGTTGAAATATTTGAAAATACTGAATGTAGCCGAGATAGGGATATTGTGACGCATACCGTTACGCCAGTCCTTAATGAGACTCTTTTTAAAAAACTCGTTTTGCTTGGCCGTAAGCGAGTTTTGCAACTGGCCGGAATACGACATACGTATTTTTTCATACCAACGTTCCGCGCCTACCGCTACCTTTCTTTTGAACGGGTAAATTTGGCTCATTGTTATTGAAAGGTTTGGGAAACTTACCGAAACTGTTGAGTCCTGAGTACGCTGTGAGACGTTAAGGGATGTTGATATAGACCATTTCGAATTGGGGATTCGATATGTCATGTTAACACTGGACGATTTTGTGTTTTCTGTGAATGCGTTTGAGTAATAAGCGTTTAGGTCGTTTCGCGTATATCCGCTCGTGGTGAAGTTTACCGAAGCGGACAGTGACATATTTGGATTAGCCTTCGAATCCTGACTATGACTCCACAGCACCTGGAAGTTGGTTTGCTTCGAATAGTCAGGCAACCCTTTATCACCGAGCACGGTAGTCAAATAATTAATGGCAAAATTGCCGGAAAATTTATACCGCTTTGTATATGAAGAGCGCGCGGCTATACCCCACGAACCTTTGGTGTAAATTTCGCCGGTTAGGGCGAGGTCTATATTATCATTGATGGCCAAATAATATCCACCGTCGCTCATGTAGAAACCTCGGTTATAGTCATCACCGAATGTCGGCACAAGTATACCGGATGAATAGTTTTCGCTGAACGGAAAATAACCGAAAGGCAACGCCAAAGGCAGAGGCAATCCGGCAAGTACCATATATGTCGGTCCGGTGACGACATTTTTACCGGGCGTCATTTTCCCTTTGGTAATCTGAAAATAAAAGTGGGGACAATCGGGATCGTCGCAAGTAGTGTACTTACCGTTTTCAAAGAAATATGTTTCATCCTCCGACTTTTTAGTAAGACCGCTATGCAAGAATCCTTCGCCTTGTTGTGTTATTACATCATGAATCAAGCCTTTGCGAGATTTAAAGTTATAACGCATGGTGTTAGCGGTATAATCGGTTCCACTCTCTGTGAATACAGGTTTACCTTGCCAATCTCCAACAGTGTCTTGCACTCCGATGGCGTAAACAGTATTGTCATTCAGGCTCATCTCAATGCGAGCAGCGTTAAGCTTGATATCTCCGTATTGCACATTGCCACTGCCGAACATATAAGCCGAATCCTGGCCTATAAGTATCATCGAGTCAGTTGAGTTGAATACAACGCGATTGTCAAGATCGACTTTATTTCGGACTATCCGAGACGGCCCAGTTGCAACGGGACGTTCAGAAAACCGTGCAAAATCAATAACTGAGTCTCGATTTAGAGTGTCTGCAACTGATGGCTCCATATCGAGTCGACTTAATCTTGTTAAAGAATCGGTTTCGATAACCGAATCATTAAAAAGAATCGAAGACATATCGGCCTCGTCTTCTTTCGCAACCTCATACAAGGTATCCATTAACATCCGGGAGTCCGTAAGATGCTTGACAATCAGGCTCACAGAGTCGGAATCTTGCTCTTCAATAGTAGGAGGCTGCAAAACGGGTTCGACTGCCGTTTGTATATTAGCAAGTAGAGAAACTCCAAAAAAAATCAAAACGAACAACAATAGCAATCGACCATTCGATGTTCCGGACATCGAAGAACGATTGGTTTTGTTATTGGTTTTCATTATCTTGCGCAATTATGTATGGAGTTGGTTAAAATATAGCTTCCGATACTGTCGGACACTATCTACCAATTTGCAAAGTTACGAAAACTCAATGAAAAACAGAGCGTTTTGCATAAATTTAACGCTTAAAGACAATCATTGACACGGCATTTGGTATAACACTGGTAGCGAGGCTGGTACGACGGGGCTATATTGTGTTTATCGGTAGAAATTTAGAACTGAGTCGACAATCTTGGGAAAAAAGAACATCCCGGAGTTCCTTAAAATATAGTTGTTCTATCAGACGAATGATTATGTAAAATATAAGAGCCGGTTCGATAATAAAGATATCGAGTTGAACATAAAAAAAGGAGTCGACACATTATATGAAAAAAAGACTTTAAAAAATAGTTCATTGACTAATAGATGGTTACTTGTTAAAGTATAAACATAGTAAAAGCAAAACGATATGGAGAAGGTTAAACAAAAGACTTATATAGATGTTTATTAAATGAACGGTTATACTACATTTGAATAATACATTACTATAAATACATAAAAAACACACAGCTATGGCAAAAGTTACTTATCTTGATAATGCAGGTTTTATCGTCAAGAACGGAAATGTTTACTATGTTTTCGATTATTATCGAGACCCGACTCATCATTTGGTTAAAGAACTTGAGAACAATCCCGACGCATCAGTGATATTTTTCGCTTCTTCACCTCATACCTCGCATTACAATCCGGAGATATTCAATCTTGCACAAAATCACAAAAGAGCGTATATTAGCGCAGGCCAAGTTGTCAGCCGCATCGGTGACACCGAAGAAAATACATCAACCCTTACAGCAGGCGACAAAATAGAAGATGTACTTGGAACAGGAACTACCGTCGAGGCTTTTGGCTCTACAGAAGCGGGAGTGTCGTTTGTTGTCAAGACGGCAGACGGTAAGGTAATCTTGCATGGTGGCGATTTGGCTCCTTATCATTTGGATGAATCAACGAAGAAATCCAAAGAGCAGGCTATGGAAGACAAGTTTAAAACGGTAGTTAATCGCATAGCCGAGTCTTATCCGGTTATTGATTTGGCTTTCTTGTCGGTTGACCCTGAAATAGGTGAAAACTATGCGGACGGAGTAAAATATTTGGTAGAGAAGGCTGATGTTAAGAATTTTGTTCCGATGCATTATCACGGAAAAGTTGACAAAGCATGTGATTTCCGTACTTACAACATTCCCGATACAGTTACCACTAAATTTCATGGTTTTAGAAATGTCGGACAGGAAATAAATATCAAGCTGTAAAAAGACTGACCATTACAAAGAAAGTTTGGGAACCTCCCATTTAATTGAGTTAAGAGCCTGTTAGACGATGAATTGTCGAACAGGCTCTAAAATAAGGGCGCGCTTTATTAATGAAGCACGCCCTTGTTGCAAGCTGTAAAAGGATTGAAAGGGTATTTTATACCTGGATTATAGAAATCCTACGATTTTGTAGCAGTTCATTACTTGGCATCCTTAGTTCCGAAGCAAAACTCAATTTTAGTTTTTGCTCTCGTATTGTAAGGTAAGCGAAGGCTGGTCGCATATTTCCGCGGGACCGAAATACTGTATGGGACCAGGATATATGTAACAGGTGTTAAGAGCCCAGTCATCGCGTTGCGAAGCGAATTTGCGGAAAGGTTCGCCATCGAGACGAACAAGCGCTTTTTGTATGACGGGTTTCATTTCGCCATGTCGACGCTCCATGTTCATCATCATAGTGATGGGTATTCCTCCGCACAGCCATTGTGAAGACGGTTTTACGAGATTGCGTACCGAAGACATGTAACCTGTGACACCGGATTGAATCAAACAAGCGGCATTAAAGCCAAGTGCATAACAGTAATCAGCATCGAAATTGGAAGGGTCGGCGCAACGGCCTTCATAACCGAAGAAATGGTGCAATGCGGCGAATTTGCCGTTGTATTTACCTTCTTTTTTCATAGTTGCCAAGCGTTTTGCAACCATTTCGCTGAGTAGTTTCTCTGTTTCGATAAGCGATACCTGAACATTGCCATGGGGGTCGCGATCCAATGTGAGTTGGCGTGCAACACCTTCGGGGAGGGAAGCGTAGGTTGTAGCATTGGCTTCGCTGAGATGTTCAATGACATATTTGCGTTGTTCCGAATGATGAACAGCAGCAAATTCATCAGCTTTGGCAGCGAGCAAGTCGTTGAGTTCGGCTATGAGGTTTTTCATGGCCGGTATGAATTCTATTAGGCCTTCCGGGATAAGTACGGTGCCATAATTGTTCCCTTCGGCAGCACGAGACGCTACTACGTTAGCCAGATTGTTAACAACGTCATCGAGAGTGAGATTATGTGCCTCGACTTCTTCACTAATTATACATACGTTTGGCTGGCATTGTAAAGCGCATTCAAGAGCGATATGACTTGCTGAGCGTCCCATGAGTTTGATGAAATGCCAGTATTTTTTCGCTGAGTTACAGTCGCGTTGAATATTGCCAATAACTTCACTATATACTTTTGTGGCAGTATCGAAACCGAAAGATGTTTCGATAAGGTCGTTTTTGAGGTCGCCGTCAATAGTTTTGGGACAACCGATAACTTGAACCCCTGCGTTGATGTTTTTGTAATATTCGGCAAGCACAGCGGCGTTGGTGTTCGAGTCATCGCCACCAATAATGACCAGAGCCGAGATATTCAGGGCTTTAAGAATCTCCAGCCCCTTGTCGAATTGTTCTTTCTTTTCGAGTTTTGTGCGTCCCGAACCGATAATGTCGAAACCGCCTGTGTTGCGGTATTCATCAATGATTGCAGAAGTGAGTTCCATGTAATTGTGATCGACAAGTCCGCCGGGTCCCATTATAAATCCGAAAAGGCGGCTGTCGGGATGTATCTTTTTTATGCCATCAAAAAGACCACTTATCACATTATGTCCACCGGGAGCCTGACCGCCCGAAAGAATAACGCCAACGTTTACGGGTGATGAGGTTGAGGGTGTCGAATTCTTCTCAAATTTGAGTTCCGGAAGACCGTATGTCGAGGGGAACAAGGCCTTGATTTCTTCCTGGTTAGCTACAGATTGAGTTGGTTTTCCGGCAACGGCTTTCACGGATCCTGTTAGCACGTTAGGCAGTTTGGGCTGATAAGCAGCGCGAGCTTTTTGTAAAGCACTTTTTTTCATTGTAAGCGTGTAATTATGTTGTTGAGTTCTTAAAATGTTCTTTTCCGGGTTGTTTATTATTTAAATCAGTTGGATTTAAATCAGCTGAACCCAATTTTGGGACAAAATTACTTAATTTTTACCATCTATGCAATGATGATGAGGGTTATATTGAACCCAAAATTCCAAATGAATACGAATAAGAGCGTTAAAAAAAACAAATAAGGCTTCAAAGAAATAAACTATATAATTAATGAGCGCCGGCAGTAACTACTGAAGCATTATCTATATCGAAATATTTGGCGCATATATCGCGTATCTCAAGGGGCGTGATAGTAGAAAGTACTTGGAGCTGACGTTCAAAATAATCGTCCGGAAAGTCGTGTACTTTATTTGAAGCGTAATAATTTCCAACAGTCTTGAAATTGTCGGCAGTTGCTGCGATATAGGACATATAATAGCTTCTTAATTTTCTAAATTCTTCATAGCCCATTGGTGTATGCTTCATGACCGACATCTCGGAGAACACCTCATCGATAACTTTTTGTACGTATCTTTTGTCGCAATCAGCTTCAATAAGGATATAGGAACCTTCGCGCAAACCCAACAGAGAAGCCTGAATCCCATAAGTTAGTCCTTTTTCTTCGCGTATTGAAGCCATCAGACGGCTCCCGAAATAACCACCTAATGCCACAACTGCAATGCGTAATGGTATGTAATCGGGATGAGAACGAGCTATTGTTGGGATGCCTATTGCTACAGAGGACTGGCTGGAAGCAGGCATCTCGATGAACCGAGTCTGCGGCTTTTCCGGGGTAAACGGAATGGGTGTAGAGTTTGATGTGCTTATATGATTAGTCCTCAAGCCTGAACCGAATTCTTTTATATTTTCTTTGATGATGTCAGAAATATCACCGGAAGCAAAAATACTTATACCTGAATTACTTATTCCTTCATTCCAGGCAGACACTACCTGCTCAGTGGTGACATTCTCAATGTCGTGTCTTTTGAGCGGTTGAAGATAAGGATGTTCGTTGCCCGACATAAGCTTTCCCATTTCCTCAGAAACGATAAACGATGTACGCGAACGGGCAAGGTCATAGGCAGCCAAATCTTTTCTTTTCAACGCTTCGAAGCGTTCTTCCGGAAAAGTTGGATGAAGGAGAATGTCGGAAAGCAACTCCATCAACTCACTATTGAAGACGTTGAGGCTAAGCAGTCTGAAAACTGAGTAATTGGTTGATACAGCATTACTTATAAAAGCGCCGAGGAAATCAAAACGTTCCATTATATCTTCGGCACTCAAGGTTTTTGTTCCCTGTAACATCATTCTGGGGACGAAAGAGGGTACAGCGAGGTTTTTCGATGCAGCTGTACCTGAATGCCATATAACGGAAATATAATTAGCGCCATTTCGGCTCATCGGAATTAAGTTTACATCAATGCCGTTATCAAGGATGACCGTCTGCTTAGAAGGCTGATGTATGTCAGCAAAATCTTTTATTTGTGGAGGAGTGGTGCGGTCTACGCTCATATAGATGAAAGTGTTTTTAGTTCGTAAATGACATTCTTATTTCTGAATGCCAACTTGCGAATTAAGATATATTTCGGCGTTTTTTAGGTCTTCGGGTGTGTCAATGCCTATGGTCGGTTTATCTGTGACTGACACATGGATGTTATATCCGTTTTCAAGCCACCTCAACTGTTCGAGACTCTCAGCCACCTCAAGCGGAGACTGTTTGAGTGAAGTTATTTGGGATAAGACGTCAGCTCTATAAGCATATATGCCTATATGAGTGAAAAAAAGTGACTTGGATAGCCATTCGTTCACATTGCATCCTCGAACGTAAGGTATGACTGAGCGAGAGAAATATAAAGCTTTCCCCGCATTGGTGAACGTTACTTTGACTAAATTAGGGTTAGCTAAAGCCGTTATACCTTCGTTGGGGTCGAAACGTCTGGCGAGAGTGGCTATATCAACATTCTTGTTGTTGAATGCTTCCATAAGCATCTTTATTTGTTCGCGATGAATAAACGGTTCGTCACCCTGGATATTTATAATAACATTTGCGTCAGAATGAATATTGGCGAAAGCCTCACAAACGCGATCCGTTCCGCTCGCATGATTGGGTGAGGTCATTACGGCTTTTCCGCCAAAAGAGCTGACATGCTTGAAAATACGACAATCGTCAGTTGCAACAACTACATCCTTCAGGATTTCTGAAGCTTTGTTATATACACGTTCTATTACAGTCTTTGACCCCAGCATAGCGAGAGGTTTGCCGGGAAAACGGCTGGATGAGTAGCGCGCAGGTATGATTCCGATAAATTTATTCATTAGCTGGATGCAGGTTAAGTAGAGGGTACGGAACGTTTGCCGAAGTATGACGGAAGAAGTACCGACCCGATTATTAAATAGACATAATAACTTATAAGACGCCAGGAAAGGGCGAGTATGAGGGCAACAGTCGGAGCTCCAATCAAATCTCCGTAGTATTCTGTGAACAGCCATTCACTGATACCACTACCACCTGGTGTGGGGGAAATCATCAACACCACCCATACAACAAACTGACGTGAGAACACCAGCCAAGCAGATGTGCCGGGTATGAAACCCCAGAATAGCGCGTTGACGATGAGATATCGCGAAAACCAAGAAAGAACGGTCGCTCCAAAAACGTTGAGCCACCATTTCAAGGTAGCGTTCTTTACGGTCTGGGATGCCTCTATCATGTTGTTTCCCATTTCACGTGCTCCTTTCGACCATCGCCGCAGCCATTTCAATTGGAACAGACGATTGATGAATTTGGCCACAATGTGTGGTTTTACAAGAATGCCCACAAACAAGATAGCTGTCCAAACGACTATGCCGGCGTATACGAGCCAGAAAATTACCTCGACACCTATAAGGAAATTGTTCGAAGCGTCGAACAAATCTTGCAAAGGTGTGAAAAGAATGATTATAGGGCAAAAGATGACGAAGAAAAGTTCATCGAGAAAAAGAGTGGTAAGAGTCATCGTCGTGGCCTTACCAAGTTTTACACCCTCGCGGTTGAGATAAAATATGGCGAAAGCGCTCCCACCCATGGCCGACGGTGTTACCGCCGATGTGAAAGCGCACATCAGATCTACCTTTATGGCGCGGCGCCATGAAAGAGTAGGGGACGCTATGGTGTGAAAACGCCAAGCGAGACCGAAATCACGACCGCACATGAATACGCAGGCAATTAAAAGCCCGACTATCATGCGTGGCGTCCATTCGAAATCCAGAAAAGTACCGTCAGTGAATTCCTTCTTGAACATAAAGAATGTCACGCCGATACCTAATAGTAGAGGCAAAATGACACGCTTTAGCATATTGGTTAGCGAAGACGTCACGGCACAATCTTTTTTATCTTTCGGATAAGGCTTTAATAAATTCTTGTGTGTAACCAGCCGGATCAGGCGCCGTAAGGATGTGCGCTCCTGTACAGACACCCGCAGCATTTGACATGAACGGTTTAAGCACATCGGCTATGTAATAACTACCTTGAAATACCAAGGGTAGGCGGTTACCGGCTTGTTGTGCCGACATGGCAATCACGGACTTCGAAGTGTCGCTAATCGATGCCGGCAACGTCAGATAATCGATATCGGCGTTTTGATATTTCATAATATCGTCTGTAGAAGTTACATCAACGCCAATAATAGCTTCCGGACCGAATTCCTCACGGAGTTTTATAGCGTCCAAACCGCTATCAAAAGTTATGTGCACTCCATGCAACCCAAGTTCGCGAGCAAGCTCAGGCCTGTTCTCAAGCATGAGGAATGCGGATGATTCGCGGCATAAAGGGATGAGTTGATTGGCCAGTTCTCGAATATAGACTTCGTCTGTGTCTGGCAGGTGCAACTGTATCCATCCACATCCCCCTTCAATAACCATTTGGCATTGTTCGGGAATTGAATATTGTTCTTCGGGTTGAGTGAGAAATTGAAGCATGACGAACAATTATTTAGAAATGCAGCGGGTGTGATTCATCGATTGCAAAGGTAGTCTAATTTTCTGAATTGAAGCGTCTGATGTGCCACAAAAGTAAAAAGACAATCGAAGAGAAATCGATTGTCTTTTGAAAGTAGCGGGATCGAGAATTGAACTCGAGACCTCCGGGTTATGAATCCGACGCT
>JAFLTY010000032.1 GCA_022509065.1 Muribaculaceae bacterium
CCCTATACCGCGGAGGGCAATCGGAATTGAGGAAGCCGATTGCCCTCCTTTTTTTTGTCGAAACGGTTCTAACATATCAACTGCCACCAAATTTCGGCACAAAAAAGCTAAAAAACTAAAAAAAAGAGGCTGCAACGTGGGCATTTGCATAATCTTTAGTAAATTTGTGGGTTAATAAGACAACGCATGGAAGCCTATCTGATAATAGACCAGGGCAATACAACAACCAAGATGTCGCTATACACATCGGACGGCACACTAATACAAAACGACACCGTGAACAGCCTGTCACACGGTGCGCTTATCAATTTTATCAGTGACCGTCCTATCACCGCAGCTATCTATAGCTCAGTGGGCGACACGCCTGCCGACTTACATCGTTGGCTCGCAGATATAACACCCTTGGTCATCGCCCTCAATGCTTCTACGCCTTGCCCGCTTGTCTTGGACTATTTCACACCCGACACTCTCGGATCTGACCGTCTCGCCGCTGCGGTAGGCGCCTACTGCATCCCCGAGTGTCACAACCGTGACATACTCGTGGTCGATATGGGAACAGCCATCACCTACGACCGTGTCAACGCAACCGGGGTTTACTCAGGAGGCAACATCGCCCCGGGTATTGCCTTACGTCTCAAAGCGTTAAGCTCTTTTACAGCACGGCTGCCCATCATCAACCGGGAAGATATCGCACAACATTACACCACCGTGTGGGGCAAAACGACGACTTCTGCAATGGTAGCCGGTGCTGTGCGCGGTGTAGTGGCCGAAATAGAGTATTACCGCTCCATCAGCCCTAAAGACACCGCTGTTGTCATTACAGGAGGCGACGCAGAGCTGTTTGCCGACCTCCTTCCAAAGACCTTCATCGTCCGACGTGACTTGGTCGCTTTCGGACTGTTCAATATTATCCGCCGGATTGCCGACCCCCTGTCTGCATAACCGTCTTTACCTCCAATTAAAGCCAATCCCGACAAAAGAATAATGAAACTGACTAACAAAACCAACCCATTCAAAACATTATGCCGCATCGCACTCTTGGCGATAGTGGCAACCAACGCTATCGCCGTATCAGCCCAAAACGGCGTCATGTCTCCTTACAGCCGTTTCGGTTACGGCTTCTTGAGCGATAATGCCACAGCTGCGCAACGCACGCTCGGAGGTACAGGTTACGCAATGAACTCCGGCCGACAGATCAACATCATGAATCCGGCCTCATACGCTGCTATGGACTCACTCACCTTCCTTTTCGATATGGGGATGGATTTGACGGCCGTATGGTCCTCCCAGGGCACACAGCGCGAAAGCAACTTCGGCTCGGGTTTGGACTACATCACCATGCAGGTGCCTCTTGGACGTTACATGGGAGCCTCATTAGGCCTCTTACCTTTCTCGTCTGTCGGTTACTCTTTCGGAAGCACCATTGACAACGGATCCCTTAGCCACAGCGGCTCAGGCAGCATAAACGAACTCAATCTCGGTATAGCCGGGCGTCCTTTCCGCGGTTTCACCATCGGTGCCAATATCGCTTACGTCTTCGGTAGCATAGTAAATGATGTTTACGCCGCGTCCGAATATGGCACTTCCACCCTCTTCGAACGTTCTATGTCAGTACGTGACTATCGCTTGGATTTCGGTGCCCAATACTCGTTTAACATCAAACGCGACCACCGCGTCACGCTCGGTCTTGTGTACGCTCCTCAGAAGGACATGCACGGCAAAGTCTACGGCATTTATTACGACATGACCGCCGATAACGTCGTTCCGGACACCGTTCCGGGTAGTCACTCAATGGCCGGCCATTACTCCACTCCCGAAAAATGGGGTGCCGGTATCAACTATCAGTTCGAAAACAAACTGATGGTCGAAGCCGATTTCACTTACGAGCCATGGTCCAAGGCAAAATTCGGGGTCATTGAAGATTTCGAACGCACCACGTTCGCCAACCGCTATCGCTTCGGTGTCGGCGCACAGCTAACCCCCGACTGGAGAGGTAATTACGTCAAACGTATCCAATACCGCTTCGGCGCTTTTTATAACCGCGATTATGTCATGGTCGGCTCTAACAACATACGCGATTTCGGTGTCTCCTTAGGTGCCGGCCTCCCTGTACCCGGATTCAAGACCGTCATCAGCATAGGCCTTGAATACCGACATCGCCAGGCATACCCGGTAGCGTTGGTCAAAGAGGATTATCTCAACATCACTATCGGGGTCAACTTCAACGAGATGTGGTTCCGAAAGAACCGTCTCTATTAAAACTATCGGCTTATTAACTGCACATAACGGAACACGACCACACTCCATGGGGAAAACCACACTCCGACTCCTTCCGTACACCATGTTGGCGTCTGTATTAATGACAACAGCGCTCTCGGCTTGTCGAGAGGAAGACCCCGTCGGAACTGTTGCTAATCAAGGGGCATTCCCCACCATGGTAACGACTGCCGTCGACACTTATGTCAGCGATTCAGGATATATAAAATACCACGCCGTCACAGATGTCTGGGAAGTGTACGATGACACTGTCGAACCTTTCTGGCGCTTTCCCTATCCGCTCATCATCGATATCCTTGACCCGGGTATGAAACCGAACGCGCATATCGAATGTGACTCGGCCAATTATAAGACTCGCATACGCCTGTTCCGTTTCGACGGCGATGTCGTCGCTGTCAACGTCAACCGCGACACTTTCTTGACCGAACAACTGTTCTGGGATCAGAACAGAACCGAGTTTTATACCGATTCGTTCATACACATCGTCAAGAGCGGCCGTGTACTCGAAGGATACGGATTCCGCAGCAACGAAAAGATGACCGACTACCGTATTCTCCGGCCTACCGCAATATTGCCCGAAAACGCGTTCCGCAACCAGGAGAATAGGCCGGTCGACTCTACCGACACCCAAAACGCCCCTTACATAGACCCGTTGTCTCGTCCGACTCCTGTACGCGCTTCAGAACGCAACAGGCGACAGGACTTCGACGAAGAAGTCTTCTAATCAAACCTTCTAACCACTTTCACTTTGCTGACGCTCACAATAATAACACTTATTCTCAGTGCCCTCTTTTCGGGTACCGAGATAGCTTTTGTCACCGGAGACCGTGTTCGAGCCACCATCGAAGGACATCGCGGCGGCATACTCAACCGCATCATAAACCGGTTTTACAACAACGCTGAGTTTTTCATCTCCTCTATTCTTGTGGGTAACAATGTCATGCTGGTCATATACGGTATGGGAGCTGCGGCGTTGCTCACTCCCTGGCTTGAACAGTATTTCCACTCCGAATTCCTGCTGCTGTTGGCTCAGACTCTTATATCCACCCTTGTCATACTCCTCACTGGAGAGTTCATCCCCAAGACTATTTTCAAGATTAACCCCAACGCATCACTTAGGCTGTTTGCATTGCCCATCTTCCTCTTCTATATCGTTTTATACCCCATATCCTGGTTCACTACATGGCTGTCACGTGTGCTGATGAAACTTGTGGGAGCGCCAACCGACAGTTCTCCTCGACTTCACGTCTTGTCGGTAGGAGACCTGGGCGACTATATCGAGGAGTCTATCGACACCCTTGAAGAGAAGAAAGAGGTCATTGAGACTGAGGTTAAGCTTTTCCGCAATGCACTGGACTTCTCCTCCACTCACCTGCGCGACTGCATGATACCACGCAACGAGATAGTGGCCGTGGATGTCGATGTAACTTCGCGTGAAGAATTGTCCGAACTGTTCACCCGCACAGGCCGTTCCAAAATCATCGTCTACCAAAACGACATAGACAATATCCTTGGATACATACACGTAAGTGAACTCTTCATACCTGAAAACGACTGGAAACAGCACATCAACCCCGTGCTGTATGCCCCCGAAACCTTGCTCGCCAACAAAATGATGCGCCGCCTCCTGGCCGAGAAACGCAGTATAGCCATAGTTATAGATGAGTTCGGTGGTACCGCGGGTCTTGTTACGCTCGAGGATATGGTAGAGGAGATTTTTGGCGATATAAAAGACGAACACGATAACGCCGACCTGGTGGCGCGCACTTTGGCTCCGGGCATCTTCGAATTCTCAGGGCGCTGCGAGATTGCCGAACTCAACGAAACATACCATCTAGACATACCCGAGGAAGACGACTACCAGACATTGGCAGGCTATATACTCCACACCACAGGAACCATCCCCGAACAGGGCGAAACAGTCATGCTCGACGAGATGAGTATCGAGATTCTGAAAAAATCAGCCAACCGTCTTGAACTCCTTCGTGTAACTAAACCCCTGGAAAGCGACGAATGACCCGGACTGCCTACGCAGTCTACCTAACCACCCATCACTGTTTATCAACAATGAACGACAAGATAAAAAACACCATACACCGCATAATAGCAGCCGAAAGTGCCGCTATCGAAGCTATCCCCATCAGCGACGCATACGAACGCGCCGTTGACATTATCGTGGAACGTGTACACCGAAAAGGCGGCAAACTGATAACGTCAGGTATGGGCAAAGCGGGACAGATAGCTCTTAACATCGCAACTACATTTGCCTCGACCGGTACACCGGCCGTTTACCTCCATCCCGGCGAGGCTCAGCATGGCGATTTGGGCATATTGCAGCCAAACGATGTAATGTTGCTCATCAGCAACTCAGGCAAAACCCGCGAGATTATAGACCTGGTAGATCTGTCTCATCGTCTTTACCCCGATATTCCCGTTATTGTAATTACAGGACAACAGGACAGCCCCTTGTCATTAGCTGCCGATGTCTCCATATACACCGGCGGAGCGCCCGAAGTATGTCCTCTTGGGCTTACTCCCACAGTATCGACCACCGTCATGACGGTCATCGGCGATATCCTGGTTGTCAACACCATGGAAGCCATCAATTTTACACGTGAGGAATACGCCAAGCGCCATCACGGAGGATACCTTGGACAGACTGCCCGAAACGAAAACCAGTGACCACTTATCATCTCGACTAAGAAATATCAACACCCCTTCTGAATATAAACCATGTCAACACAACTTAACGGCTCGGCTCCAACCTCCGAACTCCCCTCAACAAAAGATATGCGTTTCGCCATAGTCACGGCGTCGTGGAACAGCCACATCACCCACGCGCTGAGAGACTCTGCCATAGCGACACTCAAAAACGCCGGCGTGGCCAACGAAGACATCGAGACTTTCGATGTCCCGGGAGCCATCGAGCTGACTTTTGCCGCATCACAACTTATAGAGGCATCGCGCTTCGATGCCGTAATTGTAATCGGGTGCGTTATACGCGGTGGCACGTCTCATTTCGACTATGTCTGCCAAAGTGTGACGCAAGGCATTACTATGCTTAACGCTGATTGCGACATCCCAGTGATTTTCGGCGTCCTGACAGTCGATAACGAACAGGATGCCCTTGACCGGGCCGGCGGCAAATTTGGCAACAAAGGCACCGAAGCCGCCAACGCCGCCATCCTAATGGCCGACTTCTCCCGCCGCACAAATTAACCCTACCAAAACATCAAAAATCAATAACCTTAATTAACCTTCATGTTAAAGAAACTCTTTCTTCTCTATGCAATTCTGTCCGCTGCCGCTTCTCTGTCAGCGTCGGGCAATTGGACTCTGCAGTCTAAGGAATACACTGTGGATACGGTGTTTCACGCCAAAATAGGGCCTGGAACCACTCAGACATCGCTGTCGCTGACCGGTGGCAGCAATTTGAAGATTTTTTATATCACCACTGACCTCACCAATCCATACGTAGACATACGCGTGGCACAAGCCGGTAGCCGTCTAACGGGCGGTGCCAAACTGTCGGCGATGTCGGCGGCTAACACCAATGCCTCGACCGGTATTGAGTACTTCGCCGGTGTTAACGCGGACTTTTTCGGCAACAGCCAGCCTATCGGGGCTTCGGTTGTCAACAGTGACGTTTACAAAGCTCCGGCTTCAAATTCCTGGATAACGTGGTACATGAATGACAGCAAGGTGCCCGGCATCGAGCAACTGCAGTTCCGGGGCACAGCTACCGCGCCCGACAATTCGCAGCATGCCGTGTCAGCCATCAACGACGGACGCGGCGCCGACTATCTTGTTGTCTACAACAGCCATTATGCCCAGACAACAGGCACTAACGCCTACGGCACCGAGGTAGTGCTGACCTGCGACCAACCCATAAGTTACAATGGCACTTATACCTGCAAGGTGAAAGGCACACCCGAAAGCGGTGTGGGTTCGATGACTATACCGACGGGCGAGTATGTGCTTTCGGGTCATGGAACGGCCTCGACATTTGTTGCCGGACTCAAGGACGGAGACACCGTCACTCTGACCCTTGACACTCCGTTGGCTACAGGCGGTGTGGTCACTCAGATGGCCGGTGGCATGCCGATAATCCTTAAGGACGGTGTCACCCTTGACACACAAAACGCCCTTGACCACCTCACTGCTCTAAACCCCAGAACGGCTGTCGGTTATTCTGCCGACCGCAAAACACTGGTGTTGCTTGTTGTTGACGGTCGCAGCATGGGTGGTTCGGCCGGTGTTGTATCCAAAGTGCTGGCCGACATAATGCGCTACGTGGGTTGCTCCGATGCCATGAACTTTGACGGGGGAGGTTCGTCCGAACTCTATACACGCAAACTGGGCGTTCGCAACAAGCCATCGGACGGCAATGAGCGCACCGTGGTCAATTCTGTGTGGGCTGTGGCAACCGCACCCGCCGATGCACAGGTGGCCGAGATCGCTCCCGCAACACCCTCGATTACACTTCCCAAATATGGCTACTACACTCCGTCTTTCTTCACTTACAACCAATATGGAGTGATGCTTGACGGTGACTTTAAGGATGTTACTTTAAGCTGTCCTCCGGAACTGGGCGAGATAGTAGACGGTAACACACTGTTTGCCAACGGGTCTGGTACACATGCGCTGACCGCCACTTACAACGGCGTGTCCACCGAGATAAATGTCACCATAGGCGACGCTGCTCCAAGAGCGTTACTCGACAAAGTCATTGTTGACGGATATCGCTCATATACCGTTCAGGTCGTCGCAAATGTCGAGGGTCAGAATATGGGCATCGACAACCAAGCCTTTGTTTGGTCGTCGGAAGATCCCGCTATCGCCGATGTTACTCAGGAGGGTATCGTTTCAGGGGTCGCTAACGGCAACACTACCATCACGGCCAGTGTCGACGAGAACTCTTTTTCTTTGCCGGTCAAGGTAGAGATACCGTCCGCACGTTATATTGACATCAACACGTCCGACAATGTTGCCGACTGGACTATCAGCAAATCGGCGCTTTCATCGGCCGACCTCTCGACCGTCGGAAACACCTTGGTCATTGATTACAAGATTAGCAGTTCTCGTGGGCCGTCTTTCACTGTAAAGCCGTCTAATCCGATTACCCTGTATGCTCTGCCCGATTCGGTGCGCCTGGTAATCAATCCCGGGACAGCGAACATATCAAAGATAACAGTGACTGCAGGCACAGAAGGCGAACGGGGCACGGCCGTCGCCAAGGATGTCGATTTGACTCCCAATCAAACCAATGTGGTGTTGTTTGGAGCCAACGAATTTTGTGACACCGATGACATGGCGAGCTATCCTATTGTATTCAATCAGGTTCGTTTTGATTTGACAGGCTCGAGTGGCGATGAGTGTCATGTTGAACTTCCGAGTTTGGCAACTGTCTACACCGCTGTGCAAGCGTCAGACGGTGTGGAACTGATACCGGGTGACAACCTCGCAACTTCACATCGACTCATCAAGGGTTCAAACCGTGTTGCACGTGGCCAGCAAATCGAAATAGTCCAAAGCGGAGCCTGGACAGTTCTTAACATGAGCGGCGTCATAGTGGATAACGGAACCGGCGACGCCATAGACACCGGCAAACTATCCACTGGCCATTATATCGTCACCATGGGCGACGACTCCTCTCGCTTCATAGTCATTTAACCCCCCGACGACAAAGAGCCATAAGCTACCACATCGTTGGTCTCGCCAGCACTAACAAATTGACATATCACGACCTGGCAGTAAACAGCGCAGTAAACCGTGCAGTAAACATTGTAATAGACAGCGCAGTAGATATTGTAGTAGACAGTGCAGTAGACATTGGATTAATCAATACCGCAACAACACTACATACCCAATTCGCAATCCATCACGAAATCCGTAAGTTCTTGATAAATGCAAACAAAGAAAATCTTAAAAAAGTAAAACGGCAGCTTTTCAGCTGCCGTTTCTTTTAATAACTCTTCTGATATTTATTCGTTTATAGTTGACAAACAATAAATTACTAATCATGTTTACCGAGGTTAAAAGACTCTTTTATAATGATCAGCTGACGGTGATGATGGGCTTGCCGAAGAAGGTGGATAGCATAGACAATGTTGCGACAGTGAAGTTGTGCTGCCCACTGAGCCATTTTGTTATCTCACTGGGGCGTCTCCCCAATGCTTCGGCAAACTGTTTCTTGGTAAGCCCTGGTTCTTTCATCAGGAAATATATTCTGTCAGATATGTCAAACGACAGATTAACCTCCTGTTGAATATGGTCGGGAACACATCCCAACATTTCATCAAGTGATTTTACAGCCCTTTTCATATCTCAAAAATATCATCTGTTTCTATATTGATTCTGTTATCTTTGGATATGAATTTCTCAAACTCACTCTCTTCATCACGCAGGAACTGCAACGTGTAAACGGTGCAATTATCTCCTTCTTCAATTAGATATAATTCAACTTCTTTCATCGCAGACATTGATTTTATTCGACAAAGTTAATAAAATAATTTCACTTATGAGTGAATTGCAACACGTTTTTTGGATAATATTTCTTTTTCATCGGTCAATCCTATTAGCGTTGTATAGAGCAGGTTCGACAACTCATTGTCAAACAGTAACTTATCCTCGTTGGAGCTTTATATCCTTACAAGGGCAAAGGAAGAAACTGCCTGGGGATGGCGTTTTTCTTTTCTGACAAGGGCGATTTGAGAGGGGCTATATGGAAGAATTATGTACTGATTAAGGGAATTGAAATATTTTCGTTGAAAAAATTTGTTATATAAAAGTAAAAGATTTATTTTTGTGTTAATAAAAGGAAACAACTTTTTGGACGCGACGGATAAACATAACATGGGCGACAATGTATCGCGCATGGATGATTGGAGAATGCTTGAACGGCTTTTTGAAAAACGGCACCGCTTCGAGCGTTTCTCAATGCTCTATGTTCATGACCGGGAGGTAGCTCGCGATATCATGATGGACAGTTTCCGTTACTTCATGGAGCATATCGCCGACATCGATACAGGGGGTAATATCGAGGCCTATATGTTCCGAGTGGTCAAGAACAAATGTCTTGACTGGTTGCAAAGAGAACGCATACGACAGTCGGTAGAACATACAATGCAGAAAGACGCTGAGTTTGAGCTGAATATGCGTTTAGTGACTTTGCGTGCCTTCGATCCCGATTGGCTGTACGATGTTGAGTTACGCGGCCGGATACAGAACGCAATCGATAACCTGCCTGAAAAGACGCGCAGGATATTTCTGATGAGCCGTCACGACAATATGACATATCAGCAGATTTCGAATGCGTTGGACATTTCGGTGAAGACAGTAGAGTTCCATATTTCGAAGGCTTTGAGTCTCTTGCGTGTCAGTCTGGGGGATATGCTGATGGTTTACCTGTTCATTATGCTTTAGAGTCACCATCTTTGTAATTGACTGACTATCTGCTTTTTGTGGATAAAACATTTTGTGTAGTGTAAAAAAATTAAAAAAATCATAAAAAAAGATTAGGGGATTTGGTGAGTTATTCGCTTATATAGGTGTTGAGGATTATATAATCTCGAACTAAAACCTATCTATATCCGTGAATAACGATCTTCTTTTTAAGTATTTCATGCGTGTCACCACGTCGGAGGAGGACAGAGCAGTAAGAGAATGGGTAGAGGCATCCGAACATAATCGGGAGGAATTTATCAAGACCCGAGAGTTTTATGATCTGGCCTCGCTTATGAATATCGCACCGCCAGCAGGCAGACAGGCTACCCGACCGTCGAGGCCGGTGCTTCGTTATGTAGTTCGCTTCTCGATAGTTGCCGCTGTGTGTGCTTTGCTTGTGGTTGGTGTTAATGTCCTGAGACATGAAAACACGACCCAATATCCTAACTTACAAGCTCTTGAGATTCCAGCCGGCCAACGTTTAAGAATAGAACTTTACGATGGTACGGTTGCTTGGCTTAACAGCAATACACGTCTTGAGTTTCCTGAGAAATTCGGTAATGCTCAGAGATTGGTAAGTGTTGACGGAGAGGCTTATTTCGAAGTGGCAAAGGATTCAGTCAACCCCTTTGTTGTCAACACACCCTACGGCAGCATAAAAGTAACCGGTACCACATTTAATGTAGACGCATACTCCAATACCGGTTCGATGGTGGTGAACCTGATAGAAGGTTCGGTATCCATAAATGAACATGGAAAAGAGCACACCTTGACACCGGGTCAGCGTATAAGCATTGACAAAGGAGCGTCTAAATACGATGACATACACGAGGAAGACCTTGAATGGATTGAAGGCATAGTAAGTTTCAACCAGCTGCCATTGCGCGACATACTTAAACGATTTGAAAAATACTATGGAGTGCATGTGTCGTATCTGAGCAAGGAACTGCCCGATTCGAAGTTTTCAGGAAAATTTTATATAGACGAGGGCATCGAACAAGCGCTGAAGACATTGCAACGCGACATGGACTTTCATTATGAAATAGATAAAGACAAACGGTGTGTTTTTGTCAGATGATAATAGACCGAGTAACCGGAACAACTTTGTCAATCATCACTTTTAAAGCTGAATTATATTTAACATTTTATTTAATACCAATCAAATCACTCTATCTTATGAATCAAACCAATCGAAAACCCGGGGCGAAGCTTCAGCCTCACTTTCCGACCGGCTTGCGACTGCGAGGACTGTTTGTCGCACTGGCAATGATAGTCGGTGGGATGTGTAGCGGGGCCTTCACTATGCAAGCGGCACCGGGCGAAAAAGTTCATTCTCAGACGGTAACCCTCAATGTGCAGGACGCACCTCTGAAACAAGTTATCTCGCAGATAGAGAGCCAGACAGGCTATCTGTTTGTAGTGAACGATAATGTAGACACACAAATCAAGGTAAGTGTCAAATCGAACAAAGAGAATGTCGATAAGGCACTTGGCCGAATGTTGAAAGGCACAGGCATTTATTATGCTATTGAAGGGACTAACATCGTTCTTTCAAAGAATGCCAAGTTGGGAAAAACAGAAAAAACCGAGACACCCGTAGCGCAAACGGGTACAGGCCTCACACGGGTGACCGGCACAGTATTTGACGAAATAGACGAGCCGGCCGTAGGAGCGAGTGTCCGCGTAAAAGGTGAGAAAAACGGTGTTGCCACCGACGTTGACGGCAACTTTGTCCTTACCGGAAATTTTACTCCCGACACCCAGCTTGAAATCACCTACGTAGGCATGAAGCCGGCTTTTGTCAAAGTAGGCGACGGCAAAAACATCAAGGTGTCGCTGACTCCGGACGCCAACACTCTTGACGAGATGGTAGTTGTAGGTTACGGCACGCAGAAACGCGTCAATCTGACCGGCGCTGTTTCGACCGTCGATGTAAGCAAACAGCTCGAAGCGCGTCCCATCACCTCGGTGGCAAACGGTCTTCAGGGTTCGGCTCCCGGTCTTTTTGTCACCAGCGGAACAGCTCGTCCCGGCGATACAAGTTCGTTGTCGATTCGCGGTGTGCTTGGTTCACTGAACGGCAGCACGTCACCACTTATTCTTGTTGATAACGTTGAAGTGAACAATCTTGACGTTGTCAATCCCGACGATATCGAAAGCATATCGGTACTTAAAGATGCCGCCTCTTCATCGATCTATGGTATAAAAGGCGCGTTCGGCGTGGTTCTTATCACCACCAAGAAGGCTAAAGCCGGCGAAAAGTTCTCAGTAACATATTCTAATAACTTCGCATGGAAACAACCCACCGTGGTACCCGAGCTGGCAAGCGGTTCGGAAGGCGCCACCCTTGCGTTGCTTGGAGCTCAACGTTCGAAAGGAGTGACGGGTCTGACCAACGATGTCAACATGTACTGGGACTGGGAAACCATTGAACGCATGCAAGAATGGGAACGAGTCTACGGCGGATACAATCTCTCTCCGGAACTGGTTTACGGCCGTGACTACGAGGTTCTGAACGGACGCCTCAATTTCTACCGCACATGGGATCCGTACAATACCATGATGAAGAAAAACGCCTTCCAGCAGACCCATAATTTCAGCATCAACGGCACTTCGGGCAACACCAGCTATAACGTGGGCCTGGGTTATCTTGGATACGACGGTATCGTGAAGGTTAACAACGATAAACAGAACCGTTACAATGTGACTTTCGGGTCGCAAACCCAACTGAAAAGCTGGCTTCAGTTCCACACCAAGCTGATGTACACTCGCACTGACACGGAAAACCCTTACGAGTTCAACAATAGCGCCGACGAATGGTATTACCTATACCGTTGGCCGGCTATTTACCCCATAGGCGCCACTCTTAACGGCGAACCTATCCGCAGTGCTTATTCGGAACGCGAACAGGCCAACATGAACAAGATAACCAACAACTGGATGCGAATCAACCTCGGCACTCAGATTGACTTGTATAAAGGGTTATCGCTTGAAGCCGACTACACGTTCACCCATGTTGGACGTTATACCCAGACCAACGGCGGAGAGGCCACCGGTTATGATTTTTGGGGCGGAAGTTTCAGCTACGGCACATGGACAACAGCAGCCAACAACAAAAGCACCAAGGCGTCGGCCTTTAGCGACTTCCATGTTTTCAACGCTTTGTTGCGTTATAAATACGAAAATGAACGCTACGGCGACGTATCGGCCTACGTAGGCACCAACATAGAAAGCTATAACGACTACGGCAACACGTCGACCCGTCAGGGTCTTGTTCTGACCGACCGTCCCGAGATTTCACTGGCAACGGGCGACCAGACCGTATCATCGTACAACAACAAATACACCCTTGCCGGTATCTTCGGTCGCGTGAATTACGATTTCCGCGGACGTTACCTTCTGGAAGTCAATCTTCGATATGACGGATCGTCACGTTTTCCCGCGGCTAAACGCTGGGCGCTGTTCCCCTCGTTTTCTGCAGGCTGGATTGTTACCAACGAAAAATTCATGGAAAGCCTCAATCCCACACTGTCATTCTTCAAGATACGCGGTTCGTGGGGTAAAATCGGCTCACAAAACGTATCATCCAACATGTTCCGCTCCATCATGAGCCTGGGACAATACAACTGGCTTATCGGCGGCGAATACAGCAACTCCTTCGGCATGCCCAACGCAATTGAAGACGGCTTCACCTGGGAAAAAGTGACCACCACCGATGTAGGTTTCGACCTTCGCATGTTCAACAGTGCGTTCGGTGTCAGCTTTGACTGGTTTAACCGCCGCACATCGGATCTTATCTCGTCGGGCGCATCATTACCGTCGACCTTCGGACAGGCCGCTCCGATGACCAACTACGGACACCTTGACACAAAAGGTTGGGAACTGTCTGTTGACTACCACTACACCTTCCCCTTCGGGATGACGGCTTCGATCACAGCCAATCTGTCGGACGCTATCGGTAAGTACAGCAACGTCAACCCCAACGAGCGTCGTCTTGACTACATATATAACGGCAAGACCTATGGCGAAATATGGGGCTTCGAGACCGACGGACTCTTCACTCACGACGATTTCACATGGGATGAAAACGGCAAGATTACCGGTTACGCTCCCGGAGTCGCCGACCAGAGCGCCTACGAAAAATGGTATGGCAACAACTTCTATTACGGACCCGGCGATGTCAAATATAAGGACTTGAACGGTGACGGTTTTATCACCAACTCCGAAACCAAAGACACCAAAGGCACTCCCACACTTGACAACCACGGCGACCTTAAAGTCATCGGTAACACGACACCGCGCTATCAGTATGGTGCACGCCTTAGTCTCGAATGGAAAGGCATCGATGTAAGCATCTTCTTCCAGGGTGTAGGCAAACGCGAATACTGGGGCAACGGCCAGATGGTTATTCCGGGCTGGCACTTCGGCGAAGCGTTCTATCAGCACCACATGGACTACTGGACGGATGAAAATCCGGAAGCCTTTTATCCACGCCCGTGGGGTCTGAACTATGCGGCCACCAACCCCAACTTCCAACCTCAGAGCCGTTATCTCTTGGATATGTCGTATGTACGACTCAAAAACCTTACGTTCGGATATTCTTTGCCGCAGAATCTGTTGCGCAAAGCATTCCTCACCAAAGTGCGTTTCTACGGTTCGTTCGAAAATCTCAAGACATGGGACAAACTTCACGGAATACCCATCGACCCGGAAACCCGCGCTCCGTCGACCAGTTACGGATATATCGGACGTAGCTATCCTTTCTCCAAAGAGTTCTCATTCGGTGTGCAACTCTCATTCTAAACTTTCAAAACATGACAAATATGAAAATATCCAAAATATTTATACCGGTGATCGGGTTGGGACTGGCTCTCGCGTCGTGTGACGACTATCTGGACGTGTCGCCCGTCGACCAGATAGACGACGCCGACTACTGGAAGACAGAAGAGCATATCCGCACATTCGCTTTAGGCTCTTATACCAGTTATTTCACCGGCTATGCCGGCAATTACGGCTATAATGAAAAACTGACGGACAACTTTTCGGATCGTAACCAACAGGATTGGGAATATCTTGCTGTGAGCGCAACCGACGGTAACTATACGCACAGCTATGTTCGCCGCGCCAACTATCTTATAGCAGGTGTGGAACGTGTGCCTAATCTCGACGATGCCACACGCAACCATTGGCTGGGCGTCGGACGCCTGTTGCGAGGTATCGAGTACTGCGACCTTTGCTTCAATTATGGCGATATACAGTGGTACACCACTTGTTTCAACAGCACAGATATCGACTCGCTGTATCGTCCGCGTGACTCGCGCGACAAATATGTCATGCCCAGAGTGTTGTCCGATTTGCGTTTCGCACTTGAAAACATACGCGAAAACGACGGCGAATTGCAGATAAACCGTTATGTGGCGGCTGCCATGATAGCACGCGCCATGCTACGCGAAGGCACTTTCGAGAAATATCACAACATCAATCAGGACATGGCTCGCGAGTGCCTGCAACTGGCAAAAGATGCCTGTCTGGTGGTTATGAACAACTCGAAGTACAGCCTGAGCCCCTCTTATTCATCGCTTTTTGTCAGCGAGGATCTGTCAAGCAACAGCGAGGTGCTGATATGGAAGGCTTATTCGGAAGAAAAAAGTGTTTTCCACTCAGTCCTTACCTACAACAACAACCAGAGTCAGACCGGGGTAAGCCGCGACTTCTGCGATGCATTCCTTCGTGCGGACGGACTGCCTTTCTACTATGACGACCCGGACTATTGTCCCAAAACAGACGAAGAGTATTTTGCTGACCGCGACGCCCGTCTCACGATGGTTGTCCGTCCCAAGTACTACATAGCGGGCTGCGATGTAGAGCCTTTCAACCTTGCTCTGTCCGGTTTCTCGATGCACAAATACATGGATGACAGCAAAGGCGGTCTTATGGACGCCAAATACACCGCGACATCCAAAAACATCACGGCATGTCCGCAATATCGTCTTGGCGAAGTGCTGGTGACATACGCTGAAGTTTGTTACGAGCTGGGTTCACTGACCCAGAACGACCTTGACATCTCGATCAATGTGTTGCGCGACCGCGCCGATGTCGAAATGCCTCATCTGCAGGTCATCGGTGGCAACCCGGCCGTTGGCGGTGTCACCTACGACGACCCCAAACGCGATCCCGACGTACCGTCGATGCTTTGGGAGATACGTCGCGAACGCCGCGTCGAACTTGCTTTCGAAGGCTCGCGTCTGGACGACCTGAAACGCTGGAAAAAGCTCATCTATCTATGGGCGGACTATAACCCCAACATTTGTTATGGCGCATGGATCGATTATGCCGACTATCCCAATGTAGAGAAGAGCAACGCTGTCATCGAAGGCGGCGAGACATCGGGTTATCTGCTGGTTACCACCGGTAACCGTCGTTCGGCTCCTCAGGAACGCAACTACATACGACCCATTCCTCAGAATGAAATCACTATCTTCGCCCAGAACGGATTTACTCTCGAACAAAATCCGCAATGGAAATGATAATGTCCAATAATTAATATTAGACCAATATGAAAAAACATAATTATATTGCCATTGCTTTAGGACTGACGGTATCGGCCGGCATGATGTCCTGCAACGATGACGATGTTTACGACAATCCGTCGGGCGAGACCATTATCTACAATATCAATGTAGCCAATGGGGGTCTGTCGGGTGCCGACATCATCAAAGGCGACATCAACAGTGACGCCAAAACAATAGAATTTACGATTCCAGCCGAAACCGACATCCAGGCAATTCGTTTCTCGGGCAAATTGTCGTTGGGCGCCAAGTTTGAATTTGACACCTACGACTTCTACACCTCGGAAGCCACAACCCTCGAACAGGATATCAACGTAATCAATGTAGAAAACATGTCCACCTATCATGTGGTTCTTCATCTTACCGATCCTGTAGCAAGTCCGGTACTGAACTCGATATCAGTGAAAACGGCTGACGGGTCGATAGCGCGCGGTTTTGTCAGCGACGCCAACAACACCGTTTACCTCAACTGCGAAGGTTCGGCAACAGCCGAAGTGGCGAGCATCACCATGATACCTCGCCGTTCGACCTACACCTTCACGACTGCCAACAACGGTGTGATATCGGTAGACAATCCCGGTCAGTTGGTCATGGAGTTCGGTGGTCGCACCACCACTCTCGACGTTGACTTCGGTGGCAGTCCCGTGTTTGGCGCCGACTTTGCCAAAGCCGAGGTATTCAGCTACAGCGGTGGCACAGGCAATGTCTGGAAAGACTTCACGGCTGAAAACACCCGTTGGGCCCAGTTTGACGGACAAAATCTGATTTTCGCTTCACGCGAAGGCGGTGTTTATCCGAAGACCATCAGCTACAACAGTATAGTCAACGGTTCACCGTCCGAAAATGTGCTTGACGTAACAGGCATAGGCGGTGGCACGTTCGACATCAGCGCATGTTCGTTCGCTCACGGTCACATTTATATGACCAACCTGACCACATCGCTTCCCGATCCCACCTTCAAGATTTATCACTGGGCTAACACAACGGCTCCCTGCGAAACCATACTTGAGACGGAAGGTATCGCCGACGTATTCCAGGGACGCTGGGGTGACAACATGAGCATGGATCTTGACGAAAACGGCAACGGTTATATATGGTTGTTCGACCATGCAGGCGGTGCCTTCGTATTGCGTTTCGACGTGACCGGCTTCACCCAGATCAATCCCGAACCGGTACGCATCGACTGTCCTTACACTGTGGCTTATTACGCATCGATCAACCGCATCCCCAATGAAGAAAACCGTTATATGATGACTTCGTCTAACCAGCAGGCCATACTTCTGGTTGACGCCGACCTGAATGTCCTGAACCGTATTGAAATAGAAGACGGCAAGGAATATCCTGTACGCGCCGAGAACGACGCCCGTGTCATCAGTTTCAATGGCGAACGTTACCTTGTGACATGTAACGCCTGGGGCTGGATGTACAGCAAAGCACAGACCATACGCGTCTACGACCTGTCACAAGGCGTCGACACACAGATGGCTATCACCAACTTTAACCAGACAGACCGTACCCCCATTTATCAGTTCGAACTTGTGGGCGGCAACTGTTCGGCTTACTCGGCCAACACGGGAGCAGCTATCGACGAAGCCGGCAACCTGGTTATCATGGGTGCGGCTCCTCGCGGCGGTTTCGCTATCATCCGTGTTCCTAAAAAACGATAAATCAATAAAAAAGGTTGTTTACAGTCTGAATAAGTCAGGCTGTAAACAATCTTAATAAAGTTTAGTCTAACCAATCATGAAAAGAAGCAAAATTTTATTCAGCGCGTTGTTACTGGCTCTTCCTTTTGTAGGAGCACACGCGCAGTCGCTTGCCGGAAAGCGAATTTACATCAATCCTGGTCATGGAGGTTATGAGGCAGTTGCCACCACTCCTATACCGGGGCAGTTCGGTAACGGCTATCGTTCGGACGGCTCGGCGGCTACCGACCGTTGGGTATCCACCATTCCCTATCCTAATGTATGCGAGGAAGGTGTATGGGAATCGAAACACAACCTGTGGCGCGGCCTTGAGCTCTGCCGTCTGCTTGAAGCTGCCGGTGCCGAGGTAACCATGTCACGTACCACCAATAATATAGAGGACGACCGCATACTGATGGAAATCGGCGAAGAGGCTACAGCGTCGGGTGCCGACCTTTTCATCTCAATACATACCAACGCCAGCGACAAAAACTACGTGCTGGTGCTGTTCCGCGGTGCCGACCCGGTACCCGGTCAGACCGGTTTCAATATTACCGACCCCTTGTTCCCCGAATCAAAAGAGGCGGGCGAAAAGGCGTGGCGCCGTCTGCATGACAACAATCTGACTTGCTGGCAGGCACGAAAAGGCGAGAACGATGTCTACGCTGTCTCTGACTCGGCATTCTATGCAGGATGGAACAATCCCAGCTATCATCTGGGCGTGTTGCGCAAGCTTTTCATTCCGGGATACTTGGCCGAATGCTCGTTCCACGACTATAAGCCGGAAGCTCACCGCCTGCTCAATCCGGATTATTCAAACCTTATCGCATTCCAGCTCTACACAGCCATTTGCGATTACTTCAACGCACCACTTCCCACCACCGGCATCATTGCAGGTGCCGTGAAAGATAGCCAGCGCATACTGCGCGACCCGTTGTTCCTCGGCGCAACGTTTGGCGACCACGATATGTACCTGCCGTTGAACGGTGCCAAAGTAGTACTGACCGGCAACGGGGTGACAAAAGAATACATCACCGATAATTTCTACAACGGTATGTTCTACTTCCCCGATCTGACACCCGGCACTTATCACATAAGCGTGTCAGCCGAAGGCTACGAACCCTATGAAGGAGATGTCGTGTGCGAAGCTGCCAAGTCACGCGGTCCCATCGTATTGCTCGATGACCCGACATACGATCCCACCGTTACTGCCGAGCCCAACATCTATGCTTCTGAGCTAAAGGCTGTTGATGCCAATACCGTGCAGTTCACTCTTAATGGCGACGCTACTAACGTAGTCGTTAACCTGATAAAGAATGACGAAATTATACGTACAATCTCGCTCGGCGCACGTCCGAAAGGCGTGAACACCGTCGAAATGGAAGGTCTTGCCGACCTCACCGAATTCGCAAGCGGCGATTACGAATGGAGTATAACAGCCGAAGGCGTACAACTTACCAACTTTGCCGATGCTGAACCCGGTCAGGTAAGTCTCAACGGAGATCCATTGCTTGAAATAGCCAATACGCGTGGTGTTTCTATAGACAATAATCCCGAAAGCCCGTTCTTCGGACGTATCTATGCAACATCAGTGGCAGCTAACGCTAAGGAAGGTGCACGTTTGGGCACAGGTCTCTACATACTTAATGCGGCTTGCGAGGATGTTACTGGTCAAGGTGGAACCCCCTATGCAGGCGGAGAAAATTGGTCGGGCAATTCCGGGCCCTATCGTCCCGAAGTAGCTCCTAACGGCGATGTATATATTTGTGACTGGACTGACTCACACTCCGGTGTTTGGGTTATGAATCCGGCCAAGCCGAATGACAAATGGCGCCCAGTCTTTGGTGGCGCCCGTAATGGCGACGGTCTTTCCAAAAACTCCGCAGGTGTTCAGATTCACGGATCCATACCCGGTTTGTTCATCACCGGTACTGGTGAAGAAACTACCCTCTATACTATTGACGAAGATTTTGTAAGCTCTGTCGATCCTAATGCGTTCGTTATCCTGAGTTATAAACTTGGAACAAGTACTGATCCCTGGGATGTAGCTCCTACACGCGAATACAATGTTAATTCGGATATTCTTAAAAACGGTAATCAGGATTTGGCATACGACGGACGCGGCGGTGCCTGGATCTGCCAGTATCGTTACCAAGCCGATGCTTATCCCTGTGCCATGCATTACAACCTCACTACAGGCGATATTGACTATACTTCTGTAGTCGACGGCAAGGAATCCATCTTCAACGGGTCTTATCCTGTCGGAGGTATGGGTGTAAGCCCAGACGGCAAATATCTTGCAATTCCTAATTCGAATGAAGTTATTGTGACCGAAGTGAAGTTTGACAGCAACGGCGTTCCCTCGTTGGAATACAAATGGTCGATAGGTTCGACCTACGGTACCCGTCCGTTTGATGCAGATTTCGACGTTGCCGGCAACCTCTATGTAGCCTACAACGATAATGGTGGCGGTATCGGTATCTGGTCTCTCCCCAAGGAAGACAATTCTTACACTACAAAGGCCAATGACAAGCTGAATGTGGTAACGTCGGCTGGCGTTAACGATGTAACAAACGACGGCAACGACATCGTTGTCGAGGACAAGATTGTAAGTGCCGGTGGTGACATCGTTACCGTATACAATGCCATGGGTGTCGAAGTTGGTCGCGGCGCAAGCGTTTCGCTTATAGGCCTGACAGGCGTTTATGTCGCAACAACAGCAACCAAAACCGTTAAGATTGCACTCTAAATATGATAGTAAGCAACGACCCTCGTTTGGGTTCGTTGCTTACCTTCTCGATTTACAAGCTAAACAAAACTTTCATGTAATATTTATCAATTAATCAATCAGTTTTATGAAAAAATTTTTACTCCCAGCCGTTCTTATGGTGCTTGCAGGCACAGCGGCAAACGCGCAGCAGGCAAACGTCTATGCGTCGCAGGTAAAGGCCACGGCCTCCAATGAAGTAAGTATGATTCTCAACACCGACGCCACCAAAGTTGTCATCGAATTCCTTGACAACCAGGGTAACGTTGTCGGTTCGGAAGACCTTGGCGCCGGTAAGAAAGGTCTCAACACATTTGCTGTAAACCCCACAGGTGTGGAAAGTGGCACCTATGCTTATCGCATCGTCTGCGAAGCCCCCGCTGTGACCGAAGCTACACTCCTAACAGCAGATCTTCCCGACGAACTCAATGTAACCACAACACGCACCGTTTGTGTTGACTTCTATCCGCAGAGCCCTGCTTTCGGTACTGTTTACGTAGGCAGCACAGCTTATGCTCCCACGGCCGATGGCAATCCCACCTACCCCGGTAAACGTATCGCCCCCGGTATTTACACATATAGCGCCGATCTGACACCACTCACCGAAGAACCTTATGCCGGTGGCCAGGAATGGGGCGGTAACTCAAGTCCCAGCAACGTGAAGGTTTCATCGAACGGCGAGGTCTTTGTTTGTGACTGGACTGACGGACATGCCGGTGTTTGGGTTATGGATCCTATGAATCCCGGTGCAGACTGGAAATCGGTTTTCGCTGAAGGTGAAAGAAACGCTGACGGTCTTTTGACAATTAATGGAGTGAACGTGGCCGGTTCTGTACAGGATTTGGCTGTTTATGGCGAAGGTGAAAACCGTGTGTTGTGGACACAGGACGAAGATATCAACGGTAATGCTCACGAAATCTTCGTATATAACATTGGCAATCTGGAAACTCCATGGAGTACCGCTCCCACTGCATGTTTAGGCGACAACAGCGGTTATCTGTTAAATGCCAATCATCGTATCCACGCCGACCAACGCGGTGGTGCCTGGGTATCGCAGTATCGTTGGGAGGAAGGTGAGACACTGCCCGTTCTCAGCCATTTCAACGCAAAAGGCGAATGGGACTTCAAAACCGGTGACAAGACAGTAGTTCTCGGATCGGCTCCCGCAGGCGCTATGGGTGTCAATTCCGACGGTAGCCTTATTGTTGTTGCCGATGCCGATGCCGGCCACGGCAAACATTTCCGCGTGGTTAAGGCAGAATACGATTCTGAAGGTCTGCCCACTCTTGAACTCCTTTACACAGTTTCTCTCAATCCTTATGGCACACGTCCTATGTGTGTCGCATTTGATGCCGCAGACAATGTGTATATCTCATTTAACAATGTTGAAGCAGAAGGTGGTGTAGGCGTTTGGGCTCTTCCCAAAGAAGAAAACAAATATACCACGCTCGCAAACGACGAAATTGTGCTTGGTGAATCCGGAGTAAACGCTGTTACAGCAGACAATAATGTTGCTCCCGTTTATTATGACATGATGGGTCGTAAAGTCAACAATCCCGAAGCAGGCAAGCTCTATATCGAGGTTCGCGGCGAAAAAGCCACCAAAGTAAACTTCTGATAAAACCACCGTTCCGTTCCTCCCCTCACCGGGATGGGACGGAACGGAATTATACCTTTCAGTCAAATAGCAAATCATATTTCAAATCAAATAATCAATTATTTATCCATGAAGAAACTTCTGTTCCCCATTGCCGTGACCGCTCTTTTTGCAAGTCAGGCTTTAGCTCAGGATGCTACCCCAAATCCTTTTGCATACAAAATGGATGTGACTCAAGACATCAAACCTGAAATCACCTTCTACCTTAATGCACCGGCTGTAAATGTAACGCTCAATCTTCTCGATTTGGAAAGTGGCAAGACCGTATGCAGTGTCGATCTTGGTGAAGGCACTCAAGGCAAAAACACTAAAACAGTCGAAAAGGTCGATGCCGAACCCGGTAATTATGCGTGGTCACTTACTGTCAAAGGTAAAGACCTTTCCGCACCTGTTCAGGTCGCCAACAGCGCCAACAATCTGGTTCTACAAACCGTTAACGCCTCCGGAATAGCCATAAACAATAATTTAGGGAGTCCTTATTTCGGCAACATCTATATTGCGTCAGACGCCAACCGTTACAAGACTGGCGAACGCACTGACAATGGCATTTACATCGTTAGCCCCGAATTCGAAGATTTAACAACCGACGGAAAGCCTTTTGATGGCAATGTTGCATGGGCCAACACTACATCGAGTCCTTTCAGAGTGACTGTAGCTCCCAATGACGATGTTTATGTATGTGACTGGTCGGATTCACATTCCGGCGTATGGGTAATGAATGCCGCTAATCCTTCGGATGATTGGCGTACTGTTTTCGGTGGAACCCGTAACGGTGACGGTCTATCGTCCAATGCCGACGGCGTGGCTATCCACGGTTCAATCGTTACCATCGCCGTGACAGGTACAGGTGATGAAACAACTCTATACACTCTGGACGAAGATTTTGTAAGCCCTGAAGACGCCTCAGCTTTCACAATGCTTCGTTATGACCTTGGCTCGTCAACCGATGTCTGGACAAAAGCTCCTTCAAAAATTTATACCATGGATCCGACTACTTTGGCAAATGGAACGAATAAGTTTGTTTTTGACGGTCATGGAGGTGCTTGGATTTCGCAAAAAAGATCTCAGCGCGATGTATATCCCTGTCTGATGCACGTCAATCTTGAAACCGGAGCCATTGACTGGACCAGTCGTGGCGAAGATGGCAAAGAAGGCATCTTCGCAGCCTCCGATCTGATGGCCGCCATGAATGTGACTCCTGACGGTCGATACATCGCATTGTTAAATTGGAATGAAAACTATATTTTGGAAGCTACCTATGATGACAACGGCGTGCCCACAGTCGAACTGTTGTACACCTTCTATGGCCCCGGCGACTGGACCGATAAGATAGACGGTACAATGCGCTCGTTTGATGCTGCTTTTGATGCCGCAGGAAACCTCTATGAGATATATAACAACAATACGGTATTTGGAGGCGTTTTCGTTTATGCAATACCCAAACCCGCAGGCGAGAATATCTGCACAACAACTCCCGTTTCGACCGAGGGAGTTCCCAACCATTTCATAGTAACAAGCGATATCTCAACATCGGTGGCGAACATTATCAGTAATTCTGATGTAGCTCCCGTTTACTATGACATGATGGGTCGTAAAGTCAACAATCCCGAAGCAGGCAAGCTCTATATTGAGGTTCGCGGCGAAAAGGCCACCAAAGTAAACTTATAATAAAACCACCGTTCCGTTCCTCCCCTCACTTGGATGGGACGGAACATAAATCAAAACCATTCCTTTCTCTCCTTATTTCTATTGTTTATGAAAATACGCAATTTCATCACGTTAGCTACCGTTGCCATCCTCACTTGGTGTGGGATGGCGGCGTGTGGCGACACGGAACCAGAACCTCCCAAACAAACGACACCCGAAACCCCGTCTACCCCCGAAGAAACTCCTAAGGAAGACGAGCCAGTCATCGTCACTTATAGACTACCCGACCGTGAGATACGCGCCGTATGGGTGGCCACGGTGACACGTATAGATTTTCCGGCAAGTAATGTCGAAAAACTTCAAAAAGAGGAATACATCAAGTATCTCGATGTGTTCGAAAAATATAACCTTAACGCAGTGATTTTCCAGATACGCCCTTGCTCGGACGCTTTCTATAACTCTCCTTACGAGCCGTGGAGCCAGTATATAACCGGCACACAGGGCAAAGATCCGGGCTATGACATGCTTGGATGGCTTATAGAAGAAACACATAAGCGCGGCATGGAGTTCCATGCTTGGATGAATCCCTACCGCGTGTCTAAAAACGCCTCTTCGTGGGCAAGTACCGCGGCAGCCAATCATCCCGCCAAGCTACATCCCGAGTGGACAGTCACTTATAACGGCGAATTGCTCTACCGCCCGGCATGCGAAGAGGTCAAACAACTTCTTGTCGATGTCATTGATGATGTTATTACGAAATATGACGTTGATGGTATCCATTTTGATGATTATTTCTATCCATATCCCGCCTCAGGACAAACATACAACGACGCCGCCGACTATAAGGCATTTGGCGCCGGCTACTCCAACATAGGCGATTTCCGACGCGCTCAAGTTGACGATGTCATCAAACGCATCCATGATCTTATCAGTGTAAAAAAGCCCGGGGTGGTGTTCTCCATAGCCCCCTTCGGAATCTGGCGTAACAGAACAAGCGACTCCGCAGGCAGCGACAGCAGCGGCCTACAGAACTATGACGACCTCTACGCCGATGTTCGTAAATGGTGTCAGGAAGGGTGGATAGACCTAATCGCTCCTCAGCTGTATAATGCCACCTCGAACATCGCCATGAACTATTCAAAGATGCTTCAGTGGTGGAATCAAAACGCTTTTAAGGCTAAACTGGCCATTGGTCAGGGCGTCTATCGCTTTGGCGTTCCCGCCGAAGGAACAAGCTATCAGAGTGCCGACGAGTTGTCACGACAGATGGATCAGCTACGTGCTGCCGACAACGTCATTGGCAGTTTCTTGTATAACGCTTCGGCGTTCCTCACTAACAAGGTTGGATGGGCAGATCGTCTCAAGACATATTATCGCTACAAAGCCCTTATCCCTGAGATAGGGCTCGGCTCGGGTGCCGAAGCTCCTACCCCTGTCGAACCCACTGTTGATGGTCGCATCATTTCGTGGCCCGGTAAGGAGGGTATGCGCTATGTCGTCTATCAGGTTGCACCCAGTTCGACATCCATTACCGAATATAACGCCAATATGATTGCCATATTGACTGAGCCTGAATATAAGGCGACATCATCGGGACTTTACGCTATCTCTACTATAAACGTCGACAACGTTGAATCTGAACTTTCCCAGCCCGTGAGGGTTAACTGATGTTTTCGTGCGATACGAAATCCATTATCCGAGAAAAGTTGTTTTTTCATGGACAGAGAGATATGTCAGAATGATTATGAAAGACAGTCGAAAAATAGATTATTGGAACAGAGCCTGACATATCTTCTACAACGCAAGTCGGTATAAGCCGACAAAGGCCGGAGCGGTGCGAGCCAATCCGGCCTTTTCTTTCCCGGTTATTATGTTTTTATGTCTATCGACAGTATCCCTCCATTTTTCGATTATATCCGCTTACCAATAAAAGAATATTGGATCGATACTGACTTTCAATATATACCGGTTCTTGATGGATGTTACGCCAAAAATTCTGAGTGACGCTTTATTCTTGGTTACTCGAAAATCTCGCAAATTTTCACAGTAGATGTCAAGGATAGAGAATCAATAGGCACCGACGCTTTCG
The DNA here is from genome assembly GCA_022509065.1 of Muribaculaceae bacterium. Lineage (GTDB taxonomy): Bacteria > Bacteroidota > Bacteroidia > Bacteroidales > Muribaculaceae > CAG-873. The sequence continues at coordinate 26,138 of JAFLTY010000032.1, forward strand.
ATACGCTATACATCGGCTGTGAGAAATCCCCCTGCCGGGATAGTTTCTCCTTACCTATGTCCGGTGTAATATAATAGGGAGAACGACTCACGCCGGACTCCCTATAAAAGCATTTATCACAAATGCCTATAGTCCAATTTCTTTGGGCTTGTTAATTTTTAGCGGTCCAAAGTGCCTTCGGCAATGACTTGTTTCCATGCTTCCAGTGTTTCCTTTGATGCATGGTTAAGAAGTTTTCCTTCCTGCCAATCGATATCGGGATATTGTTTTT
>JAFLTY010000033.1 GCA_022509065.1 Muribaculaceae bacterium
ATAGCAAAATCAGCCAATAATGGGCGAAATAACCCCCAAAATGGCCGATTTTTGGCTTTATTTGAATTTTTACTCTCTGAGAATCGAATATTTTGGATAAAATCCAAAAATCTTGCAGCCTAATCTAATATTGAAATCTCAGAGCCTAAAAAACAGAGAGTGTCCCAAAACATTTAGTTTTGAGACACCCCCCTTTGACGTATTGGGATAAGGTTGCCGAATGGAGAATCTCTTATGCAAGTAAAGATTGAGTAAAATCTAATCTTATCTTGTTAAGAAGAGCGTGTCGGGAAACCTTATATGATCGATTATTTATCAGTAAATCAATATCTAAAGAGTAATTAGCGGATGACTTTTTTGGTCACTTTGTCGCCTTCTTTCACTATATAGAGACCTTTGACGGGGTTATTAACCTTGTTACCGCTAAGGTCATAATATGTAGCTTCTGAGCCGTTGATCATCACATCGTTAACACCTGTAGCAGTGGGTGTTGTGAAGCGTTCCTGAGTAGCCCAGGGCGAAACGCGGTCGTAGGTGGCATAAGCGCGTACACTCCAGATGTACTGAGTGTTGTCAGCCAAACCGGTAACAACTACCTGGCATTCTTCGATATCAGAGATAACAGTCCATTCGGTTGCAGAGCTTGCGCGATAGTGCACTTCCCAGCTCAACTGCTCATCCGAACCTGTCCAGCTCAACAGTACTGAGCCGTCGTACGATGTCTCGTCTATTGTAGCAACCAGGTCGGTGGGAGCTTCGCATTCGGGAAGTTCGGGAGTAGTGAAGGAGAAGGGTTCTGACCATTCGGTGTATTCGCCATCGGCAACGATACCACGAACCTTAACCTGATAGCTTGTTTCGGGGGTAAGGTTTTCGAGAGTATATGACTTGCCCTCAACAACTACTGTTTCGTAAACGAGTTCGGTGTCTTCGCCAACAACGGCGTAGGCGAGTTCGTTGTCGTTATATCTCGACAGCCAAGCGATTTCGGCAGAATTGAATGTTGTAACAGCGCTCTGTACTACAGGTACTTCGTCCAATACGTCGACTGAGAAGTTATCGAAGTACATGTAGAGTGTGTAGAGTATGGAGGCACCAGTGTATTCGTAACGGAAACGCACGTTAACAGTCTGACCGACATAATCCGAGAGATCACCGGAGATAGTCACGAAATTGGCAACAGGTCTTTCAGCTGTATTATAGGTCATATCGGGGTGCGAAGCGGCATCGAATACTGCGATATCTTCGTAATTCTCGCCGTCAACGCTTGCCTGCAGGCTGATTACGGTGTGATCGAAGTTAATAGGACCGGAAGCGAAACGACTTTCGGACTCATACCCTGCGAAAGTGAACGAAACAAAAGTACCATCCTCGGTAACATTGATGGGCTGGGGTGCCACCCACGCATAGCCATCCTGATTAACATTGGCGAACTGGAAGGCAAGTTGCCACTCGGAATCGCCCTTAATGTTAGCAGCGGCGTTGACTACGCGAAGCTGCTGTGCGAGAAGTTTGTCTGAATCGGCAGTCCAACCGGCCGGCATATCATATTTGATTACGTTTTCGAAGCCGAACGACAGAGGAGCTTCTATGTAAGTTGCTGTAGAAGCTTCGATATTTGTTGTGGAATACTGGTTATCGGCGTCATAGCTGTAAGCCACGAAGTAGTAGCCGGTAGAAGCTTCAAGGTTTTCAACCACGAAGTCCTTAACCGAAGCACCTACATATGCAACTGTGCCTCCACCTTCAACCTCGTCACCGACGGCGTATTCGCCTGACAGCTCGCCAATCAAAGGATAGTCACCTTTATTGGAGGGATCGTGGTAGACTTCGTTGGTGTAAACAACAATCACGTTGTCACCGCTTTCGTTAGCCTCGACAGAGAGTTTCGCTGTCGTTGTTGAAACTGCTTCGACAGAAATTGAAGCGGGAGCACCAGGAAGAGTGGTTGCACTTCCTTTTGCATAGGGGATTGCGCCATACAGAGGACCGTTTGCACAGAAAGCGTTAGCTGCATAGACAGTTACATAGTAAGTAGTTGCGGGGTCAAGATCTTCGAGATCCCAATAATCTTCCGCTTCAAACTGGCATTCATTGCCAACATAGAAAACGGTGGCGTTACCAAGCTCATCGCCTTTCGAATAAACTGTCTTGTCTACCGGGGCTTCGGTAGGCTCGCCTTTGCTTAACAAAATGACATACTGCTGGAAAGCGTCGGAAGGCTCAAATTCGAACGAAAGCTCATCGGATGTTGCTGTGGCTGTGACGGGTAGAGTCTGTGCCACGACGGGAGCCACGCAGTCTTCGGGAGGATAGAAAGACAGAGTGTAACCGTTAGGTACTTCTGATGTAATAGCCACGTAACCGGCATTATCAGAACCCTGGTCGGCATAAGCATCCATTACAGTGTCGTCTGTTGCGACGGGAAGGAGGGAAGCGTCGGGACCGCGAAGACCTATTCTCAGATTAGCTCTGTTATCCTCAAGATTTGCAGCGTTGTTATAAACTATCGCCAATTCACCATTGCTTTTCACGCGAATCTGGAAGTCGTAAAGAGGCCAACCATCGTCGCCCCAGAAAGCATAGGATATACCTATGTTCTTGTATTGAACTACCAGTTCGTCGGGTGTAGTGACATAACTGATCTCTGTTTCGGGATAGAGATAGTATCCGGTAGCGGACAGATTGGCTATAAGATTCGTCATTCCGTCATAGGAAAGAGCATAATTGTCAGCGCTTGGACGAACGGTGATGGTGCTCTGTCCAAATTGAACGTAGCCGGCGGGGCTAACGACGAAATGAGTGCATTCGGCGCCGCCAAAATTAACAGTAAAGCCGAGGGGGAAACCTGTAACTTCTTCGGCCATGAAGCCGTCCGAGAAACCGATACCGGTACCATCAGCATAGTAAATACCGGTGGTAGATGTTTCATTCTCTACCGGAGTAGTATTCAGCAGAACGCCACCGGTTACGGGTGTATAAACACCACCGTCGCCGAAACATTCGTAGCCCAGAATCTCCTGGGACTGAGCCGTCATGAGACATGAGGCTCCCAATAGGGTTAAGAATAGTTTTTTCATATAAAATAAATTTTAGTGGTTATTATTTTACCATTATTTTTATAGTCTGTGTTTTACCGTCAGCGGTGAGATTGGCAAGATAAGTGCCGGCGGCTATGTTTGTGCAAGGAACCACCGAAGTCCCGGCGTTCAGATAGCCGTTGACGGGAGTAGCTACATGACGTCCGGCAAGATCGTAGAGGTCTACAGTCACCTTACCGCCCAGTTCGGAGTAAACCTTCAGGCCATCGGCGGTTACAGCGAGGCGCCACAGGGCGTCGTTTTTGGTCAGTGCAAGCACACCGTCTTCAGGTTTGGGCTGGAAGTCGAAGTCAAGACGCATAATCATCTGATAGTCCACAAACCTGGTGTCTCCCGTACCGTCCGGTTCAAGGTTCTGGTCGGTCCACTGCAATATCCAGAACTTCTCTTCGGGGCAAACCTTTGTTTGCAGACCTTCGAGCGCCCCCGTATTATAACGGCTCGCAAAGATGTATGGGCGGTATCCTTCGATTGTCTGACCGGAGGTGGTGTCAAAAAGATATATGTTGCCGGTATAGTCTATTTGTGTGGCGGGGTTGCCGTGAGGGTCACGCTCCAGGCAGAACACCGCGCTACGGCCGTCGTTGGCGGGATAAAGCGACAGATAGGCGTACGACACCATAGACTCTTCGATAGGAGTGGAGACGACGACACCGTCTTCATCCCACAGCAGTTCTCCTGTCTTGGACACTTTCTGGATAACGATCTGCGACCACATCTGGTTGAAGTCTGTTTCGCGCCAAGCGGCAAGGAAACCGTCGCCTGCCGGATCCGGCATACACACGCAGTTGAAAGCCTTAAACTGGTCATATCCCAGTTTGACATCGCCTGTTGACGAAGCGCCGGCAAAACCCAGTTTGCCATTGGATGTGACGTAAGACATGAACGCAGACTCCTTGTTGGTGAAGTTACGGTCATCGTTCCACGACAGGAGGACACCTCCGTCGCCCGAAGGCAGCACGGTTAGCTTTGTCCATAGTGGTATTGAGCCCCAGCCGCCGCTGTATATAAGGACATCCTTTGACCAAGCGAGCGACCCGTCAAAATCGAGTTTACGGGCGTACAGATCCATATTGCCACCGCGCGCATAGACAAGAATGACCTGGTTGTCACCGGCGCTTACCACATAGGGGTAAGAATAGGATGTTGACGACGAAGCCAGACGCACATCGGCCGGAGTCCAAAGCAGACGACCGTCGGCAGAGACGCGTTGTACCTCGACCTCGAGATTGTTCGAGGAGATGTCCTTTGTTGAGTGCATCCATGCCACAACATAACTGCCGTCCTCAATCTGCGTCATACGCATGCCGGCCACTATGCTGTACGAATTTGTCGGGTCGAGAGCCACACCGTCCTCGTCCCAGAGGAACTCGCCAGACGGTGAAATTTTATAAAGCGTATAGGTTAGGAGCTTCTCCTGTGAGTTACGTGCGTCGCTCACAGCCACAATGGCGTTACCGTCACGGTCAATAAACAAGTACTGGTTGACCATCGTGAACGAGATGTTGTTGTAGGCCGAAACCACCAAACCCAGGTCGCCGCCAAACTGCGGGTTGCCCTCGCTGTCATAACGCTGCAGTATGTATTCGTAACGCACGTTATCGATGTCGTACTCGTCACCCGTCAGCAAGTTGGGATGATAGATGAGGTTCCACACCGAACCGTCGGGACCCGTCGCTATTTCGTTGGCATAGTCGATGGTGCCCTGCGGATAGAGCAACTGCGGGTTGTCAATCCAGTTCGCCGACGCCGCCAAAGATATGGTGACGCCGATTAAAAAAGTAAATTTTCTCATAAGCTGTTATGTTAGTTAATGATTAATTTGTTGCATTTCTGTATACCGTCTTCTTTATATCGGAGAATATAGACACCCGAGGTTAAATCAAGTTTTTGTATGTCACTGACTGATACTGAGCGCATTACCATCACACCGTTTACATTGTAAATGTCCACGAGGAGGTTGGAGGGGGTGTGGGTTGGGGAGGTGACGCCGGCTTCGGAGGTGGTGGCGACGAAGAGGCGTTGTCCGTGGCCTGTTATCTCCATAGCTTGGGTGACGATGACGTCGGAGCCCGACGCGGTATCGTAGATGCGTACACGGCCTCGTGGCGACATCATGCCGTCGGCCCACGCGTCGGTTATTTCGAGACAGTATATTTTGTTGTTTTCGAGGGTGAGGAGCTCTTCGTATGTGTCGGCGACTCCGTCGGGATATGGACCGAATTCTTTGATGACGTTGCCGTCACTGTCCTTGAACAGGAAGGTGTTGTCGGAGGCGTAGTAATCGGTTTTTATCTGCACCTTAAGCAAGTTTGAAGCAACGGGTATGGCACCGAACGAACCGAAAACCTCGTTTGAGCGCAGGTCAACACCGTTGGCCGACAGGCAGGTGACGGAGAAGCTGTTCAGGTCTTCCTGTTCGGTGACCCAGTTGACGGGAAGGGAGATGAGAGCCTTCGAGCGAGGGAGTATCTCGCCCTTCCATTCGGTGTTTACGGCCTTGTCGTTAAGGGTGACTTCGAAAACGGCGTCGGTAACGGGTTGGGACGATTTGTTGAGGACGTAGAGTTCGACAAATCCGAATCCGTAATTGAGGCTGACCGGCAACTTATACGGTTCGATTTCAATCGAGAGTGGGATGTCGATGCCGTCGCATGCCGGTACACAGGATGTTGCGTTGAGCACCTCGTTCTCGTCCTGACATACAAAGGCAACAAGTTCGAGGTCGGTGGGAACGACAGGTACATCTCCGATGATGTCGGGAACGGTGTACGTATAGGATTTATTGAAAAACTCGCCTTCTTGACAACCGTTGACGGGATCGCCGGGCAGAACGGGAGTAAGGCATGCACGCAGCATGTGCTTGTGGACATATTCGTTATCGAGACTGGAACCGCTCTGAGGACCTTTTATGTCGTTCTGACAGAGGTAGACTGTGAGGTAAACGGTTTCAGTGGTTTGTTGGGTGAAATAGCCCTCGACATCGACCACAAGCTGTCGCGTGTCCTTATCATAAGCGCTTTGCATCCAAAGGTTTACCGGCGCTGTTTCGGTGGCTATCGAGCGAGCGAACTCGTTCCAGTACTGGCGCCCGGTGACGGGAGTGCGAGCACCGTCGAACACATGTCGGTTAATCATTCCTGACGGGTATGCCGTGACACCGAAAAAATCGTTGATTGCCACGCTCTCTTCGGTACGGAAATCGGGCTCTCCGGGACGCGGCGAAGCGAAACTGCCGGCATGAATGCTGACGGGGAAGAAATTGCCGGGTTGAGCGAGCAACAAGTCGGCGGCAACCTTATGGCCGTCCGGACAGTTGCCACAATGAATACCGGTGAATTCCTCCAGGAGCACCTTTTTGGACTGTATATCGGTCGAAACATGCCATTCACTGGCATTTATGCAAATAAGCGAGCATACGGTGGATATGCACGACAGAATGATTGGCTTGAGGTTCATAATATGAATATTTTACTCGAGAAAAAGTTGCAAAAAAATATGTGGTATTGCTATTTCGATAGCAATTTTTATAAATAATATGCAAAATAATAACATTTTTTCCAAAGAACAAAATATACGACAAAAAATATAAAAACTTACATCGCATTGCCAAATCGCATAAGTTTTAGCAGCATTTGGCTGACTGATGTAAGAAACAAGACCCCAGCCGGGGACTGAAGGTTGTCAGTCACCCGGCTGAGTGTAACGATTATTTATTCTGAGTTTTGTTATTTGAGGACTTTGAGCAGCTCGACATCAAAGATGAGAGTCTGGTTAGGACCGATAAGACCACCGGCACCCTGTGGGCCGTAAGCCAAAGCGGAGGGGATGTAAAGTCTCCATTTAGCGCCTTCTTTCATGAGTTGCAGAGCCTCTACCCATCCGGGGATAACCTGAGTGACTCCGAAAGTTGCGGGTACACCGCGGTCGACCGACGAATCGAAAACTGTACCGTCAATGAGGCGACCGGTGTAATGAACCTCAACCTGGTCGTTAGCTGTGGGGACAGCTCCTTCACCTTCGGCCATTACCTCATACTGCAATCCCGAGGGTAGGGTGCGAACTTCGGCACGTTTGCCGTTTTCAGTGAGGAACTTTTCTCCGGCTTTTGCGTTAGCTTCGGCCATTTGAGCAGCAGCGGCCTCTTGTTCTTTCTGCATAGCCTCGAAATAAGTGCGGATAACATCCTTAGCCTCGTCATAGCTCATCTTGGGAGCCAGACCGTCGAAAACGGCTGCTACGCCGTCAGCAAAATCCTGGACGCTAATCTGTTTGATGCCCGAAGCAAGGAAGTTGTTACCCATGCTCAAGCCAAGGGCATAGCTTATACGATCGAATGTTTTGTCTTTTTCTGCCATTGTTATTAAATTTTAAGTTAGTAATTTTCTATTATTAATATAACAATAATCGTGCCATAATATGTTCACCGAACCAAAAGTGATTGAAAAATAAATAATATGCAAAAAAGTTTGTAATTTTGTGGTGAAAAATTTACTCGCTAATTATTTTCTATAAAAATTATATTCAATTTTTTCAGAAAAAAATTCGAAACTGTTTCCAAAAGCCTATCATCCTCTCACTCATAATAATAATTACGCTCAATGAGATTTTATAAATTAATATCCCTAAGCATTAGCGTTTGCCTTTGTAGCGCCTCGGCGTGGGGGCTTGCAATCAGCACCCAAAAACCGGGCACCCTCAGCGAAGCGTTGAAAGATGCCGGGACGGTTACCGACCTCACTGTTACGGGCCCGATAGACGCCACGGATTTATACTATATCGGCAGAAACATGCCTGGGGTCGTTACATTAGATCTTTCCGGGGCAGAAATTCTTGCGAGCCGCGGATTGAAGATTGACGGCTACACCGACTTTTCGCAGGGCACACTGGCGCCCGGCGTATTCAGCGGCACGTCATTACGCAGTGTCATTCTGCCCACGCAGGCCGGACTGGTAATTGGTGACGGCGCTTTTATGGGCTCGGCTCTTGTCAATGTGACAGTTCCGGCCAATGTAGACTCTATTGGGTTGGGCGCTTTTTCAGGGTGCGAGTCCCTGGAAAACGTTACGCTGTCCGCATGTCGTATGGGAGAGTCGGTATTCTCGGACTGTCCGGTGTTGGAGACTGTAAATATCGGCAGCGCAACGACGATTCCCACGGCTACCTTTAAAAGGTGCGCGGGACTTTCCTCCGTCAAGGGTTCGGAAAAAATCACATATATCGGCGACGAGGCTTTTGCCGGCGATGTGTGTTTAACTGACTTCGCGTTCGGCAACAGTCTGACATACATAGGTACTGACGCTTTCGCGGGCTCAGGATTGAAGACCGCCAATCTGAAAGATGCTGCTGCATTGATCCATCTTGGCGAACATTCTTTCGCCGGAACACCGGTGGAGGAGGTGACTCTGCCAAACAAAATGGAAATTATCGCAGACGGCTTGTTCTTTAACAGCACGTCACTGAAAGCCATTACAGTGCCGGCTCAAGTCTACACAATCGGCGCTTTTGCGTTTGCCCAAACGGGGCTATCCGAGGTACTACTGTCTGAGGGATTGTCCGAAATAGGCGATTATGCCATGGCTAACGCCACCGACCTGCAACATATCGATGCTGTTGCTCTTGAGAAAGTGCCGTCGCTGGGACAGGACGTCTGGGTAGGTGTCGACCAGCAGTCCGTGCTACTATCGTTGTTTGAGACTGTCGCAGACGAGTTCGCAGCTGACGAACAGTGGAGCAAGTTCACCTTTGATATACGAGGTGACCGCGACGCTGTCAACGACCTTGAGACACACAACGATATTGAGGGACGTTTTGTCGGCTATAACCTTTACGTAAGGAGTGACCCGGAAACAATTGACGAAGTGCGTCTTTACGACATAGCAGGCCGTCACTTGGTGAGACTTAACCCTCAAACCACCACCGTGACTGTCGACACATCAGATTTCGACGGCAATATATTCATAATCAACGTAAAACTAAACAACGGAGACACAGCGACCCTCAAGCTGGCGCGCCGTTAAAACGACATTTCACATTGGCGCCTAATAAATTACAGAAATTCAGCGAAATGGAAAACATCAGTTTTGTTTTCCAATATCCTTATGCCGTCCTCCAGGAAAAAGGGTTTCCGTTGAAAGGTAAGTGGAGAGAAAACTTTTTCCACAACGACAATCCCATTGTATTGGAACTGGGATGCGGCAAGGGAGAATATACCGTTGGACTGGCTCAACGATTTAAGGATAAAAATTTTATAGGTGTCGATATCAAGGGAGCCCGTATGTGGAGCGGCGCCACCGAGGCGCGCGACCGTGGTATGCGGAACGTTGCTTTTTTGCGTACACATATCGAAATGATTGACAGTTTTTTCGCTGCCGATGAAGTCGACGAGATATGGATAACGTTTCCGGATCCTCAGATGAAAAAAGTGCGCAAACGACTCACCTCTACACGTTTCCTTGAGCTGTATCGCAAGATTCTGAAACCCGGAGGAGTAATACATCTTAAAACAGACAGCCCGTTTCTGTACACCTACACTCGGTTACTGGTCGAAAAGAATGCCGGGACGCTTCCTTTACTCAAACAGACCGACAACCTCTATGCCAACCCCGAGGGTGTCGACGATATTCTCGATATCAAAACCCACTACGAACGGCAGTGGCTTGAACGGGGATTGACTATAAAATACATATCGTTCCGCCTGCTTGCCGATGGAACCCTGGACGAACTGGATGCCGAAATAGAACGCGACACCTATCGCAGCTATTCGCGGGGACAGGTTCAGTGTCCCGACCAATGCGCACCGGCGGTAACATTTCACGATACAAAATAACGCAGCAAACATGGATACCACACAACCTCTCTATCCATCACTGATTATCGACGCTCTGCGTCATGTCCGATACCCCGGCAACGGCAAAGACATCGTCGAACTTGGCATGGTTGAGGATGACATACGCATTGAAGGGCGCAAAGTGAGTTTTTCGCTTATCTTTGAACGGCCGACCGATCCTTTTATCAAATCGATAGTCAAAGCCGCCGAGCAGGCTGTGCTTACTTACGCCGCTAAAGACATCGATATCAAAGGTAACATAAATGTCAAGACGCGTACAGTCAATCAAGCCTCCAAAGAAGAGACTCCGCTGCTTCCCGGAGTAAAGAATATTATCGGTATAGCCAGCGGCAAAGGAGGGGTAGGCAAAAGCACTGTTGCCGCCAACATGGCTGTTGCGCTTGCCCGTCAAGGTTATAGGGTGGGACTGCTCGACGCGGACATTTTCGGGCCTTCCATACCCAAGATGTTCGGAGTGGAAGATGAGCCTCTTTATATGGAGCAGACAGAGGATGGCCGACAACTCCTTGTGCCGATAGAAAAATACGGTGTCAAGATTTTGTCGATAGGTTTTCTTGTCGACAAGAATTCGGCCGTCCTGTGGCGTGGGGGCATGGCGTCGAACGCACTGCGTCAGCTAATCAGTCAAGCTCAATGGGGCGAACTGGACTATTTCCTCATCGATATGCCTCCCGGTACGAGCGACATACACCTGACCCTGGTTCAGACACTGCCAATAACCGGCGTTGTCATAGTATCGACCCCGCAGGAGGTAGCCCTTGCCGATGCCCGCAAGGGTATAGCAATGTTCACCGAACCAAAAGTAAACGTCCCTGTTCTGGGAGTAGTGGAAAACATGTCCTGGTTTACTCCGGCGCAACACCCCGACGAGAAATATTATATCTTTGGAGATGGAGGAGCGTTGCGCCTCGCCGAGGAACTCCATATAAGTGTTCTTGCACAGATCCCGCTCGTGGCGGCTGTCGGCGAGCATAACGACGGGGGTCAACCCATTGCAACAGAAGACTCGGTCACGTCGGCGTATTTTGCCGAACTCGCCTCCAGGGTAGTACAGGCCACAGAAAAACGTAACGCCGATCTACCCCCCACAAGTCAGGTCAAGATGAATAAATAATAACATAGCAAATGGAACAATATATACTGATACTCAACGGGCCTAACCTTAACCTCTTGGGGTTTCGCGAACCGGACATTTACGGTCATTACACGCTGGAGGACATTATGGAAAATCTCAGCTTCGAGTTTCCGGACATCCGGCTCGAATCAATCCAAAGCAACAGCGAGGGCGACATTATAGACGCCATCCATGACACGCGCGCCGACAATGACTGCATAGGTATAGTGCTGAACGCCGGCGCCTATACCCATACGTCGCTCGCCATTGCCGACGCCATTGCGGCAGTACCTACCCCCGTTGTCGAAGTGCACCTGACAAACATTGCGTCACGCGAACCAATACGTAGGACATCGCTTATAGCACAACACTGCATAGGTTCTATATCGGGTTTCGGCACACTGAGCTATTCTTTGGCTATAAGAGCGTTGCTTTCACGCTAAACAGCTATTGCAATATTTTCGGGCATTTCCACACAAGAAACGCGCCGGAGTGAATGAACCATCAGTCTCACAGCATTGTTTATTCGTTTAGAAAAAACTAACCAATTAAAATATTCTAACATACTAACATCACATAAGTCATGGCAGAGATTAAAACCATAGGCATACTTACATCGGGAGGCGATGCCCCCGGCATGAACGCGGCCATCCGCTCGGTGACACGCGCAGCCATATTCAACGATTTGAAAGTAAAGGGAATTTATCGCGGGTATCGCGGTCTTATTGACGACGAAATCGTTGAGTTCAAAACTCAGAACGTATCCAATATCATCCAGCAAGGCGGCACTATACTTAAGACGGCTCGTTGCGCCGAATTCATGACAGTCGAAGGACGCCAGCTGGCTTATGACATACTTCGCCGACACCAGATAGACGCGTTGGTAGTTATCGGGGGCGACGGTTCGTTGACCGGAGCGCGAGTGTTCGCCAACGAGTTCAACTTTCCTATCATCGGATTGCCAGGCACAATAGACAACGACCTCTATGGCACAGACTCCACGATAGGTTACGACACGGCGCTGAACACCATAATGGACTGTGTGGACAAAATACGTGACACAGCCACCAGCCACGAACGCCTTTTCTTTATCGAAGTAATGGGACGCAACGCCGGTTTCCTTGCCTTGAACGGAGCTATAGCCTCGGGTGCCGAAGCCGCTATTATACCGGAAATATCCACCGAGGTCGACCAGTTGGCCGAACTGATACAGAACGGTTTCCGTAAAAGCAAAAACTCATCTATCGTTCTTGTTGCCGAAAGCCCAATCACGGGTGGAGCAATGGGCATGGCCGAACGTGTCAAAAAAGAATTTCCGCGCTATGATGTTCGTGTCACCATACTTGGCCACTTGCAGCGTGGCGGATCACCGACAGCCCACGACCGCATTCTGGCTTCGCGCATGGGAGCTGCTGCTATCGACGCCCTCATGGAGGATCAGCGCAACGTCATGATAGGTATAAAGAATGATGACATCGTTTACGTGCCTTTCTCAAAAGCCATCAAAAACGACAAACCCATCAACCGCGAGTTGCTGAACACATTGCGTCGCCTCTCCATCTAAGAGAGAGCCCCTCATCTATTTTGTCGTTGCCCACCTACCCTCCATACGTGCCTTCGTTTAAAAACACAATAAAAACGGGGCAACTTGCGTTTATAGAGAAGTTCTAAGATTTAAGTGTTTAATATTTAGTTCTTAGAGTTAAGGCCATTTATGGCATCATATCCCTTCTCTCTATCCGCATTATTCAGTTACACCGCAATGACCATCAAGCCAATCATACGTTATATAGCCATCTTCACGGCTTTATTCGCCGGTTTCCTGTCGGGGAGCGCCCAAGACATAAAGAATGAGTTCAATCCCATCACCACAGGCGTGACATCGCTCTCCATAGCACCCGACGCACGCGGAGCCTCGATGGGCGACCTTGGTGCCGCCACCGAACCGGATGCAAACAGCCAGTTCTGGAATCCTTCCAAATATGCTTTTGCATATTCGGCCGGAGCTGTTTCGCTCAGCTACACTCCGTGGTTGCGCAAACTTGTCAACGACATCTTTTTGGCCAATCTTTCGGGATATTATAAAATAGGAAGCGGTGATAACCAGGCCATATCAGCATCGCTGCGCTATTTCTCGCTGGGCGAGGTAAACACCAGCGGCCCCACGGGAGATGCCGGGCAAAGTCTTAATCCGTACGAAATGTCGGTGGACGTCGGTTACTCGCGAAAACTCTCCGAAAAGTTTTCGATGGGCGTGGTTTTCCGTTATATTTACTCCGACCTTGGCTTCAGCGACTCGTATGCCGGCGACCAGACAACAGGCGCATCGGCTTTCTCGGCCGATATATCAGGTTATTACACCACCTATCCTATAATAGGTCGTAACGAATGCCAGTTCGCGTGGGGATGGGATATATCGAACATCGGTACTAAGGTTTCTTACGACAACGGCAACTATCCCGCCTTCCTGCCCACAAACTTGCGACTGGGCGCGTCGTTCACCTTCCCTCTCGCCGACTACCATAATCTTTCGATAAATCTTGACGCCAACAAACTGCTTGTTCCTGCAAGACCACGCGAAAGCGATTATGACACCAACACCACCGAAGGTCAACAGGAGTATCTCGATGCTCTCGAGAACTGGGAAAACACTTCGGGTATAGCCGGTATATTCAAAAGCTTCACCGACGCTCCCGGCGGCTTCAAGGAAGAGATGCGCGAAATCACATGGTCGCTTGGTGCTGAATACAGCTACAACAACCAGTTCTTTTTACGCGCCGGTTACTTCTATGAAAACGAATTCAAGGGCAATCGTCAGTATTTCGGACTTGGAGCGGGCTTTTCGCTCAATGTGGTGCGCCTCGATGCCAGCTATATGTTGGCGACAGCCCAGACGTCCCCCCTCGACCAGACATTGCGCTTCACTCTGACGTTTGATATGGACGGTCTTAAAGACCTTATGGGTAAACGCCGATAAAATCATGACAAATACACGCTTTCGCATAGGAAACGGGTTTGACGTACACCGCCTGGTCAGTGACCGGGCGTGTATAATTTGTGGTGTTCATATTCCTTACGAAAAGGGGTTGTTGGGTCACAGCGACGCCGATGTGGCTCTTCACGCGCTTACAGACGCCTTGTTGGGAGCCCTGGCCTTGGGCGATATCGGGAAGCATTTTCCCGACACCGACCCACAATGGAAAGGAGCTGACTCACGAATGCTGCTGCGCCAGGCATACCGTCTGGTGACAAATTCCGGCTGGAAGTTAGGCAACGCCGACATCACAATAATGGCTCAGGCTCCTAAAATGGCTCCGTACATAGAGGCTATGCGCAGCAATGTGGCATCCGACCTCAATGTCGACACAGACTGCATATCAGTCAAGGCTACCACCACCGAACGCCTCGGTTTCACCGGTCGTGGCGAAGGCATAGCCGCCCAAGCGTCGGTCATCTTAATCAAAGACGACATGGGTTGACTTGATTGATTGCGTATTAATAAACATACTTACTTTTTTCCGATAACCATTCTACCGCTGAGAGACACTACCATGACATTTGCCGAAAACTGTTACGCCATTTTTGAAAAGGCGACTGCCGACTACCATATCGACGACAATGTGGACGCTCTGTCACGCAACCCATACGCCGAAGACACATTGGAGCATGTCTTGTATGCCAAAAACCGTATAGACGCGGTACAGTGGCACCTTGAGGATATTATACGCGACCCGAATATTGACCCTGTGGCAGCATTGGCGCTGAAACGACGCATCGATGCCTCCAACCAGGAGCGTACCGACTTGGTCGAACAGCTCGACTCATTTTTCCTTGTCCGGTATAAGGACGTGGCGGTACTCCCCGATGCCACTATAAACACTGAAAGCCCGGCTTGGGCCATCGACCGCCTTTCTATCCTCGCTCTCAAGATTTATCACATGGATCAGGAGGTGAAACGCAGCGATGCCGGTCAAGCTCACATCGTACGCTGTCGCGCAAAACTTGCTATCCTGCAACAGCAGCTACACGACCTTACATCGGCCATCGACCGTTTGCTCGAAGACATAGCCGCCGGACGTAAGTACATGAAAGTCTACCAACAGATGAAAATGTACAACGACCCCGATACGAATCCCGTTTTGTATGGCTCTCAATCAAAGTAAGAGTCAGGTCGACAATAAACCTGATGCCGTTGTCATAACCCGATTTTCCGCTTTAGGGGACGTGGCGCTGGTCATTCCGGCCGTTTATGACCTATGCATGACTTATCCTCGTTTAAATGTGGTTTTTGTCACCCGAAAACGTATGGAGCCGCTTGCGGTCAATCCCCCCCATAATCTTATTGTCGAAGGTATCGATCTTTCCCTATATAGTGGAGTAGGGGGGATGATAAAGCTTGGAAAGGAACTGCTCAACAAATACAATATTAAATGTTTTGTGGATCTACACGATGTATTACGTACTAAGATTTTACGTAATTACATGAAATTCAAGGGCATTAAGGCCTCTGTTATAGACAAGGGGAGAAAAGAGAAACAAAAATTGGTGAGAAAAGGAGCCGAGGCCTATTTTGCACAAGGGAACGAGCCTTTGCGTACTACCGTGCAGCGTTATCGCGACACTATCAATCAAGCGGGCTTTAGCGTTCCCTCTTTATTTAAATCGCTAAGAAAAACATCACCCCTTGAAAGCGGAAACACCAAACGTATTGGCATTGCGCCATTCGCCGCCCATCAAGGCAAGATATATCCCCTTGACAGGATGGAGGAGGTAGTCAATAAACTGGCTGCAGATTCGGCTAATCAATTGTTTCTGTTCGGAGGAGGACAAAAAGAAAGTGATATTCTTGAACGCTGGGCACACGGTAAACCCAATGTCATCAATATGGCCTCGAGGAACCAAGGTCTTGCGAAAGAACTCGATGTGATGACAACACTCCACGTTATGATAGCCATGGATAGCGCCAATATGCACCTCGCGGCTCTGGCTGGTGTCCCTCGAATCGTGACCATTTGGGGTGCTACCCATCCAGCTGCAGGATTCGCACCTTTTTGTTCTGACCCGGAACCACATTCGGAATCTTCGGCAACCAAAACAAACACCACCCCTCAAATAATCTGCATCGAGACACCGATGACCTGCCGACCCTGTTCGGTGTACGGAAATCGTCCGTGCAGACATGGTGATTACCGTTGCATGACATCCATCTCACCCCAAACCGTCATCGACAGCGTCGTCAACAAGCAACATTGAAGACATACTCAAAACCATCCCACGTAACAGCCGGTTGTCAGAGTAAATAGAGACAGTCAGAATTCATCACCCTCCCCCAACACACCAGTTAGAGGGTAACACCTTCCACTTCTTATTGGAATCAGATTCACACGCATAAAAATCTCGTAATATCTTCATATCATTTTTAGTTATTCTGTGGAATCAATTAATAGTTGACTATTTCTATTGAAGTGTTCATAAAAACTGAATTATTAATGTTTTGAAAGCCGATATTGCAGATTGTTATCTGGATTAGACTATCTTAAGTCAAAGAGCTCGTTGATACTCGTTGGCAAATCAGATTCTGAATATCTGTGTTCGGTAAGACTATATACGCATTTAATCCACATTAATTTCCATTTAAAATTTTGCAAGAAGGATCGCGGACTTTTTTGTAATTGTTGTTCCAGATAAAGGTTTATATAAAAATCTTGAATATCTTTTTTTACTTTATCGACTAAATAATGTCTTTTATGTAAAGAATGATCATTATCTAACAAATCTAATGTATATACGTAATTAAAATATGTGGTATAAAAATTATACTTTGTGATATCTTGAGAAAATACAGGAATTATTGCCTTGATGGATATTTTAATCCTATAAAAACCATCCATTTCAATTTGTACTTGTAATAAATTACAACCTTTTAATAACAAATTCTTTGTATCTACTCCTTCATACATTGGAAAGTTTGAAAAAAGTTCCTCCGTTTCGAATGAAACTATTCGAGATTCAAAATCTTCATTTTGTTCAGATAACGGAACTTCAGCATTAATACTTGCTTTTGTACATATAGATTTCGATTTAATCCATAAGGGTTCCTTATAAAAAATATAGGATTTTCTTTCTGAACCTATCAATTCTTGAATCCAATCGCACAAAGCCCTGATTGAAATATCCGTAAGATTATGCAGAGCATCAGTCTCATTCCTAAAATCTTTGCTATTTATAACATCATATTGAATTTGTATAGGTGGTATACTGTCATTCATCGGGTTAGCGTAACAAACCTGGATGTTATAGAAAATAATAGCAATAAATATGAGAATATTTTTTTTCATAATAATTTAAATACCAAACATTATTAAAAATTTTTGATAATCTATAGCTCCAAATGTTCCCTCTTGGTTATAAATATACATTATGTTGCTTCTTACCTCTTCGTCAAATGTTCTCAAACCAGGTTTTTTGTAAAAAAGTGAGGCAATGTCAGAGAGGCATAAACTTATATTATATGAAAAAGTGATTATATTTCCGACTGTATTCTCTTTCATCCGGCTCAGTTCGTCATTATTATTTTGAAATAAAATATTCAAACTCTATAATTTGGTAAATCCCGTATTCTATTGAAACATCCTATAAGGAAACAGATCGTTTATTCTTTTTGGCATATTTGTCTCATCAAATGTTTCTAACGTTGCCCAAACAAATGAAATGTTAACGTCCCATTTTATATATTTAGAAGACTTAAAGCTAAGAGTATCATTGACACTATCATATCCCTTTACAATTTGTTCTTTAAAAAAAGAATACACTTTTTCATCCGTAGTTCCCTCGTATTTATCTAGATGTGCTCGTGGTTCATAATCATACCACATGACAAGCCTGTAAAATCTTTTTTCAAGGTCTTTTTTATTATCATTCATGGATGGCATTATATCATCATTTGTGCAGGGGATAAAAGCCGTTATTTTATAATGCAATCTAATAGGGAACTCCATCAGAGAGGGTTCGACATTAAGAAAAATCTTATTTCCATCAAGTAATTCATGCATATTGCAACACTCATATTGAGGATATGTTTCAAAACGATATTTATTAATTTCCTTTGAAGCCTTTTCACGCCTTAATTCAGCTTCTTCATCATAAGGAACCGGTACGCTTAGACCTTCCGGAATTTTATACTCCGCTGATGGATAAGACGGTAAGATGCTAAACATCAAAACATCATAATTTTCACCTGTAAATTGCCTACTCCAAGCAATAAATGCGCGTATAGACTTTCCCATCAGCCAATCTATAATTTGATTACCGTAAATATAACCGTCTTCATGAATTACATCATATTGAACTTGAAGACTTGGGAAATTTACTGAAATTTCACCTTGACCTTTGGCTTCAAATTTGGCGAATAAACAATTCACCAAGACTAGGATTAACACTTTAACAACTTTCATAAAAATATATTTAATTTGCAAAACAGTTTATAAAACTTTGATATGTAGCACTACCTCGAATCCCGGTCCTATCATAAATATATATTGTAGGGGTACCTCCTAATCCGATAACATAATGTACTGAATTTTTAGAGGTATCAATATCTTGTTACAACAACCCCTCCTGTAAGAGGATCTCTACTTACAGAGATGGAGTATCTTGAGACTTGGATCTTACAAGTAGTTATTCCTTTGAGTGCAGAACTAAAAATTTCATAACCTTGCGGAGTAAGCAACAAACATCCCGTTGAGACCCATCTATCGGCAGTCCCATTCATATTTAAGTCAATCCATCAGTTTTTTAAAGCAGTCTATTATTTCACTGTCTACATTCTGAATTGGTTGTTGATTAACCAACATAGTCATGATATCAATTTTGTCGCATGAAGGTATATAAAAAAGTGTAATTATATTAATTACTCCGGTCAGAAACGGGTAATTATTATTTCCAATTGAAATTTCATAATAGCCACTGGTTTTATTTAGTTGTAATTTTTGAATAAAATCATCGGAAATATCGGTTAAGATGCAATTATGTCCATTTGATGTCTTTATAATACCTTGAGACATATTGAATAATGGTTGACCTATCCAATGCGTAAAAATTGTTATATAATCATTATAATTTTCATAAACTTTAGCATTATTATATTGTAAAACAAATTTAGGATTAGCTTGAGATATAACAGTATACTGAAATTGATCTATATTAGCGCAGGAATCACAAAACTCATCCAAAAAGCGACCTACTTCACTATTGTTAAATTTATAAACCGGAAGTTCTTTTGTTGAATACTCAATTTGTAACGGGCTTTTAATTTCCTCACAAAAAATTTTGCATGTTACAGACAAACAACAAACTAATAATATTATAAATTGCTTCAATTTCATGATTGCATTATTCATTTGTTAATATGGCTAGGTATATTAACGGTTTGAACGGGCAATAAGGGAATTTTTTTTGAAGCACCTTTGCCGTCGGTTACCATCGTCACATTGCCCTGAAAATCGGTGAACCG
>JAFLTY010000034.1 GCA_022509065.1 Muribaculaceae bacterium
AGCATCTGCCTTACAAGCAGAGGGTCGGCGGTTCGAATCCGTCAACGCCCACTTTAAAATCTATGCCAAAAGCGCCTGTCACGAGAGACAGCACAACAATATTTTCGGGCGTTTAGCTCAGCTGGTTCAGAGCATCTGCCTTACAAGCAGAGGGTCGGCGGTTCGAATCCGTCAACGCCCACTTTCTAAAATCCTTTCTCATGTTTATTTGGGAAAGGTTGTTTTTTTGTCTAAATTTGTAGTGTTTTAACACCTAAACTTATATCACATGAAGACAGGTATCATTGTAGCAATGGACAAAGAGTTGGCGCTCTTATTGCCCTTGATAAAGGACTGCAGCGAAATAACGGTCAACGACATCACATTTCGCCAAGGACATATCGATGGGCGCGCCGTAGTCGTAGCAAAAAGCGGTATTGGCAAAGTAAACGCGGCAATGACCACCCTGACTATGATAGAAAATTTCCATGTCGCCCTCATTATAAACACCGGTGTTGCCGGAGGCACAGGTTTAGGCGCGAATATTCTCGATGTGGTGATAGCCGACAGAGTCGCTTACCACGACGTGTGGTGTGGACCGGATACCATACCGGGACAAGCCTCCGGATGTCCGTTATTTTTTGTCAACCCCCTACTCCGTAATATCCTCGAAAAAATTCCAGGCGTGAAAGTCGGTCTAATCGCTACCGGGGATACTTTCATATCCACTCCTGACGAGATAGAGCGCATACGTGGCCTTTATCCCGATGTGATGGCCGTTGACATGGAGTCTGCAGCGATTGCCCAGGTATGCCATATCAAAAACGTTCCTTTCATGTCCATACGTGTAGTCAGCGATACTCCGGGTCAAGACGATAATATCGCGCAATACGAAAACTTTTGGTCGGACGCGCCAAAATCATCATTCGCCACGCTATTGAATATTTTGGCACTTTTATAAGCAGTCTTGATTATCAAAACACAAAGACGGTTAAACAACAATGAAAAAAATACCGAGTTTCACTGTCAATCATCTCAAGCTCAAGCCGGGCATCTATGTCTCGCGTATTGACACAACTCCGTCGGGAGATACGCTGACAACATTTGACATACGCCTGACAGCTCCCAACATCGAGGCTGCCGTGACACCTCAGGCTTTGCACTCTATTGAACACCTTGCAGCCACTTGGCTGAGAAACAACCCTTTGTGGAAGGATAAGGTGATATACTGGGGACCAATGGGATGTTGCACGGGTTGTTATCTCATTTTAAAAGGAGAGCTGCAACCGTTAGACATCGCTCCCCTAATGATCGAAATGTTCGAATGGATAGCCGGTTTTGAGGGAGAAATCCCCGGGGCGACTCCGCAAGATTGTGGCAATTACACATTCAACGACCTGTCAGAAGCCCGACGAGTAGCTAAAAGATATGTTGAGATGACTTTATTGAGACTCGACGATTCTACAACCAATTATCCTGAATGAGCACATGAAGGATTTAAAGGCCAAACACGCAGAGGCTCTTCTGCGAAAGCTTGTCGGAGAAGGTGAACACGTCAACCAGGACTTTAAGTTCACCGTCAACGACCCACGCAAGATTGCCCGAACCATTTCCGCCTTCGCCAACAATTCAGGCGGACACCTTTTGATAGGTGTCGATGACAACGGGCAACTGCGCGGTGTTCGCAATGAGGAAGACATCTATGTTGTTGAAGCTGCGGCTACTGTGTACTGCGAACCGGCCTGCTTACCTGAGTTCACCGCCTATAAAGCTAAAGGCGGCGCGGTAATTATCCGTGCGGAAATAGCAAAAGCTTCATCACGACCCGTATATGTCAAAGAAGAAAAAAATCGTCGCAAAGCTTATTATAGAGTAGCCGACGAGAATATTATAGCTCATCCTTTGATCGTACGAGCTTGGAAAGCAATTGACGATCCGGACAATAGCATTTTATATAACATGAGTTCGGCAAGAGTTTCTATCCTGACAGCGCTTGAAAAAGGCCCGGTGACTTTTGAAAAACTCGCAATTGAGGTTGGTTTGTCCAAGAAAAATCTCGAAGAAGTCATTGTTCAGTTGACTGCCATGGGTGTGGTTGATTTCATTTATGTCGAACGTCAATTCATGATATACTTGAAACAATAATGATTTCGATCACAACATTCTACCTATGTTATGTGTTAAAATACAAACATTCATCACAAAACACATCTACAAGTGAATAAAGTCCAGCCCTCCGAGTCAACCCCGAAGCGCCATAAGGTGATACGCCATATACCCAAGGCTATTATCCTTACTGTTATGGGTGTGCTGTTATTCGTAACGGGTATTCTTGGATGCATATACAGCCCTTGGTTTCAGGATGCAATAGCAACACGGCTTGTAGAAAGGCTCAACGCCGATCCTAACACAACAGTAAGACTCGGTTCGTTACGTCTTAAGTTCCCTCTACATCTCCATATTGACGATGCGTTATATGTAAGCCATAATGATACTGTTGTCAAAGCCGGCAATGTGGATGTCAAGGTTGGACTCATGCCATTGCTTACCGGAGAGGTAGCTTTAAAACATGCGGTATTGACCGATGCCAGATACAAATTAGGGAATACTGATTCAGCGACATGCATGGTGATAGATGCCAAATATGCACATATAGGCGCTTCACAAATACGACTGTCCGATATGGATATCCACCTCGGAACCGTTGATTTGGACAGTGTAGGAGTGAGTCTGTATATCAATCCCGCCGACACCTTCCCGGAAACGCCAGCGTCCGAACCATCTCCCATGACGATAAGTGTCGACAGAGTGAATTACAAAAATCTTGGTTTCAATATGGTTTCAATGCCGACTATATACAATCTGGACACTCGCATTGCCACAGGTTATATTGATTCTGTAAAAGTCGACATAATGAAGCAGACAGTTGACGTGGCCAATGTTCAAGGACAACGGCTATCGGCGCTCTATCTTATGCCTGATTCGGCTCAGATTGCCGCCACAACAGTCATTGTCAACGAAAATAAGACTCCCTCAGCACCGTGGACAGTCAATGTGGACAAGTTAGACATGACCGAATCTCAAGCCCTTTACACAACATACGGCATCGAGCCGTTACCGGGGCTTGATTTCAGTTATATCCAAGTATCAGATATAAATCTTAGCGTTCACGATTTCTATAATCAGGCTACCGAAATCAGACTACCTTTCAATGTTGCGGGAAGGGAACGGTGCGGAATTGATTTGGAGGCTTCCGGAACGTTGGCCATTGACTCTGTCGGAATGTCATTCAACAATTTTCACCTGAACACTCCTTCGGGAACTATCCTGAATGCAACCGGTTATATGGGCACATTTGCCGAATTGACAAACCCGGCAATTCCTCTAAGTCTGAAAACTGACGGTGATATAGCGGTAAAGGATCTCAAGACAATGTTCCCATCATTCTCCCCTTATTTCGTAGGTATGCGAACCAACGCGATGATTAATCTGAAGGCTGACGTTAATGGCACCTCAGGTAATCTGGACATAGCTGACATTGATGTCAAGATTGACCGACATATTAAGCTTGACGCTCATGGTTCTATAAAAAATATTTTTGAAGAAAAGGGAATGAGCGGCAACGTCACCTTTTCCGCTGTAGTCACCGATGTGTCAAATTGGACAGCAGACTTATTGGCAGGCACAGGTGTCATGATACCTTCTCTGTCTGTGGGAGGATCTTTACGATTTGACAACAACAATTATTCGGGAAATCTGACTGGAAAAACGCAAGGAGGTACAATTGCTCTCAAAGGTGCTTTCAATGGATATGGAGACAAATACGGTTTAGATCTTGTGACCAATCGCATGCCGATAAGTGCTTTCATGCCCTCCCTTGGTATCGGACGAGTTACAGCCTCCGTAAAGGCCGACGGCATAGGATTCGACTTTTTCAGCCCTAAGACCGTAGCGGACGTAAAGATTGACATTAAATCGTTGGAATATCTCGAACGAACCTACAATGACGTAGTGCTTGATGCCAATGTTGGAAATGACGAAGCTAACATTGAAGTTGATTCCTATAACTCGGGTCTCGATTTCCATCTGCACGCCAAAGGCAATATAGACAATGGACATTATCTGTGGAAAGTGAATCTTGACAGCGACGAACTCGACCTTGCCGACCTTGGTTTCTCCGAGACACCTGCAACAGTGTCGGCAAATCTCACCTTACGGGCAGATATTGCGCAGAATATGAAAGACATCTCCGCGTCTTTGACTGTAAACAGCGCCGAATACAATACACCCGACAATCAAATAGCTATCGATGATTCTAAATTGGTTCTTGAGACCACTGACTCGGTGACAAACCTAATGGCTCGCAATCGCGACCTGATGGCATTCTTCTCTTCCTCTTTGCCATTGGACTCTATCATAGATCGTGTTGGACGAATCAGCGAAGTTGTCGATTCGCAAATGGTTAAGCATATCATCGATATACCGCAACTGCAAGAAACAATCATTCCGTTCCAGCTTAATATCGAAGGCGGCAGTAACAACGCATTGGCCGAAATGTTGGCAGTCAACAATATGGGGTTCGACCATCTGTCAATACTTGCAGCTAATGACACATGCTTATATCTGACGGCCAATGTCGAAAAATTCAAGACGGGAGAGGTAACGCTAGATGCCATATCTTTCGACATCCGACAGTTGGGCAATCGTCTCAACTACGACGCACAGGTAAATAACCGACCTGGAACATTTGACGATTGGGCGCATGTCGACGTGAAAGGATACTTTGCCGAAAATAAATTGGGCATTAATATCTATCAACAGAACATAAAAAAGCAAACCGGTTTCGACCTGGGTGCCACCTTGTCACTTAATCCTGACACCACCATGACGATGCATTTCGAGCCATACGACCCAATCATCAATTATCAGAAATGGCACATTAATAACGACAATTTTGTCAGTTTTGATTTTAAGCACCATCATCTTGATGCCGATTTGCGCATGAAGTCAGATGTCAGTCGACTGGCTCTCTACACCGAACATGCCACAGATGCTCTCGCCGAGAATCATAATGACGACGAGGATCTTGTGCTTCAGTTATTTGATATAAAGTTGCAAGACTGGATAGCCCTCGACCCTTTCGCTCCTCCACTGAAAGGAAATCTGTCCGCAGGTATCAGACTTAACTGGAAAGACAATTTCCTTAACGGCGAAGGCACTGTTGACTTAACGGACTTTATGTACGGTAAAGAAAAAGTTGGCGACTTTAATGTCGATCTTAATGTCGCAACTGACATAAAAGGACTTGTCAAAGCCGATGCCGATGTATGGGTAAACGGCAAGGAAGCTATACGTCTGGCAGGCACGTTGAACGACACTACTCAGACATCACCTTTCAATCTTGACCTAAGGATGATTAACTTCCCTCTGGCTGTCGCCAATCCATTCATCCCCGACATTGCCAAACTCTCCGGCGCACTGAACGGTCAACTCGATATAAAGGGCGACACTGAACATCCCGAACTCAATGGTTACTTAGCTTTTGATGACGCACAGATCAACGTTCTTATGCTCGGATCCACGCTGACACTTACACACGACAGCATACCGGTGATAAACAATCTTATCACTTTTGACAATTTCACCATCAAAGCTGTCAACGAGAACCCGTTATCAATTAATGGAACTGTGAATATATCATCGTTGACTTCACCGAAAATCAATCTGACGTTAAATGCCGATAACATGCAGCTGGTCAACACCAACCGGGCACGTAAGGGCGCTGACATTTATGGTAAAGCATTTGTAAGTCTCAACTCGACAGTGAAAGGCAACCTCGATGTCATCAATGTAAATGCGACGGTCGATGTTATGCCCGGCACAAACATCACCTATGTGCTTACGTCCGGAGCGGCAGCGATAGAAAGTCAGGCAGCAGGAAACATGGTGAAGTTTGTCAATTTTGCTGATACCGCAGCTGTAGCTGCTGCCGACTCTATTAAGATCGAAGGCACCATCCTTAATCTTAACGCTAATCTTAACATCAGAACCGGAGCGATAATAAATGTCGACCTCGGAACAAATGCCCAGGACAAGGTGCAGATTCAGGGAAGTGGTAATTTCAACTATGTCTCATCGGTTGTCGGCGATGGACGACTGACAGGCAGATATACCTTTAGCGGAGGTTTTATCAAATATGCTCCTCCATTAATTTCTAACATAAACTTCGCTTTCACCGAGGGCAGCTATGTGTCTTTCCAAGGAGACATTCTCAATCCTCAATTCAATATCAAAGCTGTCGAACAGATGCGCGCCAACGTCAGTCAGGCGGGACAAAACTCGCGATTGATCTATTTCGATATCATACTTAATGTCACCGGTTCTCTCAGCAATCCAAAACTAAGTTTTAATCTCGAGACTGACGATGATGTCACTGTGGCTAACGAACTTGCTTCAATGTCACCGACACAACGCGAATCGGAGGCCATGAACCTGCTCATTTACAACACTTACACGGGAGGTTCCACAAAAGCGACCTCTAATCTTAACGGTAATCCACTTTTCTCGTTCCTTACCAACTCGGTCAATTCGTGGCTTGCAAACAATGTGCGGGGCGTTGATTTGTCCATTGGTGTCGACCAGTACGACCAGACCACAAACGGTGCTACCTCAACAACAACATCATATTCTTATCGTGTCTCGAAATCGTTGTTTAACGACCGGTTCAAGATTATCGTTGGAGGCAGTTATTCGAACGACGCAGCCGACGAGGGCAGTGTGGCCGAAAATCTTATCAATGACATAAGTTTTGAATATTTCCTTAATGACAGTCGGACTATGTATCTCAAGTTGTTCCGACACACAGGATTTGTCAGCATTCTCGAAGGCGAGGTAACTCAGACAGGTGTCGGTTTTGTATATAAGAAACGTATAGCCCGTCTCAGCGACATGTTTATACCCTCGCGCTATCGTCGCCATAAAAACCAAGCCACGAGAAAGACAGAACAGGAAAAAACTGAACCGGAACAAATAGCACAGGAACAAACAGAAAGTACTGGCGAAGCTACAAACACATCGCAAACTGAACCCTCCGAAAAAGAGGGAATCTCAACTAACGCTAATTCACTTACAACCGAGCCCTAAATGTTTAATAAATTAATCCGATACATCGTACCATCTCTTTTGACTTTTATAGTTATCGGTTGTTCGACAACCCGTCGAATACCCGACGATGAACTGCTCTATATCGGTATTGACAAAATCAACTATATTGCACCCGATTCTATAAAAGTTCCTGTCGGTCTCAAAACGAATGTTGAGGAATCAGTAGATGTTCCGCCGAATAACTATTGGGCTCTTTTTAAATGGCGTTATCCTTTCCCGCTTGGACTTTGGGTATATAATAACTGGCCTAATCCCGAAAAAGGTTTCCGACACTGGCTATACGAGAAATTAGTAGCTGAACCTGTGCTTGTTAGTGATGTACGCCCCGAGGTACGCGTTCAGATGATAAAACAGATAATGGACAACAACGGATATTTCGGAAGTTCGGTAGGCTATGAACTCGTTCATGCAAAGAACCCCAAGAAAGCTAAAATACAATACGATATTCACACTGGACACCCTTACCGTTTTCACAATATTGAGCTCCTGGCAGACACAACGAGACTTAATCATTTGATAGACTCGATAGCAAGAAAACTGCCATATATGGAGCCGGGAAACATCTACTCTGTGGATTCTCTTACATACACTCGTAATCGCATCGCCAATGCATTACGGAACAAAGGTTATTATTATTTCAAGCCGGAATTCATCGAATACTTAGCTGACAGTATTGCCAATCCGGGATCTATTGACCTTAGACTTGTATTGGGCGCCAATCTGCCCAAAAGCGTCATTGAACCATACCGAACCGGCAAAGTCACTGTAGTGGTAAACCGCAACAGCGGTCACGGAGCCGGATGGGACACAATACCGCTTAGTATGGGCGAGCTTTACAAACAAGTGCCCTCTCGTCTAAGAGTGAAGATGATAGATGAGAATGTCACGTTTAAACCCGGAAGAGTTTTCTCTGTGCGCGACATGGATCGCACACAATCATATCTGGCTCAGATGGGTGTTTTCAGCAATATCAATATAGAGGCAATGCGCGACACCACGAGCAAAGATCGCTTGTTGGATGTTTTGATAACAACGACTCTCGAAAAACCTTTGGAAGGGTCAATAGAGGTCAACGCTTCTTCCAAATCCAACTCTTATTTGGGTCCGGGTGTCACTTTGGGAATGACTAACAAAAATATTTTTGGCGGAGGCGAACAGCTTGCAGTTCAATTGACCGGCTCGTATGAATGGCAGACGGGCAAGAACGCAAAAGGGGGCATATTCAACAGTTATGAGTTTGGCATTACCACATCGTTGGCTTTTCCACGCCTTCTCGCACCTCGGTTCATTCCCCGTCGCAGACATCAGATGAACTGGACGCGTTTCACACTGAACGCCGATTTGCTTAACAGACCGCATTATTTCAAGATGTCACAATTTAACATCGGTATGAATTACGACTGGGTGATATCACGTCGCGCAACCGCTTCATATACCCCGTTTAAGCTGACCTACACAAAGCTGATGCATACGACAGAAGAATTCGATTCTATCATGGCTGCAAATCCTGCAGTCGCACAGTCGTTCATGAGTCAGTTCATTCCCCAGATGCAGTTTACATACAACTATGAGCGTAACATAGACCGCAACAATATTATTAATTGGTCATTGACGGCACAGGAAGCCGGCAACATTTTTTGGGCTATATATGAGGCATGTGGTGTGAAGAAAGAAAAGAAACTTTTCGGAACACCGTTTTCTCAGTTCGTTAAAGGCCAAACACAAATTGTTTGGAACAGACGTATCACAGATGGTGATTCGTGGATTGTAACCCGCGTAGCCGCAGGAGCTGCTCATGCCTACGGCAACTCCTCCACAGTGCCGTATGCCGAACAATTCTATTGCGGAGGTGCAAACTCGGTACGAGCTTTCACTGTGCGTTCGCTCGGTCCAGGTAGTTATCACGCTCCGGGCGACTCACCAACCGACTATTTCGATCAGACCGGTACATTCAAGTTTGAAGCCAACGTCGAATACCGTTTCCCAATATACAGTATATTGCACGGTGCTCTGTTCGTAG
This sequence comes from Muribaculaceae bacterium, assembly GCA_022509065.1. Taxonomy (GTDB): domain Bacteria; phylum Bacteroidota; class Bacteroidia; order Bacteroidales; family Muribaculaceae; genus CAG-873. Next base: position 9,164 of record JAFLTY010000034.1, read on the forward strand.
ACTCAGGCAACGTATGGCTGTTAAAAGCCGATCCTCAACGTCCCGGTGGACTGCTACAGGCTAAGACTTTCCTACGCGACCTGGCCTTAGGAACAGGTTTGGGTTTACGATTGGATTTCGGAATGTTGATAGTACGAGGAGACTTGGGCATAGGTATCCATGCACCCTATGACACAGGAAAGCGAGGTTATTACAACATGAAGAGCTTCGGAAATTCTCTCGCCTTTCATCTGGCCATTGGATATCCGTTCTGATAAAAATTCGCTTCTATCAGCCTATTCCGAAAGTAGCAGTCTCATCATCCATTGATGTGAACCGACGTCTGTATAGGTATACGGAGATAAAGAGATTAGAAATTGTCGAAGGCATTTTGTGTCACAATAAAAAAACACCTCATGCGCTTATTGTACACCATGTACAACACGAGCCATCAATACAGACATCACAATAGGACTTAGGGACATACCATGATATGTCCCTAAGTCCTATTGTTTGAATGTAATTTTTTGAAAGTGTCTATGACACGTTCATTGACATTTGCGTTTTTACATCACGTAACGATAATCTTTTATCTGATCCTGATGAATAAATTCATCAATTAAAAGGAGATAGTAGATTGCAAATTATTTAATTCCAAGTTTGGCTTTCACCTCAGCTGTAACGTTAACTACGTCAGTGCCTTGATAGAGAGCTTGGCCTTCCTGGAAGATAAAGGTATAACCGCCTTCCTGACCTACTGCGCGTACAGCTTCCATAAGTTTCTGTTCAATGGGAGCCATCATGGTTTCCTGTTGACGCTGAAGATCCTGGCTTGCAGTGTTACGGAACTGTTGCATCTTTTGATCCAACTCCTGAAGTTCGTTAAGACGAAGTTCTTTTATGGATTGGGGAGTTTCTTCGGGGAGTGCCTGAAATTCTCCATATTTTTTGTCCATTTCATCCTGAAGTTTCTTGAATTCGTCTTCATAGTGTTTTGAAGCTTCTGCTATCTGATCACGCATTGTAGCAAAATCAGGAAGATTTGTCAAAACATCGTTGGCGTCAACTACTCCAAACTTCTGTGCGTTCATCACTACGGGAAGCGCTATTACGGCTGCCACTACAAGAATAAGTTTCTTAATCATGTCGGTTAAATTGTTTTATGTGTAATAATTATATCAGTTTCTATGTTTTTAAAGTACAGTCAGACAAAATAATGAATCACTGACCGTATCCGAGTTTATTCAATACATCGTTGGAGATGTCAATCTGAGGAGACGCGTATATAATATCGCTCGACGAGGCACGATCCATCACAGCTTGTAAACCTCTTTCCTGGGCTACTTTCTTGATTGCGTTATAGATGTCGTCCTGAATAGGTTTGAGAAGGCTCTGACGTTTTTGATATAATTCGCCTTCCGGTCCAAAATATTTATAACGGAGTTCGGTAGCCTCCTTTTCTTTTGCCACTATAGCTTCTTCACGTTTTTTTATTTGGTCTTCAGTAAGGAAAACTTTATCGGCAAGATAAGTTTGATACATGTTTTCGGCTTCCTTACCCTTGGCTTCGACCTCTTTCTGCCAACGTTGTGACAATTGGTTGAGTTGCTCGTTGGCCATTTCGTATTGAGGAATATTTTTCATTATATATTCCATATCGACAAGCGCGAACTTTTGTGCTTTTGCTCCGATAGCCATCAGAACAACCAACATTATGAGTGTGAGTGTTTTTTTCATGAGAAAATTTATTAAGAGGAGAATGAATTATTACTTAATACTTATTTATAGACGCAAATTTAACAATAAGGTTTATCATAGCTTAGAATTCTTGACCCAAAATGAAGTGGAAGTGACTGCCTCCCTTTTGGCCAAATACCTTGTCGAAACCATATGCCCAGTCAATACCCATCATACCGACCATAGGCAGGAAGATACGTACACCGGCACCCGCGCTACGCTTTAGTTGGAATGGATTGAAATCTTTAAGGGCAGTCCAAGCGTTACCCGCCTCGACGAAACCTAAGGCATAGATAGTAGTGGTGGGCTGCAACAACAATGGGAAATGAAGTTCCAATCCAAAACGCGTATAAGCGTAACCGTCGCTATAAGGAGTGAGTGCACCATTATCATAACCGCGCAACGCAATCGTCTCGGTAGCATAAGTCCAAGAGCCGGACATACCGTCACCACCTACATAGAACGTCTCGAACGGTGATTTTAGATACTTGTTATAACTACCAAGCAAACCAATGTCAGCGCGAGTCATCAACACTGGAGTATAAGTACCGTGAGCGTTGAACAATGGGGTGTATGTGCGCGATTTGAATTTTAGTTTCCAATATTCAATCCATTTATATAGTTCTTTTTTTGAAGCTGTCGTATTTTCCTCGCTTAACTGTTTCCAGTTGCGTTTACCCATGAACAACGAAGCGGGAGGCGTGAGCTGCAGACTGAGAGAGAAATCCGAGCCTGAACGTGTGTACAGCGGATTGTCAATAGACCTACGAGCCAATGTCAGTCCAAGAACAATGGCGTTTGAGGTACCGTTCTGCATGTAATAGAGATATTCCCAGTTCTTTAGATAATACCATGTATATCCGAGTTCTGCGGTGAACGTGAAATAGTCATCGGGCCATTTGAGACGCTGACCAAATCCGAGACTTACGCCGACCATTTGCAGTAGTTTGTTGGGGTCATACGCGTTTTGATAAGAGTTGTTATAATAATCGTTATAACCGTATCCGTAACCGTAGTTATACATTCCGTAGTAATTATACGGATTGTATATTGAGTTGTTGTAATAGGACGAGTTGATACCGGTCTGACGGCTGTAATAAGCCGATACTGACAACGAATTGGGACGTTTACCACCGAACCACGGGTCGAGGAACGATATTGAATAAGCCTGGTAATAACGTGCGTTTGTCTGTGCGCTGACAGTGAACGTCTGACCTTCGCCTTGCGGGATAACTCCCCGGTAGGTGCTGGGATGCAAAAGATTCTTAATAGAGAAGTTGGTAAACTTGAGCGACAGTTTACCTATAATACCTGTCTGACCCCAACCCAAAGAAAATTCTATCTGGTCGTTAGCTTTAGACTCGAGGTTCAAAATCACGTCGACTGTTCCATTCTCTTCGTTAGGCTGTATATCGGGATTTAACGCTTCGGGGTTAAAATGACCCGTCTGGGCAATTTCGCGAAGCGAACGTATCAAATCGCTTTTTGAGAAAAGTTCACCCGGTTTGACGCGAAGCTCTCGACGGACTACTTTTTCGTACAACCTGTCATTACCATTAATGACAACGTTGTTTATACGCGCTTGCGGACCTTCCATCATGCGCATCTCGAGGCTTATAGAATCGCCATCTATCTCGCGCTCTATAGGTACCAGTTGATAAAACAGATAACCATTGTCCATATACAGACTCGAAACGGCGTCTTCGTCATCGGTGAGTCGTTTGTTCAGCATTTTCTGATTATAGACATCGCCCGGTTTCATTCCCAAGTAGGCATCAAGTATTTCGTTGTTATAAACGGTGTTGCCTACCCAGTTGATATCTTTTATATAGTAACGTTTACCCTCGTCGACGGTAAGGTAGACATCGACACGGTTTTCGCTGACAGGAACCACGCTGTCCGCTAAGATCTTGGCATCGCGATAACCCTTTTCGTTATATTTCTCGAGTATACGGTTCTTGTCGTCCTCATAATCGTTCTCAACGAATTTCTTTTGGCTGAAAAGCTTAAGGATGTCGTTGTTCTCGTTGGTTTTCTTCATTGCCCACTTAAGTTGACGGTCAGAAAGCACTTCGTTACCATCGATATATATCTTGTGGACTTTAATTTTGTCGCGTTTATTAACCGAGATTTTTACAATCATTTCGTTGTCCTTGGACAAGTCCTGTTGCAGCCCAACGTGTACCTCGGCATTCTTAAAACCTTTGTCGGCGTAGAATTTACGTACAATAGCCTCAACGCGATTCACAATATTCTGAGTTATCTGATTGCCGGGCAATAGGTTGAGTTTTTCCTGCAAGTCTTTCTTTTCGCCTCCGCCGACACCCTCATAGATGACTTCCGAGATGCGGGGTTGCGTACGAAGTTCTATTTCGAGCCAAGCTTTGTCACCGTAAGTCTTAAGCACTTTGACACGAGCCTGCGCAAAAAGCCCCTGACGCATTAATCTTTTAACGGCATTGGTAATGTCGTCACCCGGAATACTCACCCTGTCGCCAACTTTCAGACCTGTATACCCCAGAATGAGGAAATCGTCGTAGTTTGGAGCACCTGTCACTTGAAGATCGGCGATTTCGTATGTCCGCGGCATACTGTTGAAAAGCACGGTGGGATTGTATATCGTATCGGTCGGAGCACCATTTTGCGCACTAAGGCCTAACGCCAGCACAATACTCAGACAAACGGAGTTTATGATTGTTAATAAACGCAGATTCATTTATTTGTATGTGATAAAACCGACAAGGAGGTAAATCAGGAGAGGATTTAAACGATTGTTTGTGTCGGTTGTTTTTGGGTTCGTGGTTAATTGGTTATAAAGTCAAGTTCGGTAATACTTAATTATAATGAACATTCGTCATCGGGCTTTGTCAAATTTGACAAATCGCCGATGATGCTGTCAATTAACTTATCGGGAGATATCTCTGAGATTTGTTCGCCCGTCAGGCCATAGCGACGCTCCCGACGGTTAAACACTTCGATTGCCTTTTCCAAATCCTGCCGGGTAAAATCAGGCCAATACTTTTCTGTGAACACAAGTTCAGTGTAAGCCAATTGCCATAACAGGAAGTTTGACACTCGCATGTCTCCGCCTGTTCTAATCAACAGATCAGGGTCTGGCATATCAGCCGTGGAGAGATACCGCGAAATGACCTCGGGAGTTATATCGTTGACGCTTAGCTTGGCGTCTGCCACCTCATGCGCGATACGTCTCGCCGCTTGGGTAATTTCCCACCGCGAAGAGTAACTAATGGCCAAAACAAGTTTGAGACCGTTGCCGTGGGAAGTCTCCTCTATGCAGTTTTCGAGACGTGTACGAGCCTCGTCGGGCAAACGTTTCATATCTCCGATTACCTTAAGTTGTACTCCGTTTTTGATAAGATCTGGAGTCTCACGTTCGATAGCGGTGACAATAAGATGCATAAGAATGTCGACTTCCTGCTGCGGACGATTCCAGTTCTCGGTGGAGAAGGTGTAAAGGGTCAGATAGTCTACCCCCAGTTGAGAAGCAGCCTCAGTGATACGACGAACCACATTGACTCCTTCGACATGGCCGGCAGATCTGTCAAGACCGCGTTGTTTGGCCCATCTACCGTTACCATCCATGATTATGGCGATATGTCGAGGTATGCGCGATAGCGGTTCGTTGTTTTGCGTCATATTATGATGATTTTATTTTTTCTAAATTTAACAATATCAGTTCATTCAACGTAATGACATGTCTCGCACCTACGGCCGAACTCATAAGTGAAACCAACGGCTATATATGAATACCAGTCATTATTCTTGAGAAAGGATGATTCGATTTGATTTAAATCGCTCAAATCAGGACCGTCAATATGATCGTTAAATACTTTTGTCACGGTAAACTCTAACATCAGATTGAAACGTTCTGCCGGCTTATATTTGAAACCAATACCCAAAGGAATATTAGGACCAACTGCAGTATTGCCGTTACAAAATGCCATGCTTACCCCTACCCCGGCTGTCACATAAGGTGTCCATCTGCGCAAACTCTTATACGTTTCTCCAATGCCGTAGGGAAAAAAATTAAAATCAACTCTGCCGTTAAGGTCTGCCACTGTGCTTTTAAAGGAATATTCTATTCCTCCGGGTCGCACACCGTCCATATCTGCGGTATTTCCGGACAATGTCATGAAGGCGATATTACCACCGAACGACCAACGGGCATCGTACTGATAACGGAACATTCCCTGTCCGGCAAAGCCCGGATGGCGATAAAGGGCCGAGGAGGCATCCCCTGCATACCCACTCATGCCAATACTAAGACCGGCGCCAAATTTATATGGAATCTCCTGACCACACAAACTGACAGCAGTCATCGTGATAAACACAATGGCTGTCAAAGCGTATCGCGCTATATTTTTAATGTGTCGGTTCAAGATTGAATGTATATCTTATATGTTGATGAACAGGGATACTGGATATCGTTTTATAGCAGCGGTTTAAATGTCAGAGCGGTTATAACTCCGCGATAAACTGTATTATATGTGGAGCCGTTGACATTAACGCCGCCGAATAGATAAATATATGGCACTTCCCAGTCGGTAACCGGAGCTGAAACTCTCGACAAACGAGCATTTGAAGTCACCCATCCTGTTTCGCGCCATTCAGGGTGTGTCACATGGGCTTTGGCAAAGGCTGGCAGCTTATTCATATTTGCAGCGTATGAAATACCGGTGTACGGATATGCCTGTGCCAAGGTTCGCGAGGGTACCGCCGTAGTCGAAATCTGCAACGATTCGGGAGCCTTTGTCCATGTCAAACCGAAATTCCGCGACATGTAAACAGTGTCATTAGGCACCGAAGCGTTGTCGTTGCCGCACAAGGCAAGGAGTACAGTAGTAGGTTCGCTCACGCGCCATGATATAGTATCAGGCTCAATATCGAAATAAGGTACAACAGCCATATTCTCCAAATTGTATGGCAAACCGACCTGGCTGACTTTTATCCAATTGTCACCGTCAAAACCCCATGTGGTGTTCGACAGTGAGCCGTCGGCTCGACGGCCGCCGGTGACAAGCACCTGAGTGGTCGCAGCCATTTCGAACGAAATAGAGATAGCGTTAGAAGTGTTCATCACCGGGAAATCAGTATCGGGTACATATTGTTTACCCGAAGGGTATTCAGCTATACTCCATGAGTTATCAGACTGTAACGTAGTAAGGAGACGACTGCCGTAAGCACCTAAGATAAAGGAGGCTTGCGCTCCTGTTGGCTCCCATGTCATACCGCTGTCGGTAGATGAATAAAGATTGCCGGTCGAATCTTTGAGATACAGTGCGTCGCTCGTGGCTGTCAGGCTGTTGATATCGGGAGTGAATTCAAGAGCGATTTTCGAAGCAACCCAGGAACCACCCGGATCGGTAGTGTACGCCATGCAGTATTCTTCCTGGTAACAAGTCATACAATAAAACATACCTGCCGGCGACATGGCGGTGTGCTGCTCTTTGACAGCTGTGAACACGGTAGGAAGGCCGCCGCTTTCCAGCCTTGACCATACAAGGGTGTCGGTAGGCAGCTGATGCACGTTAACACGAACTGTGTAGGTGACTTGAGTTGCGCCATCGTAGGAGGTGACTACCAACTTAACGGGATGCCGGAAATCGATGGTGTCGGAAGTGTTCTCGAGGTAATTGATAGTTGTGTCGTTGCCATTTTCGAGTTGATAAACCAATTCGACAGCCGAAGCGCTTTCGGTGGTAATAACGGGGGTAAGAGCTTGCACACGAGTACCGTATGGCAACGAATCTGCATTGAAGATCTCGCGATTGTATAAATCTATGGAGAAAAACACCGAATCCAGATTGTTCAACACGTCCTTGTCGGGCGACAGGCTAAACGCTCTTACAGTGGCGCTTGAAGGGAGTGTATATAATGTTTTATCATCGCTGTTACATGAGCTGAAAACAACGTTTGCAATGACAATTAAACTGAGTGCTTTACTTATATTTTTTATATTTTCGCGTAAGTGCTTAAAGAGTGAGTGCATAAACATGCTGAATTACCCGTTATTTTTCGAGTTAGTAATATTTTGTGGTTGTTTCAACATGCAAAGTTAAAATTTTCCTGCTAAATTTTGACACTTTTAGCGCACAAATCGTATTTCTTACATAATATTTTATAGCTTTTTAACTCCTATTAGAATTTATGACTGCAGAATATTCCAAATTATGACCCACTTTTAAGGCTATTAGAGCCGATGTAAACTTAGCGCTAAGAACATTTTGAGAAGAAGCCTGGAACGCAATTCAGGTCTTTTCTCAATTCTGCGAAAGAGAACAGTTTAATGATAGTGAACCCTCATTCATCATGCCGAATCATATAAATGGACGATCTGGTATCGGCAGAACGTGCGGAAATCAATTGCGCTCCCGGCGTTTCAACATCGGTCAACAGAAGAGCATGAGAGGGAAGCGTATCCTTGAAAGTGCGTAGCCTGTCATCCAAATAAAAGTTTATCGAATAATAACGTAACAGACTGTCGCTTTGGATATTACTATAAATGGGGGTTCGGTCATCGACAATAGAGCTGATGTATCGTGCCACTACCACATCGCTTCGCCCATTCATGACAACAGGAGCGACAGAGGACGTATAACAAAAATAGAGCCCGTAAGTAAGTATCATTGCTTTAAGCAATGCACTGGCTCTCACTTTCCTAACTCTACGGCACAATATTACGCAAGCCGGAGGTGTCCAAATCATTATCCATTGTACCCAAGACAAAGTGCCCAATTGCAAATCTTGCGGAGTTATGAACTGCATAACAACAATCGCAATGGGGACAAGCAACGAAATTATTACTAAGAAAACGTTCCAAAGGTATAATAACACAGTGTGCCGGGCAGATACAAAAACACACATCAGCCAATAAGCTATAAAAGGATAACAGGGCAAAAGATACACACTGCGTTTACTCGATGGAATGCAATAAAAAACAAATACTGTCAGAAATACAACAAGAGCCATTTTGCCAAACGATGAACGACGGCTTAATAAATTTTTTAAATTGAGCTTCAACTCTTTTCTCACAGTTTTAAAACATAATGCGCCTAATGCAGGAACAGTCCATGGCAACACACCGGAAATCAAAGTTATTATGTTATAATACCATGGCTTTAAATGGCTTTCGTAGCCCATGGTTCCTGTTAATCTACCTATGTTTTCTTCCCAAGCCAAATGTGCGAAATCCCACCCTCCCTGTTTAAAGGCAGCATAATACCACAGAGCCGGAATCAGCCATGAACAAAGCACCAACGTAAGCATTTTAACAGAGGTTCGTATAAAATTTTTTCCGCAGGTCAGTTCATATATACCGATGGCGAGACATGGCAGCAAAGAGCCGACCGGTCCTTTCGTTAATGTCGCTCCTGATAGAAAGAGAATTGCCCAAACCAAACGGGATTTTCTGGCATGCATTTCAAACATCAGATAAATAGCTCCCACCATAAACATGGTGAGCAACATGTCCACTCTGCAGGCTACGGCAGCCCTGTAAAATTCAAAAAATGTAGCAGTCAACGCTGTCACTACAAGAGATTTGAACATCCCGACGCGACTAACCAAAACCCGATAAGTCATGACCAATAGTACAATTGCTGCAAGTGCCGATGGTAAACGAGACACAAACTCATTTACATGTCCCCCATTAAACAACAACGAAAATAATGCGATGAGCCATGCCAGAAACGGCGGCTTATAAGGTATGTCATCACCATAACTGACAGGAAGTATCCAATTGCCGCTGTCAAGCATAGAGACCGCGACAACCGCTTCGCGTGGCTCGCCTTTTGAATAGAAATACATCATACCAAGCCAAGGTATAAAGAACAATATCCCCAAAAAAAGGGTCACGCTACTGTTTGATAATGTGATTCTTCCAATTTTCATTTAAAGGCTTGTTTATCTACGCACAAAATTATAGCAAAATATCAACACTTTGAAATTTTACCTAAAAAAATTGGTTGCCTAAATAAAAATTCTTACTTTTGCAATGTCGCTTAACACAAAGCGCAACTGACTTAAAGACAAATCTCACAATCTATTAATTCTAAAAATCTATTCTACAATGGCTTACGTTATTAACGACAATTGTGTTGCCTGTGGCACCTGTCAGCCTGTTTGCCCCACCGACTCAATATCGGAAGGCGAGATCTACGTTATCAATCCTGACACTTGCATCGACTGCGGCTCATGCGCAGAAGTTTGCCCCAGCGACGCAATCCATCCCGGAGAATAAGATTCCGAAACAACGATTATTTCTTTTAAGGCGAGCATTACGATGCTCGCTTTTTGTATATATTGCGCAACTTTTTGAACCTTTTTGAAGCGCTGCATCAAACCAATGTATTTTGGAGGAAAATATCCTTTAGACTTCAAATACGATTGAGGGTCTTGGAACCGGTTCGACAATTCATCGTCAAACCGGATATTAATGCTTCGTTGCTTGGCTTTTAAAGATTTATTGTTGATATTCATATAGGAAATTTTGTAAAATTGTCCTTCACTTTAGACTCTCCATTTGGACTTTCCTTAAACGGTTTTTCATGGATTTTTTCTCAAAATTTTGTCAGTTCAAAAATAAACCTTAAATTTGCAACGCTTTTGACAAATATGGTGAGCATAGCTCAGTTGGTTAGAGCGTCGGATTGTGGTTCCGAAGGTCGTG
>JAFLTY010000035.1 GCA_022509065.1 Muribaculaceae bacterium
AAAAATATCAACCAAACAAATAACCAATATTTAACACATTTTAATATTTGCGTTAATAACAAAGATTGCAAAAGGGGTAAGGAAGTAATGTCGGCCGCAAGCGACCGACCGCTATGACAAAGAGGGAGCTTCGCTCCCGTTGGGACGACGGCGGTTAAAAAAGTCAAAGGTGAAGGTAGTGGTGAAGGTAACGGCGAGAGAGACGGTGAGGGTTATGGTGAAGGTAACTATGAAGGTAACGGCGCAGGCAAAGGTGACGGTAACGGTGAAGGCAACGGCAAAGGCAGTGGCGAGGTAGTGTCGGACGCGAGTGAGCGAAAGCTATGACAAAGGAGGGAGCGAAGCTGCCGTTGGGGAGGCTTTGGGACTGGGTTTTTCACAATAGATTTTTTATGTGTATATTTGCAGATTATATCATTGGATTAAGGTTTGAAGTGGTGTCCGGCTTATGAAGGTCATTCTATGCATTGGATGAAAAACCAGTTCTATCTTCAATCGTATAAAAAGAGATGCCTATGGGTCTGTTTCGAAAGACGGCGATGAAAAACTTTATTCAATCGCTTGACACCAATAAGAAGTCATCGATGACTCCGCGTATAGTGACGCTTGTGGTGACTTTTTTAGCCATACTTTATTTTTATCCTCGTGTCGAGGATGACAATCTTTATCGTTTCAAGGTAGGTCAGCTTTGGGATCACGGCGACTTGGTAACGCAGGACAGTCTTGTTGTGCCACCGGACTCAGTGACGATAAAGATGATAGAGGACTCGATACGTCAGCACTTTGTGTATGTCTATACGCCGGTTTCGGCCGCTGATTTTAACGTACAGGCCACGATAGACTCCGTGGACAGCTATTTGATGCAGTCTTTAACCACGATGTCGACCGACGACATAGTCAATTCGTTATTTACCACCCGCCTGTCTCAGTTGCGTGACAATATACGGCATAACCTGAGCAAGGGTTATCAGGGCAAAGTGGTTCAACTGGGACCCAATGACGACAAACCGGAGCGTATAGCTCTGACGGGCAATATTCGCCGTTTCAGCGATGATATAACGACCACTGACGAATTGCTTGAGCAGATTGTCAATTCGGTCGAAAACCAACAGTTGCCGGTTGATGTGGTCACTTCGTCGGGAGTAGAGAGGTTTCTGCGTCCCAACGTTATTCTTAACAAGGATATTTCCGATGAGCGTTTCAACGCCGAGGTAGGCCTGGAGACCGATGCCCGCACCCGAATTCTTGCACCCGGGTATTGCATAGTGGAGCGCGGCGACTTGGTGACACCTCAGCAGGGGCGAATCATTCTGATGTACACCCAACAACTCATTGCCGACGGGAAGGTTAACCAGCGGTCGTCGTTGCTGACACTTCTGGGTCAGGCCATATACATACTGCTGTTGCTCAGTGTGCTTGTGCTGTACACTTACATGTATGCTCCGCGAGTGTGGGAACGCAACTCGAATTTCATTTTCATCATCAGTCTTGTGGGCGCCTTTGTGGTGGTGAGTGCCATTGTGAGCCGTTTCCTTGTTCTTGGACTGTATCTTATGCCTATTGTCATCGTGCCCATATTGGTGCAGGTGTTTTTCCATGCGCGAACGGCTTTGTGGACAGGTGTCATAGTTGCGTTACTTAACGCCGGGATGAGTGCGACGGGGTTGCAGTATTTCGCCATACAGTTTGTGGGTATAGCTGCGGCTGTTTTCTCGTTGCGCGATCTTACCAAGCGCAGTCAGCTGTTGCAGACGTCCGTTTTGGTTGGACTGGCTTATATCGCCATGTATGTTGCCTTCCAATTCCTTACCAACGGGGCTGTTGACAGTCTGATGGGACGTGTTGTGGCCGTTCTGGCTGTCAATGCCGTTCTCACGTCTGTATGTTATGTGCTGATGTCGGGAGTAGAACGACTTTTTGGTTTTGTGAGCAATGTCACCCTTGTCGAACTCACCGATGTAAACAATCCGTTGCTGCGCTCTCTCAGCGATGAGTGTCCGGGCACATTCAACCATGTAGTAGCGGTGAGCAACCTGGCATACGACGCGGCACGCCAGATAGGAGCCGATGCCCTACTCACACGAGCCGGAGCCATGTATCACGATATAGGCAAGCTGGCCAACCCGATGTTCTTTACCGAAAACCAGCACGGCATAAATCCACATGACGGGTTGTCGCCGCGCCAGAGCGCCGAGATTATAATAAGCCACGTGAAAGAGGGACTAAAACGAGCCGAAAAAGCCGGACTGCCTCAGCAGATACGCGACTTCATCAGCGAGCACCACGGCGCCGGACAGGCCAAATATTTCTATTACACATATTGCAAGCAGCATCCCGACGAGGATGTGGATGCCACACCATTCACCTATCCAGGTCCCAATCCTCGCTCGCGTGAGACATCCATCCTTATGATGGCCGATGCTGTCGAGGCAGCCTCGCGATCGCTGAAAGAACATACACCGCAGGCCATCAAGGATTTGGTAAACAAGATTATAGACGGTCAGATTGCCGACGGACTACATAACGATTCGCCTCTGTCCTTCCACGACATCACAATGATAAAAGAGGTGTTCATCCGCAAACTGATGACTATGTACCATTCGCGCATAGCCTATCCCGACGACCCCAACAAGAACCGTAAGTCGCCGGTCACTTCACATAGTGGACAATCGTCCGATAACGAAACAGAAAAAAGATAAAAGACGTGGCTGGAATCAGGTCGTTGATGAAGGACACAGCCATTTACGGGCTTAGTTCAATAGTTGGGCGCTTTCTGAATTGGTGTCTGGTGCCGTTGTACACCATCATGTTTGCCGTGGAGGAGTACGGGGTGGTTACGTACGTTTATTCGGTGGTTGCCCTGGCTCTCATCATACTTACCTACGGCATGGAAACGGGTTTTTTCCGCTTTGCCAACCACGAGCGCTGGAAAGACCCCATGCAGGTGTATTCGACCTGTCTTATATCGCTTGCCACGACCTCATCGGTTTTTGTTATTGCCGTTCTGATGTTTCTCAACCCGGTTACACGTTGGATGGAGTGTCAGGGCAACCCGTCGTATGTAGTTGTTATGGCAGTGTGTGTGGCTATAGACGCATTCACGGCGTTGCCTTTCTCTTACCTGCGGTATAGAAAACGGCCCATCCGGTTCGCCATGTTGCGCCTTGTCAACATAGGTATAAACATCGGACTCAACCTGTTCTTTATCCTGGCATGCCCGGCAATTATGAAAAGCGCACCAGCGTTGATTGACTGGTTCTACGACCCTTCGTACGGCATAGGATATATCTTTCTGGCCAATCTGATAGCTTCTGTTACGACACTGGTTATGTTGATTCCCGAGCTGAAAGGCTTCGGGTGGCGCTTTAACGGCCGACTTTGGCGTGAAATGCTCGTCTATTCGGCACCGTTGCTGGTTCTCGGAGTAGCCGGTATAATGAACCAGACTATAGATAAAATTCTCTACCCGGTTCTTGTCACCGACCGTGCCGCCGCATTGGACGGCCTTGGCATTTATGGCGCCAATTACAAGATAGCCATAGTCATGGTCATGTTTATCCAGGCATTCCGATTCGCTTACGAACCGTTCATTTTTGCCAAGAGCCGTGACCAGGGCGAAACGAAGAATCAGGCTTACTGCGATGCCATGAAGTATTTCATCATCTTCGCGTTGTTCATCTTCATGGTGGTGATGTTTTATCTTGACATCCTTAAATATTTCATATCGCCCCGTTATTTCAGCGGCTTGTCGGTAGTTCCCATAATAATGATTGCCGAGTTGTTTTTCGGTGTTTTTTTCAATCTTTCGTTATGGTATAAACTCACTGACAAGACAGTTTGGGGGATGTGGTTCTCTCTGCTGGGACTTGCGGTGACTATAGTGCTGAATATTGTTCTTGTGCCTCGCATGGGTTACATGGGATGCGCCTGGGCAGCATTCGCCTGTTACGGAGTGATGATGCTGACGAGTTATTTTGTCGGACAGGCTAAATATCCGCTAAGCTATCCTTTGAAATCCATAACTCTATATGTATTTACGGCGGCGGTGTTTTATGTGACAGCCATGTATTTAGCAGTAACATCGTCGCAAATAGTGAATTACCTTATCCGAGCTTGTTTCCTTGCTGCGTACCTGTTGTATGTGGTTCGCAAGGAGAAGCTTTCGTTGCCCGGACTGAGATGGCTGACACGAAGCTAAAGATAACACTAATAAACCATAGCGACACTCGCGGTGGCGCCTCGATAGTCACTTATCGGTTGATGAATGCATTGCGACGTGAGGGAGTGGACGCACGCATGGTGGTGGTTCATAAAGCCACCGAGGCTCTGTGTGTAGCCGAAGCCACCACAAAACCGCGTGTCAAAGCCGCCTTTATTGCCGAGCATGTCGATATACTTTTGAACAACGGATTTAATCGCAATTCGCTCTTTAAAATATCGACAGGCAGGTTCGGTTTGCCGGTATGGAGACACCCCTGGGTACTCGAGGCCGATGTGGTGGTTGTCAACTGGGTGAATCAAGGCATGATGTCGCTTAAAGGAGTTAAACGGCTGTCGGCTCGTAAGCCCCTGATATGGATAATGCACGACATGTGGAACATGACCGGCGTTTGCCATTACGCGGCAGACTGCACTGCATACCTGACGGGTTGTCGAGATTGTCCCGTTGTTGGACGTGGCCGGTTGGCACATAAAGTATTTAAAGACAAGGAGAGGTTATATCGAAAAGCCGATATTGCCTTTGTCGCTGTCAGCAAGCGACTTGCTGAATTGTGCGAGCATTCGACATTGATGAGCAAATGTGATATACGCGTCATACCCAACGCACTCCCCATTGAGCAGTTCGGTGTAACGCCATCCTTGACACGCGAAAAATTAGGGTTGCCCGAAAGACAGCGCCTCATAGTAATGGGAGCGGCGCGACTTGACGATGCGGTGAAAAATTTACCGCTGGCTATTGAGGCGCTGAACAACGTTACCACACCTGACGTTACAGTTGTCTTTTACGGAGATATACGCAACCCCGAATTGCTCGCCGCACTCCGGTTGCCGTACGTCAATCTGGGACATCTGTCCAAAGTCGAAGACATTCAGTCGGTAATGGCACATGCGAGTGTGGTCTTGTCCACTTCGGTATGGGAAACTCTCCCGACCACCTTGGCCGAAGGGATAGCCACCGGAGCTACCGGTGTGGCGACTACCAATGGCGGGCAGTCGGACATAATAGATGAAGGAGTTACCGGTTTTCTGGTTAATGTCGAAGGAAAAGAACCTACGGAAGCGGCCAAGCACATAGGAGATGCTCTTGACCGTGCTTTGGAACTGCCTTTTGATATCGAGACAAGGCAGATGCGCCATCGTTTAATGGCTCAGCGATTCAGCCCCTCGGCGATAGCCCGAAAATATATCTCCCTGGCACACAGCCTTCTTGAAAAATGTTAAAAAGGGGTGTAAAGCCCGATAATCCACATGCTAATGTGAGGATGGTTGTGTTACTTTAGCAAAAGCTTTTCTACGCACCACAAAGTAAGCTACTGTCACCGATACGCCTGTTATTACCCAAGTAATAGGATAGACAGCCATCAAGGTGGCGAATGTACCTCCGAAAAACGGCAGACCCCATACCCAAAGCAAACGGAATACACATGTACCCAAAATGGTAACAATGGTTGGAGTCATTGAATAACCGAGAGCGCGCATGGCACCTCCGCTGATTTCGTAGGAACAAGCCACAAACTGAAATAGCAAGACGCCGGTAAGCCGCGTATAAGCGAAAGGAAGCACCTCGGGGTCGGTGGAGAAGAATCCGATGAAGAAACCCTTGTTAAGAACCACCCCTATGTTCATGATGCCGCAAAAAACGAGAGCCAATATCATGTTCAGGCGATAGATACGTTTGCAACGGTCTATTTTTCCGGCCGCGTAGTTTTGGGACGTAAACGCTACAGTGGCCTGTATGAAGGCGACGACAAGAAAATAGCAATACAGCTCGTAGTTTAGCGCGGCTGCGCTACCGGCACTGGCTGCAGACCCGAAACTGTTGATGGCCGAAAGTATAAAAACGTTGCTAAGCGAGAATACGAGCCCCTGCAAACCTGCCGGGAGGCCGATGTGAAGGATCTGTCGCAGCTCGCGTCTATAAAACCGCATGCCACGCGGAACGAGTTGAATATCGCTTTTCTCGCGTAACAAAAGTATCACAACGAGAGTGGCGTTCAGAGCCATGCCGATGGCAGTGGCTATGGCGACCCCGGCAACACCCATATCGAATTTGGCCACGAACAACAAGTCGAGGCCTATGTTGACCAGACAACTGACCACAAGTATGTAGAAAGGCCGCGCTGTGTCACCGACACTGCGCAGGATGGCTGCTCCGAAATTATATATCATCATGAACGGCAATCCCATGAACATGACACGCAGATATGTCGAGGCATGATCAAGAACCTCGGCAGGAGTTGCCAAAGCAACGAGCAAAGGGCGTGAGAAAACCATGCCGATAATAGCCATCGCTATGCCGCAAACAATGGACAGTATGCCGGTAGTTGCTACGGAACGGCGTACCCCCTCGAAATCCCGGCGACCTATGCAGGATGCGGTGACAACGTTGATACCCACCCCAAGACCCATAAACAGAGTCACTATAAGGTTTATCACCGGACCGTTTGAGCCAACGGCGGCCAACGCTTCGGACGGACAGTACCGACCCACCACAAAAGCATCGGCCGAGTTGAAGCTTTGTTGTACCACCCCTGTGGCTATGAGGGGGATGGCAAACTTCAGCGTCGGCCTAAGCAGCGGACCGGTCAGCATGTCTATGGTGTTACTCTTCATTTATGGGCTCTTATTCAAAAATTCGCGCAAAGTTACTATTTTTTCCGCTATAAAAGACTGTAAATTTTTTTGGGAAAATCTTTATTTTTTCAAAAATTTATACTTATTTTGCATCGCTAAATTTACATCAAATCAGCGCCATAGACGTTATAGCATCCTATGGCATAGCATAACTGATTGATTATGCTGTATTTATAATTATACTTACTTTCAAAAGACTGCTTGGCTTAAAACCGACTTTTCTAAACATCCGACTGTAAAATCCTTAAACGTTACTGCCGTAAAATTCCAAGAATTCTTACGGCAATACATATCACCGCGAGAAAGAAAACAATCAATAAAACAATTTTTCGTTAACTTAAAAATTTCTGCATGAAGAACATTTGTTTACAAATGAATCGGAAAGCCCTCCTCGCCCTTCTCATGACAGTGGCGATGGGTTTTCAGGCTTTGGCGAACGACATCGTCATTACGGGTACGGTGTACGACCCTGACGGAGAGACCGCCATCGGAGCCAGTGTTACAGTGCAAGGTGTTTCCGGCGTAGGTTGCGCAACCGATATCGACGGAAACTTCCGAATCTCGGCGCCCTCCAACGGTTCGTTGGTAGTATCGCTGGTAGGCTGTAAGACACAGGTGGTTCCAGTCGAAGGACGAACCACCATAGACATTTATCTTCAAGGCGATGCCGCCGTCCTTGACGAACTTGTAGTCGTAGGTTACGGTTCGGTGAAGAAAGAAGACGCCACCGGTAGTGTCGCCGTTATCAAACCGGACGATATAGAAGCCGGACTTGCCACGTCGGCCAACGACCTGTTGGTAGGAGCCAGCCCCGGTGTCGTTGTCACCACAGACGGCGGTAACCCGGGCGGAGGCGCCAGCATACGTATCCGTGGCGGTGCGTCGCTGAACGCCAGCAACGATCCCCTTATCGTTATCGACGGTGTGCCCATGAACGGCAGCTATGGTTCGGCGAACGCCATGACGATGATAGCACCCGACAACATAGAGAGCATCTCTATACTTAAATCGGCGTCGGCAACCGCCATCTACGGTTCGCGCGCTTCGAACGGCGTTATCATCGTGACCACCAAGAAGGGTTCTTCCGGCAAACCTCAGGTGACATTCTCGGCCAACTGGCACATGAATACAGCCCGCAAGACCTGGGGTGTACTTGACGGTAACCAGTACCGCGACTATATAAATAAATATGCGTCGGAAAACGCCACCCGTCTGCTTGGTGACGCCAATACCGACTGGCAGAAAGAGGTTCTGCGCACCACCCTCAGTCAGGACTACAACCTCAGTGTCGGTGGCACAGCCAAGTTCCTGCCTTATCGCGTGAGCGCTTCGTTCACCAACAACGAAGGTATCTTGAAGACATCGCGTATGTCACGAACCACAGTGGGCTTCAATCTCACACCTAAGTTCTTCAACGGGCTGTTGCAGGTCAACGCTAATGTTCAGGGCAGCTATATACGCGACTGGAATGCATCGACCGGAGCCATAGGCGCCGCAATCAGCTTTAACCCCACGCTGCCTGTTTACACCAAATATAACACGGTGGGTACTTCCGGCATTACATATCTGAGCGGTTACACATCGCTTATCAACAATGACGGTAACCTTGAGACTAACGGAGCCCTCAACCCCGTGGCACAGCTTTTCGGTGTGGACAACCAGAACAAGGCGTGGACATCGACCGGCAACCTGCAGATTGACTATGCGCTCCATTTCCTTCCCGAGCTGCATCTTAACCTCAATCTCGGTTATGACGTGGTGAAAGGTGAAACGTTCAATTACAACCTGCAGAACTCGCCGCAGGCATGGAACAGCAACTATAAGGACGGTGCCGGACAGCGTTATTACAACAAGAGCCTTAACCGCAACACCCTTCTTGAGTTCTATGTCAACTACAAGAAAGAATTTGAAGCCATCCGTTCGAATCTTGACGTCGTGGCCGGTTATTCGTGGCAGCGTATGGATTATATCCAGTCGAACGAAACCCGTATCAATACGCTGGGTTACAGCAAATCGTACGATGCGGCCACCAACACATGGACAATAACAGAAGACCCGTCCACAGCCGACCACATAGGTCAGGCGTGGGGTTCGAGCGCCGACCAATGGTACTACACTTACCATGGCAAAGGCCAGCTCAACCTGCTGTCTTTCTACGGTCGTGTCAACTATAGCTTTGATGACACTTACCTGCTGACGTTCACCATACGTGACGACGGTACTTCACGTTTTGCCAAGTCGACACGCTGGGGTCTGTTCCCCGCAGCCGCTCTGGCTTGGAAAATTAACAACATGGAGTTCTTCGAAGGAGTCGACAGGATGAACGAGTTCAAACTTCGTCTCGAATGGGGTCAGACAGGTCAACAAGCCGTAGGCGGTTACAACGCTTACACTCCCGTTTATTCCATATCGCAGAACTCGGCTCTTTATCCCGGACTTGCCGGCGGATGGGTCAATCCCCTTTATCCCAACGCTTACAACGCCAACCTGAAGTGGGAAACCACCACTACATGGAATGTCGGTGTCGACATGGCATGGCTGAACAACCGCGTGACTGCAAGTGTAGACTGGTACCTGCGCAACACTAAAGATCTGTTGGCCTACGTACCAGTACCCGCCGGTATGACAACAACGAACGCTATGGACCGTAACATCGGAACACTGCGTAACATCGGTGTTGAATTTAACATCGGCGCCAAACCTGTTGTGACAAATGACTTCACATGGTCGACAGGTTTGAACGTAGCTTGGAACTCAAACAAAATCACCAGCCTGACCGGTTCGAAAGCCGACGACGAAACGTTTACCCTCGATGCATACGGTAACCCCGCTTCGGAAAACGCCGGTCCCATAGAGATACATAAAGTGGGCTATCCGGCCTTCTCGTTCTATGTTTTCGAACAGGTATATGACAAGGAAGGCAACCCCATTCCCGACTGCTATGTAGACCAGAATGCCGACGGCGTCATAGACAACGCCGACCTTGTCATCAAACACAGCCGTGACCCCAAAGTCACTCTGAACTGGAACAACACCTTCAGCTGGAAGAATTGGGATCTTGGATTCGTTATCCGCGCCTCTATCGGCAACTATGTGTATGACGGAGTACGCGCCGGCAACATTAACCTGTATAACCTTGAAGGTCAGGGCAACATTCTCAACAACGTGCTCAAGAGCGACTTCTATTTCAACGACGGAGCTGCCGTTTCCAACCTTGTTCGCTCGGACTACTTCCTGGAGAATGCCGGTTTTGTACGTTGCGACAACATAACCCTTGGTTACACATGGCCGGGACTTATCAACAACCAGTTGCGTCTGCGTCTTTTTGGCGCCGTTCAGAACCCCTTTGTCATAACCAAGTACAAAGGTCTCGACCCGGAAGTGTTCAGTGGAGTTGACTCGAACGTCTATCCCCGTCCCGTCACAGCAACAATTGGCGTGGTCGCCACGTTCTGATACAATTTAAAGTTTTACAATCAGCTGTTTAACGTTTAATTAAACAACAAACAATGAAATCCATAAAAAACTACATATTAGGCGCGGCGCTTGTAGCCACCATGGGCATGACATCGTGTATCAACGACCTTGACGTGCCCCCGCAGGATCCTAACGCCGACACGCCCGACAAAATGTTTGCCGCCGATCCACGCGGCACTATGGATCGTCTTCTTGCCGAGATTTATCAGGGAATGGCGACTGCCGGTAACGGTGGTGCCGGAAGCTCGATACTCGGTTTTGGCGATGCCGGAGCGGGAACTTACACCCGTACAGTGTTCAACCTCGAAGAGATGACAACCGACGAGTACTCGTGGCTGCAGTTCAACGACGCCGGTTACTACGAATTGGTAACCCTCAACCTGGCTGCCGACAACGAAATCATGTACGCCGCCTACAGCCGTCTTTATGCCGAGATAGCTCTCTGTAACGAGTTGATTCGTACGATAGAGAAATACCGCGATATGCTGCCGACGGAAGCCGATCAGACAGCTGCCGACGAATACATTCGCCAGGCCAAAATTGTGCGTTCGCTCGCTTATTTCTATGCCATAGACTGTTTCGGCGACTGCGGATATGTCGATGAGACAGCCGAAGCCGGTACAGCTCCCGACCAGTACAGCCGTGCCGACCTTTACAATAAAGTAGTGGCAACCCTTGAGGAAGTCAGCGCCGAATACGGTGACAGCTACGCAACACCTGCTTATGGCTACGTTGGCAAGGAATGTGCCGACGCACTTCTTGTCAAATTCTATCTGAACGCAGGCGTTTACACCGGCACACCGGCCTATGACAAGGCTTGGAGCACCGCAGTCAAAATCATCAACCACCACAAAGGTTCGGGTTATGACGGCAGCGGTCTCGCTGACAGCTATATAGCTCTGTTCGGAGCCAATAACAACGAGTATGCAGCCGGCGGCAGCCGTCCCAACGAAATCATCTGGACAGTGCCTCAGGACGGTAGCAACCTGCAGTCATACGGCGGTTCAACGTTCTATATCGCAGCCACATGCGGTTCGTACGACAACATTTCGTCGGTCGAAGACTGTAACCTCGACGCACAATGGACATGTATGGTAGCGCGCGAACAACTGTCGCTCAAATTCGGTTTCGATGACAACGGTTACTCCAACGACCTCCGTTGCCAGCTTTGGAAGACAAGCAAGGACGGTTTCAAAATCGACAACAACACCATTATGGGTAATGCAGGTTACGGTCAGGGTTATGCGCCTATCAAGTACACCAACTTCGCCTACGATGAATTTGGCAACATCGACCTTGACAACTCTCCCAGCAGCTCGAATGCTTTCGCAAGCTCTGACTGGACGGTTATTCGTCTTGCCGAGATATATCTGAGTGCTGTAGAGGCAAACGTTGTCGGAAACGCCGGCAATCAGAACGATGCTCTTGCATACGCCAACTATATTCGTGGCCGCGCGGGCGTAGAACCGTGGGGTGTATCGGATCTTACAGCCGACAACCTGCTTAACGAGCGTTCACGCGAGCTTTATGGCGAAAACACCCGCCGCAGCGACCTTATCCGTTACGGTAAGTTTACCGGCGGTTCTTACTTGTGGAACTGGAAGGGTGGCGTTCACGACGGCGTTGCCATCGATGAACACTACAAACTGTTCCCGATACCCACCAAGGTGATTTCGTTCCAGGCTTACCGCCAGAATCCCGGTTATAATTAATGTACGTCATCCCTTCACATTAAACGAATAACAAGATGAAAAAAATATCAATCATAATGGCCGGCTTGTTGGCCGTCGGCACATTGACCGGTTGTAAACAGAACACAGAACCGCGTTATCAGGACGCGACCAAGTTCGACCTCAACACACCGGCTCTTGCCAACCAGCTCTATCAGCTTACTCCCGAAGGGGTGATTGACCTGACGTGGTCGCAACCCGACTGGGGTTTCGCAGCCGCCCCCGACTATAAAGTGCAGATAGCGCTCGAAAAAGAATTCAAAGACCTTGCCGACGGCGAGACTAACTATTACACCTGCGCCACAACATACCACAGCTGCGTGGCCAGTGTTTCGATGGAAGAAATCGCTATAGGCATCTGCACTCTACGTGGCATCAAAACCGAGGAGGATTACACTCAGGAACCTCCGCGTCAGCTTTACCTGCGTATTCTCGGACAAATACCTCAGGTAGCCGACAGCTATGTCACATCCAATGTTATATGTCTGGATCAAGTCGAAGAATACTGCGCCATCCAGAGCCCCGGCAAGATTTATCTCGTTGGTAGTCCCGAAGGCTGGAAAGGCCCCGATGCCACCAATCAGGCACACTATAACGAATGGGCGCTTACCGAAGCCGAAGACGCTATCGGTAGCCAGATCTACTCTAAAACCTTTGCGATAGGCGCGGCCCCCATGTTCCGTTTCTATACGGCTTTGACCGGTTGGGACAACGATTCATGGGGCTGTCAGGTAGATGACAATCCTCTCGATTTTGAACTGACCAACGGCGAATTCAACTTCACTCTTGTCCATGGTAAAGGCGCTTTCAACTTCCCCAACTATGAAGGTGGCGACCTGTACATGAATGTGGATATGAACACGCACAAGTTCATTATGATAGCACAATAAGTTCTTAACCTCGTAAGAAAAAAGTAAAAGTCATGATAACAAAAAAACTTGGAATACTACTTGTGGCATCACTCTCCGTGGCCGCTTGGTCTTGTGACGAAAAGAACAACGTGCCTCTGCCCACCAATCCACAGGAACCGGTAATGACCGGAGGTGACCTGACGGTTCAGTCCACCATTCCCACGGCCATCGATTTGACAGCGCTCAATGCCTCCGACACCCCCGTCGATCTGGGTAAGGTGACCGCTGACACAAACTTTCCTGAAGGCTATCAGCTCAGCTTCGTGGGCGAAATGGGTCGTGAACAGGAATTTGTACATACGGCCAATTTCCCCGTCAGTTTGAACGAGGACGGCACATTACAGACCACCGCCGACGACCTTGAGGCTGCTTTTGTGGCTGCTGTCGGCAAAGCTCCCAAAACACAAACCGTTTATTTCCGCGTGGCCGCGTACGCCACAAAAGGCAATGCCCAGGTGCGTATGGGCGGTCTGGACACTTATTATGTCAGTGGCACAGCCGAGGTGACTCCCTTCGATCTGGGTATAGTCATTGAGGAAGCATACGGTCTGCTCGGTTCTATAAACGGGTGGTCGGTAGCCGACGCCGTTCTATTCAACCACGAAGGCGATCCCTATGACAATCCCGTTTTCACTCTCGAAGTAACTATCACCGATGACCAGGCAGCCGATGGCTGGTGGTGGAAAGTGGTTCCGCAGTCGACTATAGCTACCGGCAACTGGGTAGATGCCACCGACGCTTCTTTCGGTACCGCAGTTAACGGCTCAGGTGACTTGGACGGCGCCCTTGTCGGCCGTACCGACACCGAAGATTGCGGCGCGGGTTGCATCACCGCTCCCGGCATTTATGAAATGGCAATAGACATGGAAAACCGCTCATACGAATTCAAACTGCTGCACGAGTATGTGGCTGCAGAAGTGCTGTATGTTCCCGGCGACCACAACGGATGGAACCACGCCGTCGCTCCGCAGATTAAAAATACGGCTAAAGGCGTTTACCGTGGCTTTATACCCTGCAAGGGCGGATTCAAGTTCACCAGCCAGGGTGACTGGGGTGGCATTAACTACGGTGACAGTGGCACACCCGGTATTCTGTCAACAGACGGGGGCGCCGGTAACCTTACTGTAGACACGGAAGGTCTATACCTCACCGAAGTGAATACCAACGAACTCACATACAAAATGACTCTAATGAACAGCGTGGGTCTCATCGGCGACTTCAACAGTTGGAGTGCGCAGCTCCCCATGGAGACCACCGATCATGCCGTTTATACTGCAACCGTGGCAATGGAAGCCGGTCAGGGATTCAAAGTGCGTATGAATGACAATTGGGATTACAACTTAGGTGGCGACCTTAACAACCTTTCGGAAGGTGGCGACAATATATCTGTCCCCGAGACCGCAACCTATACCGTTACGCTGAATCTCAGCACATATCCCTACACTCTGACAATGACCCGTTAATAAAGAATCTATGGCGTACGCCGCCATGACTCTTAGACGAGTTCAGACAATCGTCAAAACAAACAGACTGCTTGGCCGTAATTGACCAGGCAGTCTGCTTTAAGAGCCGGTTCGACAATTATTGTCGAACCGGCTCTTAGTACCGTAAGGGGGAACGAATCCCAACCCTAAGCAAGCATCACCTTTGGCGAGTGCTTACCAGGTGTTAATCAAGCGTTTTCTTGAACACCGGCAAGTTCCGGATCAATCATGATGCGGCCACAGTATTCGCATACGATGACTTTTTTGTGCATCTTGATTTCCATCTGTTTCTGAGGCGGAATACGATTGAAGCAACCACCGCATGCGTTACGCTGTACATAAACGATACCCAGACCGTTGCGGGCGTTCTTGCGAATGCGTTTAAAGGCATTGAGCAAGCGTTCGTCATCGATGGTGGGTTCGAG
Organism: Muribaculaceae bacterium; assembly: GCA_022509065.1. GTDB lineage: Bacteria > Bacteroidota > Bacteroidia > Bacteroidales > Muribaculaceae > CAG-873. The sequence goes on from JAFLTY010000035.1 coordinate 14,883, forward strand.
TTTCTTGGCTTTTTCGCGAAGGTTCTCTTCCTCTTGACGCGTCTCGGTGACTATCTCTGTGAGTTCGCGTTTTTTCTCGTCCAAAATCTGCGAGTGGTCGTTGAGGCGACTTTCGGTTGCCTGTACTTCAGCCTGTTTGTTTTCGATGAGACGCGAGTACTCGTTGATGCGTTTTTCGGACAACTCTATTTCGAGATTCTGGAATTCGATTTCTTTTGTGAGCATGTCGAATTCACGGTTGTTTCGCACGTTGTCGAGTTGCTCCTTATAGCGAGCTATGAGCGCCTTGCAGTTTTCTATCTTGTTTTTTTCGGATGTGAGGTTTTGTTTTGCCTCGTCTATCTCTCGGTTGAAGTTCTCAACACGGGTGTGCAGACCGGTAATGACATCCTCGAGATCCTTCACTTCGAGAGGAAGTTCGCCGCGAATGGTTTTGATGCGGTCTATTTCACTGAGTATAGTCTGTAATTGGTAAAGCGCACGTAGTCGTTCTTCGACGTTCGATGTGCGTTCGTTTTTTGCGTTTGCCATATTAATTTATGTATATAACTGGATTTTTTTCGTTTTTTGATTTAAGCACTGACAAATAGGGGAAAGCTTCGGTGATAAAAGCTGCAAGTACATCCTTGGCTATCTCTTCGGTTTCGAAGTGGCCGCATTCTATCAAGAATATCTTGTCGGCAAAATCGATAAAGTCGTGATAGCGTATCTCTCCGGTGATATAAGCGTCGGCGTGGTGTCGGACAGCCTCGTCGATAAGACTTCCGCCAGCGCCGGTGCATACAGCTATGCGGCGAATGGTTTCGGGACGCAAGGCGGCCTCGGAGTGACGCACGGACGAGATGCCGAAAGCCCGTCGGACAGCCTCGCACAGAATGTTGGGAGACATCGCCGCGGGAAGCTCGCATATCACTCCGCATCCTGTGGCAGCTCCCGGCGAGGAAGGCACGAGGGGCTCAACGATGCTTGCCCCTATATGGCGGGCGAATGCTACCGACAGACCGTCAGCGGCGTTGTCCAGTGATGTATGCGCCGAATAGACGGATATGTCGTTACGAATAGCCTTTTCGACTGCCTGTTGCGTGCGTGTCTGGCCTATGATGGATTTCAAACCTTTGAAGATGAGCGGATGATGGCTCACTATCATATTGGCACCTGCAGCGACAGCTTCGTCAATCCTTTCGGGAGTGACATCCACTGTGACAAGCACACCGCTTACCGCCGTGTCACCATGCCCAACCTGCAGTCCGCTATTGTCCCAACTTTCCTGCAAATTAAGAGGCGCATGGCGCTCAACAGCGTCAATCACCTGACGTACTGTAACCTTCGGTGTAGACATTATTTTTCTTTAAGGTCGAGTTTTATCTGCAGTTCGTCGAGTTGATGGTCGTCTATCGGAGCCGGCGCGTCAAGCATGACATCACGACCCGAGTTGTTCTTCGGGAACGCTATGCAGTCGCGGATAGAGTCAAGACCGGCGAACAGCGATACCCAGCGGTCAAGACCGTAGGCGAGACCGCCATGAGGAGGTGCACCGTATTTGAATGCGTTCATAAGGAAACCGAACTGTTCTTTGGCTTTCTCGGGAGTAAAGCCAAGAATCTCGAACATTTTTTGTTGCAGGTCGGCATCATGAATACGTATTGAGCCTCCACCTACTTCAACGCCATTGATAACCATATCGTAAGCGTCGGCGCGGACAGCTGCCGGATCGGTGTCGAGCAGGGGTATATCCTCATCCTTTGGGTGAGTGAACGGGTGATGCATTGCCATAAGGCGTCCTTCTTCCTCGCTCCATTCAAACATCGGGAAATCGACCACCCAAAGGCATGAGAACTTGTTCTTGTCGCGTAAACCGAGCTGACGACCCATTTCAAGTCGTAACTCGCTGAGCTGTTTACGTGTCTTCATCACATCGTCGCCCGACATTATAAGGATAAGGTCACCGGGCTCGGCGTTCATTGCCTCTTTTAGTTTTTGAAGCGCTGCCTGGTCATAGAACTTATCGACGGACGATTTCACATTGCCGTCTTCTTCGACGCGTGCGTAGACAAGGCCTTTGGCACCGATTTGGGGACGTTTGACAAATTCGGTCAAAGCATCGAGTTGTTTGCGGGTGTATGTAGCCGCTCCCTTTGCGTTGATACCGCCAATGTATGCGGCATTGTCAAACACACCGAAACCGTGTCCCTTCATGACATCCATGAGTTCCACAAATTTCATGTCGAAACGTGTGTCGGGTTTGTCCGAACCATAATATTTCATTGCGTCAGCCCATGACATTTTCGGGAAATCACCTTCGAGTTCGACACCGCGTATCTCGCGGAAAAGATGTTTCGCCATTCCTTCGAAAGTGTCTGTGACATCGTCCTGGGTGACAAAACTCATCTCACAGTCTATCTGAGTGAATTCGGGCTGGCGGTCGGCGCGCAGATCCTCATCACGGAAACATTTCACTATCTGGAAATAGCGGTCCATTCCCGATACCATGAGCAATTGCTTAAGGGTTTGGGGCGACTGGGGAAGAGCGTAAAACTGTCCGGGATTCATACGTGAGGGCACTACGAAATCGCGTGCTCCTTCGGGAGTCGAGCCTACAAGCATCGGAGTTTCAATCTCCAGAAAACCTTTGCTATCGAGATAGCGACGTACCTCCATTGTCATACGGTGACGCAACTCAATGTTCTGACGAACTGGAGTGCGGCGCAGATCAAGATAACGATACTTCATGCGAAGGTCATCGCCACCGTCAGAGTTATCCTCGATGGTGAAGGGGGGAACCTCGCTGGGATTAAGCACCTTAAGACTGTCGGCTATGATCTCGATATCGCCGGTGTCCATGTGGGGATTTTTGCTTTGACGCTCCTCAACCTTTCCGGTGATTTGAATAACATACTCACGACCCAGATGATTGGCTACTTCGTTAAGGGTCGCATCCGACTCGTTGTTAAAAACTATCTGGGTTATGCCGTAGCGGTCACGAAGGTCGACAAATGTCATACCGCCCATTTTGCGTACGCGTTGCACCCAACCGGCAAGCGTTACCGAGGCGCCAACGTCATTTTTTCGCAATTCTCCACAGGTATGTGTTCTGTACATTGGTTTATAATTTATTGATTATCAAATTATTAATTTCTAAAATTAACTGTGTTTACATCACAAAAGGGCAAAGTCGACTGCGTCGACCCGCCTTTAACACCCACAAAGATACAAAAAATTTTGTTGCCTAACAACCCTATATCTTTTTGGATGGTTGAAAAACAATTATTCTACATTTTCCCCCAGTTGACTCAGCCGCGACGTATGCATATTCCGCGAAGGATTGTCCTATGTTTTTGTGACGGCAAGTGTCTATTTCTCAGCAAAATTTCTTAATTTTGCAATACAAAACAAAACCCGATAGCTTGAT
>JAFLTY010000036.1 GCA_022509065.1 Muribaculaceae bacterium
CCAGGACCCCAACATTAAAAGTGTTGTGCTCTACCAGCTGAGCTAGCGAATCTCCGTTATATGCGCTATGAGGATTCCCTCAAAAGCGGTGCAAATTTAGGGACTTTTTTCGTAACGGCCAAATTTTTGGGCGGTTTTTTGATTTTATAATTTTTTGAAGCTATAAAATCAAGTTAACCAACCGCTGACGACACAATGTTTGGCCATGGGCTCGGGGGGAGAGCCTGACTAAAGACAGCCTTATTGTTTCTTTACTTGGGCGTCATCAGCGGCCTCGGCTTTTTCAGCAGCTTCGGCTTCATTTATCTCCTCTTCTTTGAACTGTGTCACGCCGTTAGCGACCAATGTGTTATACCACTGAAAAAGTTTACGTATATCTGTGGTATAAACTCTTTCGCGATCAAAAGATGGCAGATATGTGGCAAAATATTCACGCAACTCGGTATCGCTCAGAGCCTTGACTTCGACGGGTTGATTATTGTTTTTTTCGGCTATTGAAGCAAACACGTCATAAAGAGGCACTTCGCCTTCGTCGGTATATATTGCCACGTCGGCAAGCGAAATTATCTTATCGTGGTTGTATGCAGGCTGACGTTTTTTTGTAGCTACATTTTCAACAATAATCATGTTTTTGCCTTGGCTTACCAGTCTGTATAAACCGGGTTTGCCGGATATCGAAAGTACGCGTTCTACCATTTCTTATGTTTGTGAATAGTTATATATTTAACTTTATAGGTGATTTATCGGGGCAAATTTAAAAATTTTTTTCGATAACACAAACAGCAATAATCAGAGCACACCATCCATAGAGATTTTTTATGTACCTTTGTCGTATGAAACCAACACGATTCATTTTGTTGTATATAGCCGTCCCAATGATGTCTTTTCTCTTCATGTCGTGCCGATATGGAGATGAGAGACATCGATATGCTCTTCAGGAAGGAACCGACACGACGCCAGTCAGAATTCATCGTTTGGACAAGGATATCGCATCTTTTATAAATGATGATAGACAACATCGAGACTCGATAATAAACGCTGATTTGGAGTTGCTTAAGGGTTACGCATTGATCGTCAATGGAACGGATAGTGTGGACGAACGGCTGATGTCTTTTTGGTCAACATGGCCTGCGACAACCATGTTCATGCCGGAAGTGGACAGACTATACAGCGACCTTGAGCCGGAAGAACATGCTCTTGGCTTAATACTTGAGACAGCAAAAGCCAACAGCCTGGCTATTCCAGCTGACAAATTCGCCTCCGTGACTTGGGGTGATAGCCATTCAATTATAATAAACGAAGGCAACAGAACGGCCTATTTGGCGTTGAATCATTATTTAGGAGCGCTTAACGAAGCTTACAACGGATGGCCTCGTTACAAGACCAAACTGAAAACGCGCGATATGATACCTGTCGATATGGCCGAAGCTCTTTTAGCCACTTCCTACCCATATATCGAGACTGACGAGGCTACTGTGCTTAACAGGCTGATATACGAAGGTTCGATTGCCACTGCAAAACACGCTTTGGTGCCTGCTGCCCCCTTAAATCTGATATTAGGATTCACTGCAGACGAAATGCAGCAGGTCGTTGACAACGAAGAATTTATTGGCAAGCAGCTATTGAAAGACAATAAGCTTTATAGCTCAGACCAGACGATTATATCCAATCTGTTTGACCTACGTCCGTCCTCCACCCTCATCAGTCCGGACGCTCCAGGTCGAGCATCAAGGTATATAGGTTATAAAATTGTACAATCCTACCTGGACAATAATGCCGGCACGACTCTTTCGGAGCTTCTTTCGCCGTCTTTCTATAATGACGGTATAAGTGTGTTACGTAAATCGGGCTATTTGTTAGGAAAGTCCGAATGAGAGGTCACACAAGACCAACAGATTGGAACATGCGCCTATAATATTCAGCTTTTTTCTCCAATGCCAAAGGATAAGCTCTCGAAGTTGACGGCAGTCTCCAGTGAGAAAGGCCATCCGGGGTGATAGTCTTGCAACCCATAGCCGGCGCTTCGCTATGTGTCAAATTGGCTATGATATTGGCGGCTTTTTCGCCCGTGGTGCCTATGGTTTTGCACTTAGGAATGCGTTCCAACACGCCGTAGAGGTCTACCGGTTCAATTATATCAAGAAACTTGTCAGACGCGTTGTCTTTCAATCGCCGAATCTTATGACCGGTATCGTACAGCGCTATGTGATGACGGTACAACAATGCCTTAATAGCGTCAAGGTCAAAGGTTTTTCCGTCGCGAGCGAGCAACGCTTTTCTGTCACCTTTAAAAATCAGAGCCATCATCGGCCAGAAATCATTGGTGCGATTTGGATAGAAAAATTCCATGCTCCAGCGTTTAGGTTGTGGCGGGAAAGTACCCATAATCAAAACCTTGGCGTCGACAGGCAAATAAGGTTCGAAAGGATGGATCTCTATTTGTTTTTCTTCAGTCATAACACTAAAACAAAAGAAACGAGAAGTTGGTTTATAGATAACAGAGCATGAAAGCAAATTACGACACGTAATAGTATGTCTATAATATGTCAGCGCTTTTAAGGTGCATAGTGAATTCTACAACATACTTAGTGCGAAGGAACATCTTTGCACTTTTCATTATAAAGAAACAGTGTCTGCAGATTTCATTTTTTAACGGTCATTTTTTGCGGATTTGGGGGCTTTGGCGGTTTGGAAAATTATTTGTACCTTTGCAGCCGATATGCGTAGCCTCTGGCGGGAGACAGTAGCCCGTGAACGCTCCGTTTTTGTTAACATTTTAAGTATAAAATAAAATGGACTTGATTAAGATTGCCGAAGAAGCTTTTCCGAGTGGAAAACAGCATCCCGCTTTCGGCCCCGGCGACACCATCACGGTCGCTTACCGTATTAAAGAGGGTAACAAAGAACGTATCCAGCAGTATCGCGGCGTTGTTATCCGTATCTCCGGTGACGGTGACAAGAAACGTTTCACCGTTCGTAAAATAAGCGACAATGTAGGTGTGGAACGTATCTTCCCCCTCAACTCTCCGTTCATTGACTCTATAGTTGTCAATAAGGAAGGTAAGGTTCGTCGCGCTAAACTTTATTATCTGCGTGGTCTTACCGGTAAGAAAGCTCGTATTAAAGAGCGTCGTCGTCCGGTAAAGAAAGAAGAAAACGCATAAGACCGACGCCTTTCAATGGTTAAAATTAAACGACTTTCGATGTTTCTCGAAGGTCGTTTAATTTTGTCCTTTGCCGATTTCAATTGCCGAGGTCGTTACATGTCAACGATTGCGTCGCCGTGCTACGATGTTAAGGATGTATATCGCCAGGACACTGAAAAGAACGGCGCACAACGACGAGACGATTAGTTGACTTTTCGTGGCATCGCCCGTTATCATGGCGCTACACCAGCCGCCAAGCACCGAGGCGACTACTCCAACGAAAAGATCGTTACCAAGCATTTTGCGTCCGCCATACAGACCGGCTGCTATAAGTGCGACAATAATGCCTGCAGCTACCCAGATAATCCAGGTAAATATTTCAATGTCAGCGATTGTCATGACTTTGATGTTTTAAAGTTAGGTTATAGTGCGTCGGTGGGAGTGTTGGCCGGAGCGGTGGGGTTATCGGTAGAGAAGTTGGTACTCGATGACACATCGGTGTCACCGGCCATATCGGCGAAGGTCAGCCATCCGAACAGCAAAACAATAAGTGCGATAACGCCAATAACCAACCAAGGATTTGTCTTGGATTTTTTGTTTTTGTCAGACATAATGTGGTGTGTTTAAAAAAGGTTTATTATTATAAATATTAAACACTCCTGATCGAAAAATGTTCAAAAAATCGTAGTGTGCATTGCCACGATTGCATTCGAAGTATTATAATCGCAGGATTAATTAAGGTTGACCTTGTTGTAAAAGTAGCCAAGAAAAACTCTTAGTCGGGCACTTGCACCAGACTAAGAGTATAAGTAAGCGTCCAAAGCCGCTATAATGTTGGCAATGGGTTGGTTAACTCGTTATTTGTCTTTGGCTTTTTCCCAACTGTCTTTAAGGGCGATCGTGCGGTTGAAGACAAGATGGTCGGGTGTCGAGTCGTAATCGGGTGTGAAATATCCTATTCGCTGGAACTGGAATTTTTCGCCCCGGCGAGCGTTGTCGGCTATGAAGGGCTCTACTTTGACGTTTTGTACCACTTTCAGCGAATCCGGATTAAGGAGGTCGCGAAAATCGCGGTCGGCCTCAGCTGACGGGTTCTCAACATTGAAGAGACGGTCGTACAAACGCACTTCTGCATCGACAGCATGCTGTGCCGAAACCCAATGGAGGGTGCCTTTCACCTTGCGGGCGGCTCCGGGGAGACCGCTGCGGGTTTCTGGATCGTATGTGCAATGGATGGTGGTGATGTTGCCGTTTTCGTCCTTTTCGACGCTTTCACACTTAATTATATAAGCGCCTTTGAGGCGAACCTCATTGCCGGGAGCCAGACGGAAGAACTTTTTCGGGGGATTTTCCATGAAGTCCTCGCGTTCAATGTAAATCTCACGGCTAAAGGGCATCTCGTGTGTACCTGAACCTTCCTGTTCGGGGTTATTCTCCATGGTTACCGTCTCGACCTTACCTTCAGGGTAATTGTCAATGACGACTTTCACGGGGTTAAGAACTGCCATTGCGCGGGTGGCAATCTTGTTGAGGTCTTCACGGACAGCATGTTCAAGCAGGCTTACGCTGTTGAGTGCTTCGTACTTGGTGTAGCCTATGGCATCGATGAAGTTGCGTATGGACTGAGGTGTGTATCCGCGACGTCTCATTCCGCATACAGTCGGCATCCGAGGGTCATCCCAACCGTTGACAAGGTTCTCCTTGACGAGCTGCAACAGTTTGCGTTTGCTCATCACGGTATAGGTGAGATTCAAGCGGTTGAACTCTATCTGGCGTGGGCAGTATGACTCGTCTGCCAACTCTTTGACGAAATATTCGTAGAGGGGACGGTGTACCTCAAACTCGAGAGTGCATATACTATGGGTGACACCTTCAAAATAGTCACTCTGACCGTGCGCGAAGTCATACATGGGATATACCTTCCACGTCGTTCCGGTACGGTGATGCGGTGTTTTGATTATGCGGTACATAATGGGGTCGCGGAAGTGCATGTTGGGAGACGCCATGTCAATCTTGGCGCGCAACACGCGGCTGCCCTCTTCAAACTCGCCGGCATTCATTCGCTCGAAAAGATCTAGATTCTCCTCAGGAGTACGGTTGCGATAAGGGCTTTCCTGCCCGGGCACTGTTGGCGACCCTTTCTGAGCGGCAATCTCTTCGCTGCTCTGGTCATCGACATAAGCTTTGCCTTCTTTGATTAACCGTTTGGCTAAATCATACAACTGGGGGAAATAATCGGAAGCGTAGTATTCGCGATCCCCCCAGTCAAAACCCATCCATCTGATATCCTCGCGGATGGAGTCTACATATTCCACATCCTCTTTGACAGGGTTTGTATCGTCAAAACGCAGATTGCATGTGCCGCCGAATTTCTCGGCTACTCCAAAGTCCATGCAGAAAGCTTTCACATGGCCAATATGCAGATAGCCGTTCGGCTCGGGTGGAAATCGGGTGTTCAGACGGCCTCCGTTCTTACCGGCGGCAAGGTCGTCAAAGACTATCTGTTCGACAAAATTCAGCCCCTTGGGAGCGGTGTTGTCAGTAGTGGTGTTATCAGCCATAGTGAAGTGTTGGTATATGAAAAAGTTTTGTCTGAAAGGACGATTAGGTCAGAAGGCCGCAGTTATCCTTCGGCTTTGTTGAAGTTGTTGTTCAGTTCAATAAACTTATCGAGCGAAACCTCTTCTACTTTAGTATTGACTGCGTTTCGGATTGTATTGAAAAGTTTCTGTGTAGAAACTGTTTCGGCTATGCGCGAACGATATTCGCGGCTGTTAAGCAAGCGTTTGGCGGCTTCTTCAATGGTGTGGTCATCGGCATTGTAAATACCGTACTGTGCGAACTGGTTGCGGGTCATAAGGCGAGCATAGGTGAGCATGTCGTTTTCGTCAACCTTAACGTCGAGTTTGGACGCTATGGCATCGCGTATGATCTGCCATTTGAGCGACGGCAACAGTTTGGCGTATTCCTCATCGATATTTTCAGCCGTAAGTTCTTCGTTACGAGCCACAAGCCATTTCTTAAGCACTTCGTCGGGAAGTTGCATGTCCTGATATTTGTCGTAAAAATATTTTTCGCCTGTGGCGTCGAAGAATTGCACTGAATTTCCCTCAAGCTGAGAAGCGATAAGATTTTTTACGAATTCGGTATATTCCTCTTCGTTATGCACTTTGTCGCGCCCTGCAACCTGGTCGTAAAAGTCCTGATTGTGCTCAGCGGGCTTGACAACGATGATTTCGCTGATAGCGAACTCAAAATCGTCTTTGATATCGCCGGCAATGGCCTTGTCGATATTGAGGAGCGATGCCATTTCTACGGCGTTGCCCTCGCACGACTTATATGGGTTGTACACAACTTTGTCGTTGACTTTTTTGCCGAGGAACTTAGCGGCTTCCTCTTTGTCTTTGAAGGTGAAGGGGGCAACAATGGCCGAGATAACCTGGATGGCTCCGTCGTTAGTGTTGACTGTTCCATCGGCGTTGAGCTGTTGGAGCGAACCCTTGATGACTGCTTTCTCATCGACTTCTTCGCCGGGAACCTGCGCGCCGAAACGTTCGTTGAAAGCTTTGTTCTGGTCTTCGACCATCTTGTCGGAGACCTCAATTTTGTAGTAGGGGAGTTCGACTGATTTGTCTACCACTACATTCAGTTCGGGAGCCAAGCCTACTTCAAATTCGAACGTGTAGTCTTTAACATCGTCGGTTATTTCCTGTACTTTAACGGGCATCGGCTCGCCAAGTACATGAATGTTCTCCTTCTGAAGATAGTCGAACATGGCGTCGTTGACTTCTTTATTAAGAGTATCGCTTATGACGGCTTTCTCGTAACGGCGTTTGATTTGCGGCATGGGCACGGCACCTTTACGGAACCCGGGAATATTGGCTTGTTTCTGGATTTTTTTAAGTTCTGTTGATACTTTGTCGGCATAGTCGGCTTCGTTAACGGTAATCACGAGGCGTCCAACCACGTCGGACTCTTTGTTAAAAGATACGTTCATAACGATTTGATATTTTATGATAAGTTATTTTTTTCATTAAAGCGGCAACACGCATGAAGCGGTGAGGAGATACTGGCTCTGAACCGCCGTTACCAACGTGCAAAATTACACAAATTAATTTTAACAGCCAATTATTTTATCTGACAGCCGGGTTTGACAGGTTCGGACGGCGTTATCAAGACAAGACGTCCGTCGGCATCCTGCGCTGAAAGTATCATGCCGCGGCTTTCGACCCCGCGGAGTTTTCTTGGCGGCAGATTGGCAATGAAACAGATTTGCTTGCCGACAAGGTCGTCCGGATTATAATAAGTCGCGATACCGGACACGATTGTACGTTTTTCCAAGCCGTCGTCAATGAGGAATCTGAGCAGTTTGTCTGCTTTTGGTATCCGTTCGCATTCGAGCACCGTGCCAACGCGCAGATCACTTTTCATGAAAGTGTCAAAATCGACGTCCGTCTGCTGTGGATCGGGTTTCCATTTCTTTAACAGGTTGTCTTTCTTGGCTTCTTGCAACTTTGCAATCTGAGCTTCTACGACATCATCCTCGATCTTTTCAAACAGGAGAGCGGGTTCGCCCAACTGAATATTTTGTTCGATAAGATCGAAGTCGCCGATTTCGTCCCAAGTCATTTTGTCCAAATGTAACATTTGAGCAAGTTTTGACGCAGTGAAAGGCATGAAAGGTTCCATTGCGACGCATAGATTGGCGCACAGATTGATAGCGACATTCAATATAGTGGCTACGCGAGGCATGTCTGTTTTGGCAAGTTTCCAGGGCTCTGTTTCCTGGAGGTATTTGTTGCCTGCGCGAGCAATATCCATTACTTTTTTCAAAGCGTCACGGAAGTGGAAAGTCTCTATGCGTTCCGATATTTCATTTTTGAGGCTCTTGACTTCTTCAATAAGTTCGGAATCTATGGTAGTCAATGTACCCTTTGCCGGAACTTTCCCTTCAAAATACTTATGCGTCAGGACAATGGCGCGGTTAACGAAGTTGCCCAGTATTGCCACCAGTTCACTGTTGTTACGTGTCTGGAAATCTTTCCATGTGAAATCATTGTCCTTGGTTTCGGGGGCGTTTGCCATCAGGACATAACGTAGCACATCCTGTTTGTCGGGGAAGTCGCGCAGATACTCATGGAGCCAGACAGCCCAATTGCCGGAGGTGGATATCTTATCTCCCTCGAGGTTAAGAAATTCGTTGGCCGGAACATTGTCGGGAAGTTGGAAACCGTCGCCATAAGCCATCATCATTGCGGGGAACACGATGCAATGGAATACGATGTTGTCCTTGCCGATGAAATTGATAATACGTGTTTCGGGATCTTTCCACCATGTCTGCCATGAGTCCGGCAAGAGTTCCTTTGTGTTTGATATATAGCCGATAGGTGCGTCAAACCATACGTAGAGCACTTTCCCATCGGCGCCTTCCACGGGAACGGGGACGCCCCAGTCAAGGTCGCGAGATACGGCGCGTGGTTGCAAACCCATATCGAGCCATGACTGACACTGTCCGTACACGTTTGTTTTCCATTCCTTATGACCGTTCAGAATCCACTCGCGCAATCTTGGTTCCCATTTGTCAAGGGGGAGATACCAGTGTTTTGTTTCACGAAGCACCGGGGTGTTGCCCGTGATGGCGCTTGTGGGGTTGATGAGGTCGGTGGCGTTGAGTGATGTGCCGCACGCCTCGCATTGATCGCCGTAAGCACGAGGGTTATGACAATGAGGGCATTCGCCGGTTACATAACGGTCAGCTAAAAACTGGTTGGCCTTTTCGTCATAGAGCTGCATCGAGGTTTTTTCAACAAACTCTCCTTTGTCATACAGCCGTTTAAAGAATTCGGATGCAGTATCGTTATGCAGTTGAGTTGTGGTGCGCGAATAAATATCGAACGATATGCCCAGCTCTTCAAACGAATCCTTGATTATCTTATGGTAACGGTCAACAATGTCCTGTGGAGTGACACCTTCGGCTTTTGCCTTGATAGTGATGGGGACACCATGTTCGTCACTGCCGCCAATCATTACGACATCGCGACCGTTAAGACGCAGGAAGCGTGCGTAAACGTCTGCCGGGACGTATACACCGGCAAGGTGCCCGATATGTACCGGTCCGTTGGCATAGGGTAGAGCGGTGGTTATAAGTGTGCGTTTATATGTTTTGCTTTCGCTCATAATGTTACAAAAGTTATATGGATAGGTGTAAAAGAATTATTCTAATTGTCGTTATTGTTAAGACGGGTCTACAAAAGTAAAAGTGACGCGTGCCGTGGTAGGTTGAGCCTCATCGGGATTAGGATGCGTGAATTTGTGACGGCTTATTTCGTTCCGGCATCGTGCTATGGTTGACGAAGTCAGTCCACTGGCATCAATCTGCGTTATCTTGCCGACCGAACCGTCGCGGTTGACAGCCACTTCGAAAACCACTTTGCCAACTTCGCTTGACGGAATGTCGCGCGAGTATGCCGGCATTTTCCAACCTCCACCCACAGTGCCCGAAACGCCGGGACGCGAACCTGTGGATTTTGAAGACGCTCCCGATGCGGGATTTCCGTTTGCTCGGCCTGCGTTGGCTTCGTCTTTAGTGCCGTTTTGGGCGTTGTTCTTGTTTTGTGCGTTAGCAAAGGCGTTGGTGATGTTGCTTTGTGTGCGCGCTGCCAATGCTTTTTCTTCCTCAGCCTTTTTATCAACGGCGGTCGCTGGTTTGGATGTTGTCGTCTTTGGTTGCTCCTTAATAGGTGATGGACGTTGTTGTGTAACGGTTTTTACAGGTTGTCCCTGTAGCCCCTGTGATGTGAGATCCACGCCTGTCTCGGGTGCCGGTTGCGCCTCGTTGTCCATGTCTTGGGGTGTTTGAGCTGGCGCGAAATCTTCACCGACAACTGTAGGTTTTAATATCTCTACGTCAATGAATTCCTCGTCCTCTGACACCATCGACACAAAAGGCCTCTCCTCGGCAACAAGTCTTTGAGCTTGTGTAAGACCCAATTTAGCCACAAAAAGCCAAATCAAAAGCAAGCAACATACCAGGAAAGTGACGCCGACAGCTATCTGACGGTTCCACGAGTCATTCGTGTTTTTATGTTGTATTGGCTGCATTGTCGATATTAGTTATTCTTCTACCGGGATGTCGGTGATTTCGGGTATCTGGGCATCAGTGCGAGGCGTTGTGGCCAAAACCATACGAAGGTGATTTCGAGCCCCGATATTAAGCACGTCCACTACACGACCATAGTCAACATCCACGTCTCCGTACAAGGCGACTGCCGATACCGAGTCCTGTTGCGCTACCTGGTTAAGGAAATTGACAAGTTCGGATTCAGAGTCAAATGGTATGGCTTCCGAATCGCCATACTGTCCCGCTATCGAACCGTCGGAGAGTATGAAAATGCGGGTTGTCGGTTTGAGGGGAGTCTGTTCGCTGCTTTGTGGCAGGTTTACCTCCATGGCCGTAGGAAAAATAAAAGTAGAAGTCACCATGAAGAAAACCAATAACAAAAACACCACGTCGGTCATCGAGGCCATCGAGAAGGTGTCGAGCATTGACTGTTGTTTCTTTAAAGCCATTGTTATGAACTTTTAATTGTTAGCCGGTTCGTTAAGAAGATCCATAAAGTCCATTATACGAGCCTCCATGCGGTTCATGACCTTGTTTACGCGACTGACAAGATAGTTATATGCAAACAAGGCAATGATACCCACGATAAGACCGGCAACCGTGGTTACCAGAGCCGTGTAAATACCATCGGCGAACGAACCTATCTCGGCCGAATTGCCGCTTTGTGCTATAGCGTAAAAAGACTGAACCATACCTATTACCGTGCCAAGGAAACCGAGCATCGGAGCTCCGGCCGCTGTAGTGGCTAACCATGGAAGACCTTTCGACAGGTTGGCTACTTCGAGATTACCGGTGTTTTCGATGGTGACGAGCACATCATTCATGGGTCGGCCTATACGGCTCAGACCTTTGGCAATGAGACGTGAATATGGCGAGTCGGTGTTTTCGCAAAGTCGGTAAGCGCTTGATATTTCGCCATCGTGAATGTAATCCTTGATGCGTTTCATGAACGATCCGTCCTCGCGCCCGGCTTTGTTGATTACCAGCGACCGCTCCACAAAGATATATATGGCGATAATAAGCAATACGGCCAGAACAATCATTATCCATCCGCCGTCCACACATAAATCCCAAAGAGAAAGTTCTTGAACGGTTTGAGCTGCAGGTTGTGCCGATATGATGTCAGTTGTCTCAGTCGCAGCATCGACTATATATCCGGCTGTTTGGTCTGATTGTTGGATAAAGTTAGATAGAAACATGATTGTTAGTTGTTTATTTATGTTTTTTATTAAATTCAGTCAAGTCAGCGTTCCTCACGAGCATTTAAAACCCTAACTTTGTTGCCCAGACATGCCTGATACCGACGTATGGTTTCTTGTAATCCCAAGTATAGGGCGTCCGATATAAGAGCGTGTCCTATTGAGACCTCGTTGAGATAAGGCATTTTTTGGTGAAAAAAAGCCAGATTCGTAAGATTCAGGTCATGACCGGCGTTTACTCCCAGCCCTTCGTTATGTGCCACAAGAGAGGCTTGCACATAAGGTGCAACAGCGCCTTCCGGGTCGCTGGGGAACATGTCAGCATACGGTTTAGTGTACAGTTCAACGCGGTCAGCCCCGGTTTGGGCAGCGATGCGTATGTCCTCCTCGTTTGGATATACGAAAATCGATGTCCGGATGCCGGCATCGTGAAATTTCTCAACCACTTGGGTCAGAAACTGTCGGTTAGCCTTGACATCCCATCCTGACGACGAAGTTAGGACTTCGGCGGCGTCTGGCACCAAGGTTACCTGGGCGGGTTTAACCTGTAGCACCATATCGATAAAATCGGCTGAAGGATAACCCTCTATGTTGAATTCGGTGCTCAACAACGGCTTAAGTCGGAAAACATCGTCATGGCGTATGTGACGTTCATCGGGACGCGGATGCACTGTGATGCCGTCCGCGCCAAACATTTCGCAGTCGCAAGCAACTTTCTGGACATCAGGGACATTTTCGCCCCGGGCGTTACGTAAGGTGGCGATTTTGTTTATGTTTACACTTAAATGAGTCATTATCTTCAAGAAAATTACTCTTATCTCAGCGGATGTTAGGAAGTTTCAATAAATATTTGTAAATTTGTCTTCGATAACGAGTACAAAAATACAAGAAATTTAGTTAACTGAAAAAGGATTACCGGTTAAAAGAAGCAAACACCGGTATTTTCTGTCTTTATTATTTAAAAAAGAAAATTTAACACTGTTTCTAAAAGCAATGTATAAAGGAAATGAGGAAACACTCACAAGACTGATGCCCGATTATCCCGAAAGCACCCGATTCACTGTTGTTTGCCGTCGAAAAGACTATAGCGCCGGACGTATTGCCAGGGCTGTTGAGGACTGCGACGCGCATGTCTTGAATCTGAACGTAACGTCGGACAATGTGGGTGAGGATATGGTGTGTGTCGATGTGAGGATAGACCGGACTGACGCGTCTTCCATAGTTAGGTCACTCGAGCGTTATGATTACTTGGTGACAGGATTTGAAGATATAGAGAGAGTAGTTAGCGATAGCGAACGCCAACGCGTGGCAGAGGTATTAAGATATTTAGAACTTTAACAATGAGTGATTTGAAGTTTGCCGTCTATGGCAGTCGAAGACAGAACGACAACGTCGACAATCTCCGACGTCTTATTATCAGTCTTGCTATTGAAGGTGCTCAAGTTGCCGTACATGAAAAGCTATACGATTATCTTACTTGCGACATGCAATTGTTGCTCCCCGGAGTCGAACGTGTAGTGAATTTTCCCGACGATGCGACTATGGCGATAAGTGTGGGTGGTGATGGCACTTTTTTGCGTACTGTCGCTTGGAAAAATAATCATGGGGCTCCTATACTTGGCGTCAATACCGGCCACCTGGGCTTCCTGACTGCCATTAATCTGGACGAGGCTATAAAGGATATAGATAAAATTTTGGCATGCGATTTCCGTCGCGATCATGCTACAATGCTCCAGGTAGTGGCTCCTGACCTAAAAGGTTCTCACTTTGCTTTGAACGAGGTCGTTGTAGCAAAAGAAGACAGTTCGTCTATGATTTCTGTCCATGCCTCATTGAACGACCGGAGCATAGCAACCTATCGAGCTGACGGCCTGGTTGTCGCAACACCGACAGGAAGTACAGCCTATAACCTCAGTGTAGGGGGACCAATTATCGAACCGGCCGCCCCCGTCTGGGTATTGTCACCTATAGCTGCTCATTCGCTTACTCTGCGTCCTTTGGTGGTTTGCGACAACGGCGAACTTAAACTGAATGTCGAAGGCCGGGGTTCTCGATTCAGACTTGTGCTCGATGGTCGTCAGACTTCATTGCCGCTTGGTACGCAAGTCATAATAAAGAAACGCAAAGAAAGTGTTGTCATACTACAAAGACACGACCGCGATTTTACCAGAATTATCGGGGAAAAGCTTCTGTTCAATGAGTAATCCCTTTCGTAGAAATGAAAACGGTTGGTAGCCAACATTTCCACCATCCTGTGCTTGGCGAAATTGCCATTAAAGCGCTTCGTACTGCCACTCGAATCACCGCGCATTGGAAAACCAGCCAATTGTTGTCATTGACTATCCCTAAGGGTTTGACAGCCACGCAAGTGATGAATATCATTGAAAAGATGCTGCCCGATCTTTTGCGTACCAAACCGCAGGGCGATTTTTTTACTCCTGGCTGGAGATATTCTACCCCCGAACGCGACTTTGTGGTTGTAGCTGGAACAGATAAGTCTGGGATTCGCAGAATCATGGATCCGGACAATAAAGAGGTAAGGTTTATCATACCACCCGAAGAATGTGATACCGGCAGTGGCTTTATCAACGATTTTATCAACCGGAATCTTGATGACTATGCGCGTATATTTGCTGAAGCTTATCTACTCCCTGACGCTTTTGCCTTGGCAAATCGACTGAAGGTCAATCCGACATCCATAAGCATATCTTACGGGCAGAAAGTTTTGGGCAGATGCAACTCGCGTGGCGAAATTCTCTTAAGCCGAAATCTTGTTTTCTATCCTCTCGAATTGCGCAATTATGTCGTGGCGCATGAGTTTGCACACCTTACACACATGAATCATAGTCAGGCTTTTTATGACCTCCTCAATCGCTATGTTGATGGACAACTGGACAGCCTCCTTGCAGCTCTAAAAAAACACAAGCTCCCATTCAAAAAATAAACGCTCTTACTTTTTTAGTCGGATAGCCTCTTAGTGAGTAATGCCGCGTTGGTCCAGCCAGCGTTGGTAAGCGGCTGCGTTACGTTTATGGTCTTCGTAATTGTCCGTGAAATTATGTGTGCCGCTGTGATCCGGTTTTGCACACATATAGATGTAATTGTTGTTGGGAGCGTTCAGAACTGCATCGACGGTGGCACTCTCAGGGATGCGGATTGGTCCCGGTGGCAGTCCCGCATGCAGATAGGTGTTGAAGGGCGATTCATGTCTGAGATGCTGACCGTTGAGGCGTCGGATGGAAAAATCGCCTATGCCGAACTTCACTGTCGGGTCGGCTTGAAGCCGCATACCTTTGTGTAGTCGGTTAAGGTAGAGTCGGGCTATAACAGGTCGCTCAGTGGTGTTGTTAGACTCTTCCTCGACTATCGATGCTACTGTTGATACCTCGACAGGAGACAACCCCAATGATTTAGCTTTCGCAATACGTTCGTCAGTCCAAAAATTGTCGTAATATTCCATAAGTTTTTCTATGACCTCATCGGGTTCGGCCGAAGCGTAGAATTCGTAAGTGTTGGGAAGAAAAAGCGCCGGAAACTCATTTTTTGAATAACCCAGTTCGGTAAGCAATGAATCGCACGCTGTTAAGAAATCTGCTTCCTCCCATAGGAAATAGCCAGCGAGTTTTTTTGCCAGATCTTTCATCAGTCTAACATTGTTAAACGTCACTCTTACTGCAGAAGAGCGTCCCGCTACAATGCGGCCTGCCACAGACCATGCTCTGTCGCCGGGGGATATGAAGTAAACGCCCGGCGCCATGGACTTTTCCCCGTCACGTAGTTTCCACATTCGGTAAACAGCTTTGCCATAATCGTTCGGTATTTTGTATAGCGAGTCACACATTTGTTCTTGCGACGCCTGCTTTGGGATTATCAACGTATACTGATTCTCTCCGTCAAAGGTTCTGTAAGCGTCCTTATATAAAGTGAACGCGTATATGGCTCCGATAATGACAATTACTGCCAGGACGGAGGCTATAATAAGGATTGCGCGATTTTTTTTCTGATTCTTTTTCTTGCGCTTGGCTTTTGATTTAGTTTTTTTGGTCATGAGGGAAGGAATTAGTGGACTCTTAAGGTTTTGTAGCTCTAAGTATTTCGCGTTTGCCGCCTGCTGGCCCGGGCAGTCGTTCTGTTATCAAACCCGCTTGTTGAAGCGCCCGTCTTACTACACCTTTCGAGCAATATGTCGTTAAAACACCGCCGCTATCTAACAGTGACGCGTAAAAAGCAAGCATGGACGCATCCCATAGCTCGGGTTGTTTTTCAGGAGAAAAAGCATCAAGATACAACACATCGAACTTGTCTGTGAGACAGATGTTTGTAATATCGCCGTGAATTTTATGAAGATTGAAAGTCGGTGATATGTTCACAGAGACCTCCCACGGCGCCTCGTGTATCTTGTTAAAAAGTTCGACATCGATACTCGTGTCGCGAGGTATATTTGACAACAGGTCTTGATTGACCGGAAATTTTTCAATAGACGTGTAGTCTATCCTTAAACCGGTCATCGCGCTTAACACGGCATTAAGCCCTGTGCCAAAGCCAACCTCGAAAATACGAATCGGACGTATGTCAGATTTTTCAGCACGATGTCTCAGCCCCTCGTTTATGAATATATGCCGGCTTTCGGATATTGCACCGAATGTCGAGTGGTAATGCTCGTCGATATCCGCATGGTAGAGGGTAGGCGAGCCATCGGCTGTTATGTGTACAATCAGAGGAGTAGACACAATAAGGAGAAGTGATATAAGAGCTGGTTCGACGACGAATTGACAAACCGGCTCTATATTGTTGAAAGGACGCACACTGTGCGTCCCTATGGTTTTTGCTTTGGCCTTAATTTTAAGGCCGAGTTTTATGCCAAGTGAAAGCTTGAACTTTCTCTCGAGGCAAGTTCAATCAATATTTTTTTCGTTAGCCGGATTGCGGAAATATAATTTTCCGTCGACATATTCCTGAGTTGCGATCAGAGTGGGTTTGGGTAGTTTTTCGTAATAACGCGATATCTCAATTTGTTCGCGATTTTCAGTGATTTCCTCAAGGCTGTCGTTAAGTGATGCAAACTCTTGAAGTTTCTTCTCGAGGTCGTGCTTCATCTCGGCCGATATTTGATTGGCGCGCTTTGCAATTACGCATACGGTTTCGTAGATATTACCGGTATCTTTCGACATTTCAATCATGTCTCGGGTCACGGTATTTAACGGTGCGTTAGTTTTCTTGTAGTCCATTGGATATCTTATATAGTTGTTATTTGTTTGCAATATGATTAATCGCGTACATAGCGGCTTGCGATCTTAAATATGTTGTCGGCTTCCTTTCGGTTGGGACTGTCGGGGTAGTTGTTGATAAAACTGTAATATTCGTCTATTACTTCGCCGAATCGTTCAGCTTTACGCTCGTCCACACTCATGTTAGCCTCCTGGTAACGAGCCTTAAGAATAAGCATTTCAAGCTCTTCCTTGTATTTTGAGTAGGGATAGTTCTTGATGGCGTTACGGGCAACTATGACTGCACTTTCGTAGTTGTTACCCATATAGTTGCCCAGATTGTAATATAACTGAGCGTTGAGCAATTCCTTAAGGGTGAGCTTGTCCTGTAGTTCGAAAATGGCATGCTGCGCCAAGGCTACTTTTTCGCTCCGGGGATAGTAATCCAAAAAGGCCTGCAGCTCTTCGATGGCCTTCACTGTGCCGGACTGGTCAAGCTGAGCCTCGGGAGAGTCCAGGAAATATCCATACCCGCAAAGAAAACGTGCCAACTCAGTGTATTTCCCCTTGGGGTAGCGGTTGTAATACGTCTGGAAATAGGCACCCGAGTTAAGATAATCCTTGTTCTCGTAATAACTCATAGCAAGCAGATAAAGCGATTCTTCGGCTTTATCGGTGCCCTTGAACTGGGTTACGCAATCTTTCAAGATAGTTGCAGCCTGTTGAAACTTTCCTTCCGAAAAGGCGCGACGTGCGTAGTCAAGTTTATAATCAGGGTCATTGCTCTTCTGCACCTTGACATATTCCCCACACGAGGTTATGGCCAAACATGCCGCAGTAAGCAAAACCAAAGATGATATCTTATGTAAAAGTCTGAACATCAAAATTATACTTCTTTTCTTTTAATGGCGCGCTCATGTCTTCATTGCTGAGCGCAGGTACTGACTTGCAAATTTACAAAAAAAAATTCACATTTCTTTATTTACTGACAGTCTCTTTTGGGTAGATTCCAAATCGAAGTGCAAAAAACTTCAGAAATAGGATCTCGAAGTCCAGATTTTCATGGCGGCGCAGTAGGTGTAGGGGTTGGTGTTGACGAACTTCTGAGCCAACGGGTCGGGGGTAGTCCACAGGCATAAGGCCGAGTTGAGTCGCCTTGC
>JAFLTY010000037.1 GCA_022509065.1 Muribaculaceae bacterium
TACACGCCTGATATTGTTCTGATTACTGCTTTATAACGGCCTACTACTTCTTCGCAGGCATCCGAAATTTCACCCAGTGTGGCACGCAGAGCTGCTGCTTTCACAGCCAAGTCGAGCAGGTTACCTTCGCCTGTGCGGACACAGTTGGTGATTGCGGCGAGCGCTTCCTTGACCTTGGCTTCGTCGCGTTCAGCTTTGACCTCATTGAGTCGTTCAATCTGTTCTTTGCGAACCTCCGTGTTGTCGATTTCAAGGATATCAATCGGATCCTCATGATCAAGACGATACTTATTGATACCAACTATGGTCTGACGTCCAGAGTCGATGCGAGCCTGTGTGCGAGCGGCTGCTTCTTCGATGCGCAGCTTGGGAAGTCCGGTCTCGATAGCTTTTGCCATGCCGCCAAGTTTTTCAATTTCCTGGATATGTTCCCAGGCGCGGTGAGCGATTTCATTGGTGAGAGCTTCGACATAATACGAACCACCCCACGGGTCAATTTCTTTCGTGACGTAGGTTTCTTCCTGAATATAAATTTGAGTATTACGGGCTATACGAGCTGAGAAATCTGTCGGTAAGGCAATAGCCTCGTCAAGAGCGTTGGTATGTAGTGACTGTGTGTGACCCAAAGCGGCACCCATAGCCTCAATACATGTACGACCGACGTTATTGAAGGGATCTTGCTCGGTGAGCGACCAGCCTGATGTCTGTGAGTGGGTACGAAGAGCCAGCGATTTGGGATTTTTGGGGTTGAACTGTTTGACAATCTTCGCCCAAAGCATACGGGCTGCGCGCATCTTGGCAACTTCCATGAAGTAGTTCATGCCGATTGCCCAGAAGAATGACAAACGTGGAGCAAACGAGTCAATGTCCATGCCGGCGTTTACACCTGCTCGGAGATATTCCAAGCCGTCTGCCAGTGTGTATGCCAACTCGATGTCGCATGTTGCACCCGCCTCCTGCATGTGATAACCCGAAATAGATATCGAGTTGAACTTAGGCATGTTTTGCGAAGTGTATTCAAAGATGTCAGCAATGATCTTCATTGAGAATTCAGGCGGATAAATATAAGTGTTGCGCACCATGAATTCTTTCAAGATGTCGTTCTGGATAGTACCGGCCATCTCTTCGAGTTTTGCACCTTGTTCAAGGCCGGCGTTGATATAGAAAGCCAGAACTGGCAGAACGGCTCCGTTCATTGTCATCGACACTGACATTTTGTTCAAAGGTATGCCGTCGAAAAGCACTTTCATGTCTTCGATAGAGCATATTGACACACCGGCTTTACCCACATCACCGACTACACGTTCGTGGTCGGCATCATAACCGCGGTGGGTGGCCAGGTCGAACGCTACCGACAGACCTTTCTGACCCGATGCGAGATTGCGGCGGTAGAAAGCGTTCGATTCTGCAGCTGTCGAGAAACCTGCATACTGACGGATGGTCCAGGGACGCAAAGGATACATGGCGCTGTACGGACCACGCAAGAAAGGAGGTATGCCGGAAACATAGTTAAGATGTTCAAGACCTTCAAGGTCTTCTTTTGTATATACGGGCTTAACGGGGATGAGTTCGGGGGTCATCCATGTTTCGCCTGCTTTGGGGGCGGTGGCAGCTGTTGCGCCAAATCCGTCCTTATTGATATCGATGGTTTTAAAATCGGGTTTCATTATTGTTTCAGATTTTGGCGTTCAACTTATTTTTTTAACAGACGGGCGTTAAAGTCACGAAGTGTGTCTAGAACGTTGACGCGTACATGAATGAAGTCTTTTATGCCCTCAGCCTTAAGAGCGTCCATGCATTCGGGAGCGCCTGCGACCACGAACTGTGCACGTCCGGCAAGGTATTTGAATGCTTTAGGCGCAAGTTCGGCGTATTCGTCGTCGCTAGAGCAAAGAACAACTACATCGGCCTTTTCGGCAACAGCGGCATCAACGCCTTCCTCAACGGTATTGAAGCCCAGATTGTCTTTTATTTCGTATCCTGCGCAACCGAAGAAATTAGTCGAGAACTGAGCGCGAGCAAGACGCATCGCAAGATTACCGATTGTGAGCATAAACACTTTGGGTCGATTTGATGCTGCCTCGGTAGCCAGACGGAGTTCCTCAAAGTCAGAAGCAGCGCGTTTGCCGCAAAGACCACCTTCCTTGGGTTCGGAACACGAACACGAGCATTCGGCATTTTTCTTTTCAATCTTGTCGGCTGCCATCTCGTTGATATTGGGATACTGGTTAGTGCCCAAAAGTATTTCTTTGCGGCGAGCAACGTCAGTATGACGTTTCTTGCACGATTCATTGACAGATGCCTGCACTTTACCTTCGTTAACCTGAGCGAAGAAACCGCCGTTGGCCTCCACGTCAAGGAACAGTTTCCAAGCCTCGTTAGCGATAGATGCGGTCAGTGTCTCAACATAGTACGAACCGCCGGCCGGGTCTACAACCTTGTCAAGATGGCTTTCTTCCTTGAGCAGGAACTGCTGGTTGCGAGCGATACGTTCGCTGAAATCATCGGGAGTTTTGTAGGGATGATCGAAGGGTACCGAAGTAATAGAGTCAACACCGGCAAGAGCTGCCGACATGGCTTCTGTCTGGCTGCGAAGCAAGTTGACATGAGCATCATATATGGTCTGATTGAACTTGCTGGTCTTGGCATGACAAACCATCTTGGCTGCACACAGACACTTGGGTTCGTACTTCTTGACTATTTCAGCCCACAGCATACGTGCAGCGCGGAATTTTGCCAACTCCATAAAGAAGTTTGACGAAATACCCATATTGAACTTTATGCGGTTTGCCACTTCATCGGCCGTCAAACCGGCATCGGTAAGAGCTGTCATCCAGGCAGCGCCCCATGCGAGGGCGTATCCGAGTTCCTGGAATATATAAGCGCCCGAATTGCTCAGCTTCACAGAATTGACAGCCAGAACACGCAGATTCTTGACGTCCTTTGCGGTTTCGATAAGAGCTTTGGCTGTTTCGACGGCATCAGGAAGTATTTCGCCTCCTTGACGGAATGCGCGGCGCAACGGATTATAATTGACCGAACCATGGAATGTCTCGGTGGCGTTGTGTTCTTTCAGATACTCAACCAAAACCTTGGCCAGTTCGAGAGCTTTTTTCTGGCATGATTTGAAATTCACTTCAATTTTGTCAAGATCAATGCCATTAAGTAAGGTTGTAATAACCTCCTTGGTGGGTTCCTCGACTTTAAACTCAAGCGAGTTTACTCCTTTTGTAACAACTTCGCGAGCTTTAGCGTTAGCTTGCTCGGGAGTATCGGCAAGGATGGTCTGGCGTGTCAGCCAGTCATTGTCGGTACGAGTGCCACGAACATAAGGGAATTCGCCGGGCAATGTGTTGGTAAATTTAAGGTCAGCGATATCTTCAGCGCGATAGATGGGCTGAACATCAAAACCTTCGTTGGTTCTCCATACCAGTTTCTTATTGAAATCCGCTCCTTTAAGGTCGGCTTCCACTTTGGCGCGCCATTCGTCATAGCTTACGCCCGGAAACTGGTCAAAAAGTTTTTCTTTATTTTCTGCCATAATGGACAATTATAAAAATTATTGGTTAAAAAATTGTCAATATTCTTATTACGTGTATAAAAAGTCAGTTGTGTCGATGCGTTTAAACGACGCTCGTAAGTCGGTTTTTGCTTGGCACGAATCATAAGTGCGTACCGTCTTGCAAAGTTAATAATTTTTCGTCTTGTTGGCCAAACTTTTAGCCCTTCTCTTTTACACCTCTTTATCCAAAATCACATATTATAACATATATTTATTTATTTTAAACCAATATTGTTTCGCCGTTCCCCAAAATTATTGTAATTTTGTACTGCAAAACGAAAGCACACAGTTTTGATAACACAGTCATATTGTTGAGGATTTCTCCCACGATACATTAAAACAACCTTGTCAAGCAAGTTTTGTGCGATATATGCGTCAACGTATATTAATGCGTGCCAAATATTGTTAAGGCTTCGCCATCCGCACAAGTTTTATGTAATTTCTGCGTTATCTACTTTACAATATTAGGGTTAGTATAGATTGTTAGTATTTTTTACTTAGTCGCTTTTCTGTTTTCAAGCCGTGTGGGTTTCATTAAGGCTCAGGTCACTCTCCTCTCTTAGAAAGTCCGAGCCGCGGAAAAGCAGATTACGAAAAATGTGTTTTATGTTAGTTATGTGGGTCTTAGACCACTAAGACCGGGACAGGGCAACCTCGCGATGAAGTTGCCCTGTTTTCTTTTTTCACCCGTTTCGACAATTCATTGTCTATCCTCCCAATCTTTTGATACTTCTCACTTATACCGGGATTTTGCGCCAGTATTTGATTCACTTTTTTCAATTTTTGATTTTAAAGCGAATATTACTAATTTTGCATCAAGAAAGACGATTCCATGTCCTTAAATTTCAAAAAAAACTTCAAGCACAATCAACCAACAATTTCAACAATATGAAAAAATTTTACTTCGTTCTATGCTCTTGCCTGATGTTTTCAAGCTTATCGCAAGCGCAACTAAATGATATATCGAATGAAAATAATTCCATCTATTCTGACACCTCGGAGCCTACCGACGATGACGAAATGGAAGAAATGTATCAAGAGCTGGTTTCTCGGTATCTGATGGTAGAAAATTTTTATCAATACACACGCATTAATCTTGAGATGGCAGAAGATGTTTACGATTTCTACAGCGATAGGTTAGACTATGTAAGATGGAACCTAGTTGAATTAGCAGTGCTGATTGATATGGCGAACGGATCAGATGAATTCACCGAGGATTTTTATAACGAAATGATGCGTCGTCTTGATTTCCTCGAGGGGGAACTTTCCTATGTAGCTGCCAAGCTTGATATGATCTTTGAAAATATCTTCACACATGACGAAGATGTGTCAAAAATCGCGTACCTGACTGACTGTCTTGCCCAGGCATACGATTATTTTGTGTCGATAAATACTTTTGATATATTTTTCGACTATTTGCGCGAAGTTGGCACGTCAATCGACTATATGCGTTATTTGGTTGATATCGAATGGCAAAGAGCCATAGAATACGAAGACCATTATTTTACGCAAGTAACTGATAATGACGTCGATTCCATTCTCAATCAAATTAACCGTATCGTTGAAGACGCCATCGAACTGAGTGTCGAAGAACTTCCCTCAGAATCGGATATCACCCCGATAAGTGTTTTCTCAGTCGACGGCAAGCCGCAGGATTCTTTGGGTAAAGGACTCCAAATAGCCGTATATCCTGACGGAACAGTTAAGAAGATATTCGTAAGGTAAGTTACCAACCGCCAGACGAGCCACCGCCTCCTGTAACACCGCCTCCGAAGCCTCCACCGAAACTGCCGCCTCCACCGAAGCCTCTACCGCCTCCGGGGAAGATTATCGGACCGACGCGGCCATCGGCAGTCCGTGGCAAAACACGTGAGCGACCGGACGTTTTGTTACAGTTAAGGCAATGGTATTCTTTCATTGCTATCCCCTCAGTTTGCGATGTGGGTCGTTTGATGACGCGTTCGCAAACATATTGCGCCGTCTTCGCACCGCAATGGGGACATGTCTCGAGTGGAGAATCAGCGTTTTCGTAGCCATAAATATCTTCTTCACCACAGTTTGGGCATTCCCAAACATCGTAATCAACCGAATTGAAGCGCTCCTCGGCATCCTGCGCCGGGGTCAGACGCGTGTTGTCGTTAACTTCGTCAAGACGGTACATCGTGGTTCCGCAATTAGGACATTTATGTTCGCCCTCACGCAAATTCTTCATAAACTGTTTGGCAGGATAATATACCAGGAAAGGCATTCCGAGCCCGACAAAACTGAGTCCATATAATATTCTGAGCGACGGATACAATTTATTATATCGGGCGTGACGTTCCATCTTGGCTGTCGAACGTGCCTTATAGACAAACCATAAACAAAGCACCAATGTGAGCCCGATACAAAACCAAAGATATGAAATCACAACATCCATAACGGTCAGGTCGTCCTCTTCCTTGGCGCGAGCCGAGCCTTCGCGAATTTCTTCTACAGCATCCGGCGCCGTCATAATCTGATGCATATCGGAGACTGCGGCTAAAACACCACCGTCATAGTCTTCGACGCGAAAGTTGGGAACAAGAGAATTCCGAGCAATACGTGCGGTCTCTACGTCAGTGAGCACACTCCCTATCCCTCGACCGGT
The DNA here is from genome assembly GCA_022509065.1 of Muribaculaceae bacterium. Lineage (GTDB taxonomy): Bacteria > Bacteroidota > Bacteroidia > Bacteroidales > Muribaculaceae > CAG-873. Next base: position 6,192 of record JAFLTY010000037.1, read on the forward strand.
ACGGAAAGCGTATTTTCGCGCGTCTTTAGCCACGACAAGTAGGACTCCGTTGTTGGCACCTCTCTCTCCAAGTCCCCAGTGGTTGAAAAGTTCACCGGAGAAACTGTCAATATCCGAACCGTCATAATCGCCAATGACTGCCACCGCAACCTCGGCGTTGGTCTGACGGTTAATATCCTCAATTAACGCGTTTATACTGCTCTTTGTTTGTGGTGAAAGAATACTCTCCGGGTCATAAACCCAGTTGGAAGCATCATACTGACGAGGTTGTACCATGTCATTAACCGACCATACACGACACCATCCGCTGGGCATCGCGACAGCCATCATTATAAGAAACAGTGCTATACGGAATTTCATAATCAACTTAGTTGTTTGTAAAGATTACAAGTAGCGTCCTCAAGAAGGTCAAGCACAAGCTCAAAGCCCTCGCTGCCCTCGTAATATGGGTCAGGAACATGATCGTAATGATATATGGGACTAATAAATTTTCCCATTGCCATTATTTTGCGTTCATCTTGTTCGTCACGCGCTTTCGAACGTAATGTTGACAAATTATAATCGTCCATTCCTAAAATCAAATCAAAGTCATCAAAATCGGATACTTTGAACTGACGCGCGTGATGTGTCAAATCATATCCTCGTCTCTGTGCGTGAACGCGCATGCGTTTATCGGGCAATTCTCCGGTATGATAGTTAGCCGTCCCGGCCGAATCTATACAGAACCGCCGGCTTTCATCATGGCTGTCAACAAGTGACTGCATGACACCCTCGGCGGCAGGTGAACGACAAATATTGCCGAGGCAGACGAAAAGTATGCGAATTTTATGTTTGTCACGTAATGCGTGAAGATATTCTTCAGTTTTATTATCTAACATAACTTTATGGGTGTAAACCTAAACTGTTGCAAATGTACCAATTTTTATTCAATCGTATCCTTTCAATTAATCTATTCTCCAAAATTCACCGATTTTTTTGACAAAAACATTCAATCGCTTTAATTTATGGATTTTTCTGTGTACTTTTGTAAAATTCAAGTTTGATTCTCACTATCAATTAACACTTATCTCGATAGTATTGCATCTTTTTTTCTAAAACAAAGTAGTCATGCGAAATATTTATAAACTGTCACTTTTTTTACTTATTTTTTCATTTTCCGCATGTTTCACCAAAGCCGCTCAGAAAGACGTCTCGGTGTATAAAACATTTATTTATACCAGCTCAGACCTGGCTGACGAAATTCAACGTGTCAACGACCAACAGGACGACACTCGCCGCTTTGATGTTGACCTGCTTAACGCCACCCTCGGAGCCGTTAAGGGCATAGGCTCGGGATATGTCTCAGCTTTTATCGACTTGGGTGTGAATGCAATTGGAAATCTGATAACGCGCAACGCGCGTCTGCAACAGGAATGGGAAGAGACAGTGAAGAAAGAAAATACCTGGTCGACAACTATTTCGTCGGTTCAGGATGTAAAGGATTTCTATCGCAAACCGTCGACAGCCGGCGCTCTCGACCCACTCAACATGAACTTCGACGGCATAGGTTGTATGCGCCTGGACGGCAATGACACCGTCTTTTTCGTATCTTGTCATATAGACCGTTCCAAACTGAATCGCATAGTCAACCATTCAAAGTTTGAGCTTGTATTGGATACTCTGATACTCAGCCCCGAACATTCCAATTTGCCGAATACACAACTTCCCTTGACCTATTCGTTTGACGAGAGAGGAAAGTTCAATCTTTCCATGAATATCAAACTTACCTCTTCATGGTTTACCGATGCCATAGAACTTCATAACGACGCGCTGCTGGGCGAATTCAACATCAATGTACCGGTTCAAAAGAATGATGTCGATTCACTTGGTTTTATACGATATTACCGCTCTGATGACGAACCTTCGAAATATGCAGTTGTTGGTGAAAGCTTCATTGTTCCTCGTTCTTACATGGGGTATCGCGACAGCGACGGCCGCTATAACAACATTTGGGGAACAGGACAATATAAACTTGACATTGAGATAAAAGAAACCTGTGAGATTACTCCCACATATCGCGACAATTGGAAAGCCGACCGCAAGATGCGCAACAAACTGAAACCATCAAAAGGCTTTTTCCCCACAGTCTGGCAGACAGTTTCGTCGCAACATTGGGATGAAATCACAAAATCGTGGGTTATCACAACACTGAAAGCGCCGGCAGGCATTATTACCAAGGAACTCATCAACCAAATAGGCCTGGGTGGAACAACCGGAGGTGGTCAAGGTTCCAGATAGCATGACCGCGCATTCCTTTAAACACATCCTTACTGTCCTTCTCATTTTATGCGCTTTTTCACTTCAAGCGCAAGATGAGTCGCATATTTCCTTGCACTTACCCCGTCAGGAAAAACTTTTCCAAAAAGGTATAAACCTTTTTAATGATGGCAAGTACGAGGAATCCTTACCTTACTTCAATGCAGTAATCCAAGACGATGAGGTCTATGACAACCGTTATCAGTTGATAATATATGCAAGCATGTGGATGGGTAACGCGTTAGAGAAGATGAATCGTTCAGAGGATGCCTTCAACTACGGCGATATGGCTATCCTCTACTCAACATCACGTCCGTTTGCGCCGGACGACATGACAGAAATAGACTCATTGTCACACATCGCCCGATATTATTACGACTATTATACTGATGAAAACTTTATCGGCAAAGCACTGTATTTCTACAAGGAAAGACAGCGGTTACTGGAAAATGCGGTAGGAAAAAATCATCTTTGGGCAAACGGAGGCCGGCAGATGTTGATTAGTTCTTACCGCAGATATGTTACTGAGAAACGATGGGATGCAAACGCCAACTTCGGTACCAAAGAGATTGTCGCCTACACTGACACTATTGCGCGCCTGGGTTATGACATGTTGGATTGCCTGCGCGTAAATTTTGCGGATGACGACAATCCTTTTCGCAAAAAGGTGTATTATTGCGAACTCATGGCAATGTTGAAAGAGCTTCATTCAGTGCCTTACATCAACTCTTATCACGACATCAGCTTTCAGTTAATCAATGAAATAAACCGTCTTGTGACTGATGTTCCGGATTTAACGCAATATTATGATGACCATTTTCTAAACATAGGCAAATATCTTTCGGATATGAGCAATGTCTCGCAAGCCGACGGAGCTCCTCCACCTAAATATGCGCTCAACGGCGTTGATCTTGCCCAAAAGGGCGCAACAGCCCTCAGAACATTTATTGACAGTTCCCCGCTTGCACAGGCAGATTACAGAAAGAAATACGAGGCTTTGTCAGAACTCCGTGACATATATTTCTTTCTGGCTCTCGAAGATATTGAAAACGCTGAAAAAGAAGAGGGGAAATGGGATGTCGATGATTTCAAATATGATTTTTACAATCTCGAAGAAGCTCCGGACAGCGTTGCGCTCGCACATTACACAAAAGTCAACGATCAGGGTCTGAGGAATTTTCTTGTCGAAATGCTGACCACCCGTCTCAATGAGATGGTGGTGGACTGCACATACGATGACCTGCAATACTATGAAAAGAAGCTGATCGACGTATGGGAAGAAACCATCGACTTGCTACGTCCCAATGACTTTCAGATGTTTCTTGAGAAATGTTGCATCAACGTTTCTCCATACTCGGATCATCACTTACTTAAGAAAGACCTGAACCTTCTGTTGGATGCGTTAAGTGATTATGAAAACAATCCCGAGTTGTCTCATTTGATATATATTCGCGCCGAGCTGTTGTACCGAATCGTCAAGATTCTCGGAGACTTAAGCGAACCTCTCTATCACAGTCTTTTGGCTTATGCTAAACGTACATCGACTAAGGAGGAAATGGCCGAGTATCTAAAACTTTATCTGCGTTTTTATGAGAAATATGATAAAGTAATCACCTCTTACAGGCAGGATATAGAAAAACTTGACAATTATTCCCGCGATCGTGTGTTTACAAATTACTGTCGGGCGCAATGTGATTTCGCGGAGGCACATTACCATATAGCTTCTTTCACAGGAAAAACCGAGAATTATGCCACGGCGCTGAAACTTCTTGACATCGCCACATCCAATGAATTTTATCAGGCGGAGATCTACGACCTCGAAAGAGAAATAAACGATTGCAAAATTCACATAGGGAACTCGGAGGGTTATGCCTATAACAACAAAGCACAAAAGGCTGAGTTCGAAGATCTACTCACCACTTTCAAGTACGCAACAGCAGACCAACGAAAAAGTCTGTGGTCTAAATTCATGACTAACCTTGACAACAACCTCACCTCAGGGCTACTCAATCCCGAAGATGGCGACGCGGGCATACTTCTGTACAATTCGTTGCTTTACAAAAAAGGCATTTTGCTTGCCTCCGACAAGAATTTTATTGATATTCTTAGCACTTCCGACGAGACTGCAAGCGACTTTTTAGAGAAGCGGAAAGAGTTTATGAATCTCCTTACCGACCGCGACAAGAATGCCGATGCGCTCGCTAAACTCGAACGAGAACTACAACCATACGTGCGTAGTTCGGATTATAATGATAATCTGAAATGTGATTGGGAAGAAATACGGGCTTCTTTGGAGACTGGACAATCGGCTGTTGAGTTTGGAGCCATTATTTCTTTGGGTGGAAGACACACTCTTTTTGCAACTGTTATAAATAATGCGTCTCGCTTTCCAGCCTTCATTCCCATAGGCGAATTCAAAGACATCGATCCCCTGGATATCACATTTGTAAATCTGATAAAAGACAAACTCTTCACCCACCTATCAGGCACTTCCACTGTATTTTTCTCTCCTGACGGTTTCATATATAACACACCGATAGAACACCTCATCGATGACGGACGTAAATGGATTCGATTATCGTCTACCCGTCAGCTGAAAAGTCGCACTAACATAAGTCAACCCACTACGAGCCAAATAGCCCTCTTAGGTGGTTTGGACTATGATGCCAATATATCTTCCTCCGCCCTGCCAACTGTCTCTTCCGATAAGGATAGTGGGGAGACCGTTCGCCAGTTGCCGGAGAACATGCGCAGTGGGGCAAACAATCTGCCTTATACATTGTCCGAGGTGACCAAGATAGATTCCATAGCGAAAGCCCGACATATCAACACCAAACTATTGACGGGCAAAGATGGTACAGAAGCTGCCTTTACCACACTGATATCGCGCACGCCTCTTCAAGTTTTGCATTTCGCCACACATGGATTCTATTTCACCTCTGACGAATACAAAAGCCTGTTCAGCGCTGTGGACAATGAAGAAGGCACGGATGGATCAAGCGTATCCTCATCCTCCGATGCTCTTTCGCGATGTGGTTTGTTACTTACAGGAGCCAATAAATCTCTTCGTTCAGGTTTCTTGACATCCGGCAAAGACGACGGAATACTAACCGGTACCGAAGTCGAAAATCTCAACCTCAACAACATCCGCCTGCTCGTCCTTTCCGCGTGTCAGACAGGTCTGGGAGACATTTCGGCGGACGGTGTATTCGGTTTGCAACGCGGTTTTAAGAAAGCGGGAGCCAATGCTATTCTTATGAGTCTGTGGAAAGTGGACGACCGAGCCACTCAATTATTGATGACAAAGTTTTACGATGAATTTCTCGCCGGTAAACCTCAGATTGAAGCTTTGGGTATAGCTCAGCAATATGTGAAAGATTACGAGGAAGTGATTGTGAAGGACTTAAATGGCGATTTGACACCAGCACAGCGGCGCCAGATGGAACGACGTGGCGAGACCATTGAACCCAACATCGTCACGAAGGTTGTGAAGCCTTTCGCAGACCCGCGATTTTGGGCCGCTTTCGTTATCCTCGATGCCATTTAGCAGCCTTGTATCAGTCAATCACCCTTAAACAAGTGAACCTTTTTCCGAGATAGATAGCAACCGCTTCGCTTTACCTTCGAAAAGAAAAGGTTATTCCTCAAAAAATTTCAAGAATCGATTCTGACAATAACTAAGGCTTAGATTCTGTCCGAAAATAATGAGGTTTAGAAATAATAAGAGAGACGCACTGTCCACTGGCGCGACTGGGCGCTGAATTGGTCAAGAAGTTTGGTTTTTAGGACATAAGTCATTCCCCACGTATATCCGGCAGTTATCTGCCACTTTCTCCACAGCTCGGCTCCTATACCAACGGTAAGACCCAAGTCGCCTCCCGAGTATTTAAATGCGTCACAGTGACCGTGACCTATCTGGATGTCGAATTCCGGACCGCCATAAATAATGGGAGCTATTTTTTCTTCTATGCCGTTAAGATTTGTATATTTCCAACGCAAATGCACTGGAATCTTAAGATTATGGATATACACATGCTCGTTACCATATCCCAGCGATGACCAAACGAGTTTCGACCCCAAGTCGACAAGCGCTCCTTGCTGGTCATACAGCAGACCTATGTCTACACCTATGCCAATGCCGGGAAATATCACTTCGCCTGTAACGCCACCAGTATATGTAAGTACTTGTTTGACATCGACAAGGTTCTGTTTAAATTTTAGCGTCGACACTGATGGCCCGACAGTTACACCCCAGCGCATGCGAGCCTCCGCCGAGACAGCGCCGCACAGAATCACCATAACCAATATCGGTGCAAATATCTTTTTAATCATAATTATTTTCGATTTATCTTCTTATCTTCGCTCGGTTATACCGGCATCAAAAACCTTTCTATTTTTGAGTAAAATAATTCACTACATTGTCAAACGAAACCCCTTCTTGATCTCCGGTAGACATATCCTTAACGGTCACGGAACGGGTTTCCATTTCGGATGAACCAACAATGGCCACATACCGCACCTTGGTATCATTGGCATAGGTCATCTGTTTTTTCATCTTTGCTCCATCGGGATAAATCTCTGCCGACACTCCGGCATCCCTGAGTTGCTTAATTATTTTCAAAGAGCAAGTAGCTTCGGCGTCACCCAAATTGAGGAAGAGTACTTCGGTGCCTTCTTCAGTGGCATCAGGATACAGATTTAATGCATTCAGAACGTCATAAATTCTATCGGCTCCGAACGAGATTCCAACACCGCTGACACCCGGCATACCGAACACCCCAGTCAGATTATCATATCGACCGCCTCCGCTTATCGACCCAATAGCGACATCAGCGGCCTTCACTTCAATGATGGCACCGGTATAATAATTAAGGCCTCTGGCAAGCGAAACATCGAGCTCAAGTTTGGCAGTCAGGCCTAAACGGTTTGTCTGATTTACAATAAACTCTAATTCATCCAACCCTTTGCATCCTATCTCAGAGTTAGCCAGTAACTCGCGTAAGGTTGTCAGCCTTTCGGCAATAGTACCGTCAATGGCCAATATGGGCTTGAGTTTTTCTATTGCTTCGGCGGGTATGTTCTTTTCTTTCAACTCAGCGACGACACCTTCCATGCCTATCTTGTCTATTTTATCGATGGCAACGGTGATGTCAACAATCTGGTCAGGCACACCTAAGATTTCGGCAATACCTGCAAGCACCTTGCGATTGTTGAGTTTGATGACGATATTGATGCGCAGACGCGAAAACACCATGTCAATCATCTGCAACAGCTCTACCTCGTTATAAAGAGAATCTGAACCCACTACATCGGCATCGCACTGATAGAATTCACGGTAACGACCTTTTTGCGGTCGGTCGGCGCGCCATACCGGCTGTATTTGATAACGCTTGAAAGGAAATTGTATTTCGTTCCGGTGCTGCACAACAAACCGTGCGAAGGGAACAGTAAGGTCATAACGCAATCCTTTTTCAGACACCTTCGAGGTGAGGGCTCCCAGACTGTGACTCTCCAGATCAACGTCATTTAAAGCAGATACCCAATCGCCGGAGTTCAATATCTTAAAAAGCAACTTATCGCCTTCCTCTCCGTATTTACCCATCAGAGTACTGAGATTCTCCATCGACGGGGTCTCAATACATTTGAATCCAAAAAGCGAGAACACTTCGCGTATCGTATTGAAAATGTAGTTACGACGCGACATCTCGCTTGGCGAGAAGTCTCTTGTACCTTTCGGAATAGCCGGTTTTTGTGCCATAGCAATCAATAATTTTTTCGATACGCAAAGTTAATTATAAATCTTAAATCTCCAAAACGATGACCGTCCTACGCCCGTTAACAGTCACCCCGGGACATTTTATACCTGTTGTCATAGCGAATTTTCGCTACAGGATGAAGTCATACTAACTTAAAGTTATCGGCGTCTCGAATCACAGGAAAAGACGAGCGGTAGTGCAGAAGACGTTCACGATTTAAGACTGCAGAAATGCATTTTGCATCTGGCAAGCCCGCAGACGCTTCAATTCGTCCTTTGTAATCGATAATATAAGATGACCCATCGTACGAACCTCCGTCATCCTTTCCTAAACGGTTCACCCCAACGACATAAGCCTGGTTCTCGATAGCCCGGGCGATGAGTAAATGTTTCCAAGCATAGGAACGGCTTTCAGGCCAATTAGCCGGAAATATCAAGATGTCATAGCGATTGTCGGTGTTTCTCAGCCATACGGGGAAACGCACCTCATAGCATATCGCCAAAGCGATGTTCCATCCACGATAGCGTACAACAGGGATTGGCTCCGACCCGGGTGTGAGCGTGGTCGACTCAGCACTCATACAGAAAAGGTGTTTCTTATCATAATATGTGGTTTCGCCGGATGGTTCGACAAAAAAACCGCGATTAAATATGTTGTTGCCATCTTTGACAAGCATCGTCCCAACTATGGCGAAATTATATTTTTTTGCCCACCGGCGCAAGCTTGACATCGTAGCAGAATCGGATGCATCCTCAGCCATGACTCGTAACATCTCGGGCGATGTGATAAATCCGGTATTGAACAATTCGGGAAGAACCACTATATCTGTTCCCTTTTCTATTTTACGAAGTTGGCGTTCTGTCGCAAAGACATTTTCTTCTATGTCTCCCCACGCGATGTCGAGGGGTAATACACTTATTTTTAAGTCATTCATTTGGGTGATACGATGTGTCTTTAAAATGATTTGACAAATATAAGCAAAATATCACAACCGCAACCATTACGGTGATAAAACATTTTTATTAAAATGAGTGTTATATAGGCAAAAGATAAACAATCACAACTAAAGAATTTTAACTATGGAAAAGACAAAACATCACTATCACTTCAATGTTACCGAAGCGGTAGATGACAAAGTAAAAGAAGTAATGAACTTTAACTTCGGCGGTCATCATGATTTAGCCGAATTAGTGGAAAAAGCCGTAGCTGTGGGCAATATCACTGAAAAACACGCTAAACAGCTTGTAGTTGGTGTGCGTTTGCTACACCACGTTGTAAAGAAATATCCCGAAAACGAGATTTTCAAATCATTCGCTCCTGCTTTGAAAGATTTCAAAGATGCTCTTAAAGCACAAGCTAACAAATAAATACTATAAATATCAATTTTATATCATTTACGCTTCCCTGCCATACGATTTATGGCGGGGATTTTTGTTGTTTCAAGAAATTTGCGTACATTTGCAGGCCATTACTACGCTCTGTCTTACCAACAGAACAACCAAAACAAACCGACAATGCAAGCCGCAACCATCGGCAAGCGTCGATAACAAACTGAATATAATTAAGTTAAATAACAACAATGAAAAAAGACATTCATCCCTCAAACTATCGCGAAGTCGTTTTCAAAGACATGTCTAATGATGAAATCTTCATCACCCGCTCGACAGTGGCATCACGTGAGACAATCGAAGTTGATGGCGTTACATATCCCCTGGTAAAACTTGAAATTACCAGTTCATCGCACCCCTATTTCACAGGTAAGCAGAAACTTGTTGACACAGCCGGTCGCGTTGATAAATTCCTCAGCCGTTACGGTAACCGCAATAAAAAATAATCAAGCGGTAACAACCATACACAACTGGCTGTCTAACAATTAAAGTTAGGCGGCCTTTTGTTTATTGTTATCCGTAATGAATATTTTCGTCCACGTTCTAAGGTTATTAAGTGTTAAAAATTTGGCGAAAATAGAAAAAGTGACTAAATTTGCATCACAAAACATCGCGGAGTAGAGCAGTGGTAGCTCGTCGGGCTCATAACCCGGAGGTCGCAGGTTCAAGTCCTGCCTCCGC
>JAFLTY010000038.1 GCA_022509065.1 Muribaculaceae bacterium
ACCCTATACCACGGAGGGCAATCGGAATTGAGGAAGCCGATTGCCCTCCTTTTTTTCTTCACATCACTTTTTACATTCCTTTTAGGTTACCTTTAAAGAAAACATGTGGCTCAAAAAAGTGGGTTTAAAAACATGAAAGTTTTTGTGGGTTAATTAAAAATACTTAATTTTGCGTGTTCAATTGTGCGTTTTCATTTCGTAATTAGTTGGACATCCAATCTTTGTAAAACCATAATCATTTAATTATCAAGAATATGAGCTTAAACATCGTTGTACTGGCAAAGCAGGTACCCGATACCCGCAATGTCGGTAAAGATGCTATGAAGGCCGATGGTACTATTAACCGCGCGGCTCTTCCGGCCATCTTCAATCCCGAGGATCTGAATGCCCTCGAACAGGCTCTCCGTCTTAAGGAGGCTCACCCCGGTTCGACAGTCACCCTGCTTACTATGGGTCTGCCGCGCGCTTCTGAAATTATACGCGAAGCTATTTATCGTGGAGCCGATACCGGTATAGTACTCACTGACCGTGCTTTAGGCGGTGCTGACACCCTGGCTACATCTTATTCGTTGGCTCAGGCAGTGAAAAAAATAGCTAATTATGACATTATTATCGGCGGTCGACAGGCTATCGACGGCGATACTGCACAGGTTGGTCCGCAGATTGCCGAAAAGCTTGGAATACCGCAGGTTACTTATGCCGAAGATATAGTTGAAGTTAAAGACGGTCATGTCGTTGTTAAACGTCGTCTCGAAAATGGCGTTGAGACTGTGAAAGCTCCGCTGCCTTGTGTCGTTACTGTTAACGGAAGCGCACCGGACTGCCGTCCCCGAAACGCTCAACGTCTTATGAAATATAAATATGCTGTCTCTCCCAGCGAAAAGGCCGCGCTGCCTCAGGACAAGCAGGACTTTGTCGACGCACGTCCTTACCTGCAGCTCAAGGAATGGAGTGCTGCGTTTGTCGATGCCGATCCCGAACAGATAGGTTTGGCTGGCTCGCCCACTAAGGTGAAGGCTATTGAAAACGTGGTGTTTACTGCTAAAGAAAGTCTTCGTCTTGACAATGACGACGTCCAGATCGAAAATTTAGTAAAAGAACTGATTGCTAACCACACCATTGGCTAATGCCACCGAAACACATTTTTACTATGGCAGAAAAAGACCAAAACAATTTGATAGTTTACTGTGAGTTCGACGAAGGCAAAATAGCCGATGTCAGTCTTGAACTCCTGACCAAAGGCCGTGTGCTTGCCGATAAACTCGGCGTGAAACTCGAAGCTGTCGTTATCGGCGACAACTTGAAAGATGTAGAGAAACAAATTTTTCCTTACGGAGCCGATGTAGTATATAAAATCGAGGATCAGCGTCTCTTCCCTTATACCAGCAATCCCCACGCTTCCGCTCTTATCAATCTGTTCAAGGAGATAAAACCCCAGATATGTCTCATGGGTGCGACTTGTATTGGACGTGACCTCGGTCCGCGTGTCTCATCGGCATTGCATAGCGGTCTGACAGCCGACTGTACGTCGCTCGAAATCGGTGATCATACCGACCCACGCACCGGCAAGGAATACAAAGACCTCCTTTATCAGATACGTCCTGCTTTCGGCGGAAATATTGTCGCCACTATCGTCAATCCCGATTGCCGTCCCCAGATGGCTACTGTACGCGAGGGCGTCATGAAAAAAGAAGTGTACAACCCCGACCATAAAGGCGAAGTAGTCAATCTCGACCCGAAGAAGTATGTCGATGAAACAGCGTACGTCGTGGAGATTCTTGACCGTCATATAGAGAAATCGAAAGTCAACATCAAAAACTCTCCGATTATCGTTGCCGGAGGTTATGGTGTGGGCTCGAAAGAAAATTTTGATTTGCTTTTTGACCTCGCTCGTACGCTTGGTGGCGAAGTGGGAGCGTCTCGCGCTGCCGTTGATGCAGGTTTTGCAGAACATGCTCGTCAGATCGGACAGACAGGTGTCACTGTTCGTCCAAAACTGTACATAGCTTGCGGTATTTCCGGTCAGATTCAGCATATCGCCGGTATGCAGGAAAGCTCAATCATCATTTCGATAAACAACGATCCTAACGCTCCAATCAACTCTATCGCCGACTATGTGATTACAGGCGACCTTGAGGATGTGGTGCCCAAGTTAATCAAATATTACAAAAAGAACTCGAAATAACTGCCCAAAAGGTTGATTACACGGGTAATTACTAAGATTATATAATTCAAATCATAATGGCAAACTTTTATACAGACAACCCCGACCTGAAACATCATCTCAATCATCCGATGATGAAGAAGATTGTGGAATTAAAAGAACGCAATTTTACTGAAGCCGATAAATTCGACTATGCTCCTCAAAATTTCGAGGATGCCATGGACAACTATGACAAAGTACTCGAAATTGTCGGTGAACTGTGCGGCAATATCATCGCCGAAAACGCCGAAGCTGTCGACCATGAAGGTCCACGTGTCGAAAACGGCCGTGTGATATACGCTTCAGGCACACAGGAAAACCTTGACGCATGCCGTAAAGCCGGCCTTATGGGCATGGCGATGCCGCGTCGTCTTGGCGGTCTTAATTTCCCGATAACCCCGTATATCATGGCTGCTGATATAGTCAGTCGTGCTGACACCGGTTTTGAAAACCTTTGGGGTTTGCAGGATTGCGCCGAAACTCTGTATGAATTCGGTAGCGAAGAACAGAAACAAAAGTATATTCCCCGCGTTTGTGCCGGTGAGACTATGTCTATGGACCTCACCGAACCCGATGCCGGTTCCGACCTGCAGGCAGTCATGCTCAAGGCAACAAAGAAAGAAGACGGGACTTGGGTGCTTAACGGCGTGAAACGTTTCATCACCAACGGCGACTCAGATATACATCTGGTGCTGGCGCGTTCGGAGGAAGGCACAACTGATGGCCGCGGCTTGTCAATGTTCATATATGACAAACGTAACGGTGGCGTGAATGTACGTCGAATCGAAAACAAGATGGGCATCAAAGGCTCGCCCACTTGCGAACTCACATATAAGAATGCTCCGGCTGAATTGTGTGGCGACACACGCATGGGTCTTATTAAATATGTGATGGCTCTTATGAACGGCGCCCGTCTTGGTATTGCCGCTCAGAGTGTCGGGGTCAGCGAGATAGCCTACCGCGAGGCTCTCGGTTATGCCAAAGAACGTAAACAGTTCGGAAAGGCTATCATCGAATTCCCCGCCGTGGCAGAGATGCTTTCGGTTATGAAAGCTAAACTCGACGCTTCACGTAGCCTTTTGTATGAGACAGCTCGCTATGTTGACCTTTACAAGGTTATGGAGGATATAGACAAAGAACGCAAACTTACTCCCGACGAACGTAAGGAATGCAAACAATACAAGAAACTTGCCGACGCCCTTACTCCCATGGCGAAAGGTTTGTCAAGCGAGTATTGCAATCAGAACGCTTACGATGCCATACAGATTCATGGCGGTTCGGGTTTCATGAAGGACTATGCTTGCGAACGTGTCTACCGCGACGCCCGTATCACCTCGATTTACGAAGGTACTACCCAGCTTCAGGTAATAGCAGCTATACGCCACGTCACCACAGGCACATACATGACCCTCATTAACGGATACGCCGCTCAGGAAGTGCGCGACAGCCTTAAACCGCTCAAGAACATACTGGCCGATATGACAACCCAGTATGAGGCAGCTGTCGCAAAAGTTAACGATGCAGCAAATCCTGCATTTACCGACTTCATGGCTCGTCGTCTTGTCGAGATGGCCGGCAATATTGTTATGGGTTACCTCCTGGTTCTTGATGCAGAACGTACAGAATCGTTTGAAAAATCAGCAAACGTTTATGTCAAACTGGGTCAGTCGGAAGTTGCCAAACATTCCGACTTTATAAACAACTTCAAAGTTGAACAACTCGAATACTATAAAGCCTGAATTAACCTGCCAACACTAACATAAATCCACTATACTAACCCGAGGGGGTGTCTCGATCGAGACACCCCCTGTTTTACTTCGAAGATAACTTTAACGATTATTACTTCATTATTCAGTAGTATATAACTGCAGCATCAACAAGGCAGGCGTATTATTTTGCGCAGCGGCTAAAACGAAATAACCAAAGGCTTCATTTTTATCTTCAGTCACGCCCTCACCAAAATAATAGCAGTATCCGGCGCGAAACAATCCTTCGTCAAAACCGGCTTCGGCAGACTGCTTATACCATTTAAAAGCCTCTTCTGGTTTTTCCATATTGGTGTAACATTGCCCAATAAAACACTGTAAATCAGGACGTGGCGACGACTCGTTGATCTTCATTGCTATTTTGCAAGCCTCTTCATATTTTCCTTGTTTAAACAGTTCTTCCGCCTTGACGAGAAGGTCGGTGACGACAGAATTACCCGAAATAGAAGAAGCAACAGGTTGAGGTTGAGGTTTAACGAAAGGTTGTCCATCCAGTCCGATACCGGTTTCTACCCACTCATATATCCCCGGACCATCGTCATCGCCTATTATGATAAGGTCATTGCTTGTGTCGCGTTCCATCTCGTAAATAAAACCTTTGTCATCTAAGTATATTAAGTCGGGATATTGTGGAGGAATGATTTCTTTTCCGTTCGCATCGCAGATACCGTGCGAGTATGAATAACTTGAAGCAGCAGGACTGTTCTCAACGGAATAATAAACATCTCCATTATTGGTAGTATGTTTTATTATATTATAGTATCCTCTTTCCGCCGGTATTATACAGCGGCCGTCAGTCGAGTAAAGTGCCTCAATTCCATTGGGAAGAGTGGCATGGAACTGTCCGTTAGAATAACGTACCATAAAAAATTTTTTTGGTACAATAATCTTACCGGATGTATTTTTCGCTCCGCAATATGTTGGCCGAGTAAATGAAAATTCGTCGCTCCATTCAACCCATTCATAACCATCGCTTTCAGTATTGAAAGTTTCGGTATCGGCGTATGCGTGGCCAACAGTGCCGCCAATTACTAACAGAAATAGACTTAAACGTTTTTTAATTAAACAAGCTAATCTTTCCATGTAATAAATGTTGGGGATATATAATAAGTTGTCTTACTGTTGCTTATACAATCAATTTGACACGTCTTGCTATGGGATTAGCGAGAGGGCTTACGCCATGAGCGGAGATACTCGCGCATGGCCGACAGTTTGCGTTTGGTCGAGAAGTTGCTGAAACGAGCCGCGCTCAGCCATTCGCGCAGTTTGGATGGTCGTGATGTATCGTTGATGTTAGCCGGGTCATCGGGTAGGGCGGATGTGTAAACCTTGACGGCGAGTTCTCCATCGAGGACACCCAAAGCGTTCTGTGCAAGGGCAAGCAACTCGTTTTCGCCCGGATATACATATATAGGCGCAATATAGTTGCAGTGTCCTGCAATATAGTCAGTGATACGCTTGGAGTGAGCGACGCCTCCGGTAAGAAGTATAGCGTCCACATTACCGCACAGGGCAGTACTCATCGCGCCTATCTCCTTGGCTATGGTATAACACATGGCGCGTATTATAAGCATGGCGTGAAGGTCGCCGCGATCCACGCGGTCAAGTATCTCGGGTATAGAAGTAGTTCCCAAATGTGCCACAAGTCCTCCGCGTCCATGTATCTTCTTAAGCAGTTCTTCTTCGGTGTATTTACCTGAGAAGCACAGGTTGACAAGAGGACCCGGCGGCAATGTGCCGGCGCGCTCCGGCGAGAAGGGGCCACAACCGTTCAACGCGTTGGTGGTGTCGATAACCTTGCCGTTGCGATGTGCCGAAACGGTGATGCCGCCACCCATGTGACACACAACAAGATTCAAGTCTTCGTATTTGGTCTCGTTTTCTTTGGCATAGCGGCGCGCAATGGCTTTTTGGTTTAGTGCGTGGAATACAGACACACGGGGCAGTTCTGGCAGACCGCTGATGCGCGCGTAGGGTATCATTTCGTCCACGACGACGGGGTCGGCTATGAAAGCTTTGATACCGACTTTATCGCCGATGTATCGAGCTATAAGACCACCGAGGTTTGAAGCGTGTTGTAATTCAGAGTGCCGAAGGTCATGAACCATGGCATCGTTAACTTCAAAAACACCGCTTTCAACCGGCCGCAAAATACCTCCGCGACCTATGACAGCGTCCAGTGTCTTTAATGGTATGCCGTTTTCTTCAAGGTCATTCACTATGATGTCTCGGCGCCACTCAAACTGATCAGCAACCTTTTTAAAGGGTATGAGTTCCTCCGGCGAATGTGAAAAAGTGAGCATATATATAGGATTCAGATCCTCGTACACGGCTATCTTAGTTGATGTTGAGCCGGGGTTGATAGCTAATATCCTTTTTGTCATATTTACTTTAGGTACTTAAATGTGATGTGTGAATGATGGGTTGAAAAGTTTTAATGTAGTGGCATTATTTTACGGCGAGACATGCCAAACCAATCGAATATAGTTTTGTCAAGGTAGTGTCGCCGCGGCTGGTCAGCACACAAGGTACCTTTGTGCCGACTACCATGGCAGCCAACTGCGCGCCCCCAAAATGGGTAGCCGATTTGAAGAAAACATTGGCCGATTCGATATTCGGGAACAACAGACAGTCGGCTTGACCGGCTACGTCGCTGCCCTTCACTTTCTTTTCGATGGCTACTTCGGGATACATTGACACATCGAGCGACAGAGGACCGTCAACAATGACGTTACCTAATTGGCCACGACCTCCCATCTTAGCAAGAATGGCTCCATCGGTAGACGATACCACGCTGGGCAGAAGTTGTTCGGAGGGAGCTATACATGCTATGCGCGGACATTCATTGCCGAGGATATTGGCCGTATTCTTAAGGTAGCCCAGTATTTTTGTCTTTTGTTTAAAGTCTGGGGCAGGGATGACAGCGGCATCCGAAAAAATGATGAGACGCGGATAGTCAGGCAATTCGACTACAGATACATGACTGAGAACGCCACCCTGAGGAAAGAGTCCGGCTTCTTTGTTGAGTATGCCGCGCATGTATTTGTCTGTGGATACTAATCCCTTCATCAGTACTTCGCATAGACCTGATGACACTGCACTTACAGCAAGTTTTACACATTCTATGTCGCTTTTTTCATCGACTATGTTAAAAGCTGTCGGATCAATACCTTCTTGTGCGCATACTTCGAGAATGACTTTCTTCTCGCCGTATAGAGTAGGCTGTACCAAACCTTCCTTATATGCTTCGTAAACTGCTTGTATTGTGTGGGCATCCTGACCATAGGCAACGGCCATACGACGTGGACCGCGCTTGCGGGCCTCTTCTAAAATTTGCGATAAATGTGTAATCATGGCAGATTTATGTTAATGGTCTTAAATTAGTGGTTCTCTTATTGTTGATTTTGGATATTGATGGTTTTTAAGCTGTTGTCCCCCAAGAGTAGATAAAAATGCACGTGTTTTATAGTTAAGAGTAAAATATATTCATAACTGATGTTTAGGAGACATTGCAAATATACGGATTTTTTTCCATAATTAAAATTCGTTGGACAATAAATGCAGGAGTGAGAAAGTGAGGGAGGATTTTTTGAATGTATATTTGGTCGTTTCATAAATTACGTATAAATTTGCGATGGAATTTAAACGGTATTAATACTGCCTTTTTCTTTATTAATGCATGTTCCGAACGAATAGGAAAAATCTTTTCAGTTAGATTTTTCTTTAGATAAGAGTATGCGGTAGTGGCTCAGTTGGTAGAGCATTGGCTTCCCAAGCCGAGGGTCGCGGGTTCGAGTCCCGTCTACCGCTCTAAGCATAAAACGCATATTTATAGGGGATTATCATGTCGGTATTAGTTTCGGGGATTGATGAATTTTCTAAGCGACGGAAGTGGGTTTTTAAGGTTGCCCGTTTAATTAGGGTTGCCCTGGTTGTGGGGCGGCGCGATACTTTTGTGTTGAGGTCGTGACTTATCCGTCGTAGAATTGGTCGCGAGTGATACTTTTGGCATTGTCGATTACAAGCGATTGACACCTCTGACAAAGTTGATATGAATAAAAAAAGCGCTGATTTTTCAGCGCTTTTGCGGAGAGAGAGGGATTCTTGCTTCGCAAGCGCTTCGCGATAACGAACCCCTGGGTTCTCATCCCTCTTCTCCTTAAATAAAAAAGCGCTGAAAGATCAGCGCTTTTGCGGAGAGAGAGGGATTCGAACCCCCGGAGGTGTTACCCTCAACGGTTTTCAAGACCGCCGCAATCGACCACTCTGCCATCTCTCCTCTGTGGTTTTGCGGTGCAAAGGTATGAATTTTTTTTCAATAAGCAAAAATATGGCAGGATTTCTAATTAAGGTGTTATAGAGAAATACTGCGGGATTTTACATCATGACCGACAAAGAGTGACGCAAGGGAGTCGAATTTTTCTGATTTTTCGGTAGTGAGATATTCGACCTGACCTGATCCGGAGGGGTTGTAAGAGAGACGTCGAGTCATTTCGGGATGTCGTTGGAGATAGTCGGCCAGACTTTCAGCGACAATATCACCCTGACTTATGAGTTGTATATTGGCGGGCATATATTGTCGTATTTTGTCGATGATGAGAGGGTAGTGTGTGCATCCGAGAATGACGGTGTCAATATCGGGGTCAGCTGCCAATAGTTGTTCAATGTCGGTTTTTATGAAATATGCAGCTCCGGGTGTATCGGCCACGCCGTTCTCAATAAGATGCACCCACAATGGGCATGCATGACCTGTTGTTACAAAATGCGGGTGCAAGTGAGATATCTCGATGTCGTATGAGCGGCTGGCAATCGTTCCCGGTGTGGCAAGAATGCCGATGTGGTTTGTTTTACTCGTACCGGCGATGCTTTCGACAGTGGGACGAATGACACCGAGGACACGGCGTGTTGGATCATCGGAAGTCGGGAGGTCGCGCTGTTGGATAGAGCGTAAAGCTTTGGCCGAAGCAGTATTACAGGCCAGTATGACAAGCGGACATCCACGTGAAAAGAGTTCGCGAACTGCCTGAAGTGTAAACTGATAGACCATTTCGAACGATCGTGAACCGTATGGTGCGCGAGCATTGTCACCAAGATAGATGTAATCGTAAGCGGGGAGGCGTTTCCTTATATCGTTAAGCACAGACAAGCCTCCGAACCCGGAATCGAAGACCCCTATTGGGCCGAAAACAGTTGGATTGACTGTAGAATCGGAAGGCATTGTAGCTTTTGTTAAAGAATTTGTCTATAATCCGGTGGTTAGTCACCTCGTCGCAAGATGAAAGCGGACATAAGATTAAAGACGCGATTTTATCTTTTCGGTCTGCTCTTCGTAACCGGGTTTTTCAAGAAGTGCGAACATGTTGCGTTTATAGTCCTCGACACCCGGTTGATTGAAGGGGTTAACACCGAGCAGATATCCGCTGATGCCACACGCTTTTTCGAAGAAATAGATTAACTGACCGAGATAAAAAGCGTCGATACGCGGTATAGATATGGTGATGTTGGGAACACCGCCGTCAATGTGCGCGATACGAGTCCCTAATTCGGCCATTTTGTTGACAAAGTCGATATGCTTTCCGGCTATGTAGTTGAGGCCGTCAAGATTCTGGTCGTCCGAAGGAATGACGAGAGAATGTTCCGGAGCGTCTACTGATAGGACAGTCTCGAATATGGTGCGTTCACCGTCCTGTATCCACTGGCCCATTGAGTGCAGATCTGTAGAGTTGTCGACAGCAGCAGGGAAAATGCCTTTGTGATCTTTGCCTTCGCTTTCGCCATAGAGTTGTTTCCACCACTCACCAAAGAAGTGCAGCTTCGGGTTGTAGTTTACGAGAATCTCTATTTTTTTACCTTCACGGTAGAGAATATTGCGAGCGGCGGCATATACGGCTGCTATATTTGTGGCATTAGCGTTGACTGTGTCACGTTGCATTGATAAAGCACCTTCCATGAGTGCGCGTATGTCATATCCGGCCACAGCGATAGGCAGCAAGCCAACGGGAGACAATACAGAGAAACGCCCTCCGACACTGTCCTCGATGACGAATGTCTTGTACCCTTCCTGGTCGGCCAGTTGACGCAACGCGCCACGTTTAGCGTCGGTAATAGCGACTATACGACGAGCAGCCACTTGTTTGCCTACGCTGGCCTCGAGTTGCTCCTTGAGGATACGGAAAGCGATAGCCGGCTCGGTCGTTGTACCCGATTTTGAAATGACAATAATGCCGAATTTCTTGTCCTTGAGGAACTCGGTAAGTTCGAAAAGATAATCCTCGCCAATATTATGACCGGCGAAAAGAATTGTGGGAATCTTGTCTTTACGGGTATAAGCGGCAAAAGAGTTGTTGAGAGCCTCGATGACGGCTTTGGCACCCAGATAGCTACCGCCAATGCCGACGCAAACCACTACATCACATTCGTGACGGAGGTCGCGAGCGGTAGTGTTAATATTGTCCAACAATTCCTCGTGTGTACGTGACGGCAGGTCTACCCAGCCCAGAAAATCATGACCTTCGCCGGTGGCTTGATGTATTTTTAACAGGGCGTCTCCCACTTGAGGCATGAGGTCGGAAATAGCATTATTTGAAACTGCGTGAGCAGTATTGATTTTAATTGTCATTGCTGAATAAATATGAGGGTTTGTGAAAACGATAGAGGATTAGCGGATGCTGTAATCAGCAGAATTGTTCGCCCAGGCGGCGCATAACGACGGCGGGATTCAGTTTGCGGTAAATGATATCATACACGCCTTCGAGAATCGGCATGTCGACTCCGAGATCATTGTTGATGTCATGTATGCACAGAGTGCCGTAATATCCTTCGGCCACCTGTTCCATTTCCATTTTAGCGGCGCTGATAGAGTAGCCGCGGCCTATGAGTGAACCAAAATTATGGTTACGTGAAAAACGTGAGTATGAAGTGACAAGCAGGTCTCCCAGATAAACCGAGTCACAGATGTGACGGTTATCGTCGGGAGCAATGACATTAAGGAACCGTGCCATTTCACGAACTGCGTTGCTTACCAACATGGCGAGGAAGTTGTCACCCATCTTAAGGCCATGTATAATGCCTGCGGCAATGGCGTAGATGTTTTTCAACACAGCCGCATACTCTATGCCGTCGACATCGTTGCTGATGATGGTGTGGGTGTTCTGTCCCCGGAGGCAAGCGGCGAAAGCCTCGGCACGTGCCGTGTCGCTGCAACCTACGGTGAGATAGCTGGGACGTGACAATGCAACCTCCTCGGCGTGACACGGGCCTGAAATTACCAACAGGTTCTCGCATGGGATGTGGTATGTGGCTTTCATGTAGTCTGTGACAGAGAGGTTCTCGCCAGGCACTATGCCCTTGATAGCCGATACAAAGCATTTGTTTGCGAGGTCGGCATTTATTTTGGCCATGTGGTCTTTAAAATAAGGCGAGGGCATAGCCATAAGTAACGTGTCACATTGATTGCAAACATAATTGATGTCGCTCGAGAAATAAATACGGTTGACATCGAACTGCACATCAGAAAGGTAGGTCGGATTATGGCCTAAACGGGTGAATTCTTCGATGCGGTCGTCGCGGCGCATATACCAAAAGACTGTCTCGCAGTTGTTAAGCAGAATCTTGGCGAGAGCAGTAGCCCAGCTTCCGCCTCCCATTATTCCTATATTACCTGGAAAATCCATTGCTATAAGACGAATAGAAGGTTGATTTTATTTTGTTTCGGGAGCTGACTCTTCATTGCTATCCGAGTCCGAGGCAGAACGGTTTTCGGACTTTTCGGGACGCATTGTCGGGAAGAACAACACCTCCTGAATAGCAGTCTGGCCTGTCATTAGCATGGTGAGGCGGTCGATGCCAATACCCATGCCTGATGTTGGAGGCATGCCGTATTCAAGTGCGCGTACAAAATCGTGGTCGATAATCATCGCCTCGTCATCGCCTTTAGCAGCCAGTTTCATCTGCTCGACAAAACGCTCATACTGATCAATGGGGTCGTTGAGCTCACTGTAGGCGTTGCACAGTTCCTTGCCGTTAACCATCAGTTCGAAACGTTCTGTCAGTTCGGGATTATTGCGGTGACGTTTGGTGAGAGGCGACATCTCTATCGGGTAATCGATGATAAATGTAGGCTGGATATATTTTCCTTCGCTCGTCTCGCCAAATATCTCGTCGATGAGTTTACCCTTACCCATGGAATCCTGCACCTCGACACCGAGCTTACGAGCAGTCTGACGCAAAGCGTCTTCGTCCATGCCTGTGATATCGATGCCGGTATTTTCCTTAATAGCTTCAATCATTGACACGCGACGATAGGGGGCTTTAAATGAGATGATGTTGTCGCCGACCTGCACTTCGGTCGAACCGTTAACGTCCATAGCTATTTTTTCAAGCATCTGCTCGGTAAACTTCATCATCCAGTTGTAATCCTTGTAAGCCACATAGATTTCCATGCATGTGAACTCGGGGTTATGGGTTCTATCCATGCCTTCGTTACGGAAATTCTTGCCAATTTCATAAACGCCGTCAAATCCACCAACAATAAGCCGTTTAAGGTATAGCTCTGTGGCGATACGCATATACAGGTCAATATCGAGTGAGTTATGGTGTGTGATGAAAGGCCTTGCCGATGCTCCGCCGGCAATTGTCTGCAAAATAGGCGTTTCAACCTCCATATATCCGTGGTCGTTGAAGAACTGGCGCATGGAGTTGAGGATTTTGGTGCGTTTGACAAAGATGTCCTTCACACCATCGTTCACAATGAGATCGAGATAACGCCTGCGGTAACGCAGTTCGGGGTCGTCAAAAGAGTCATACGTTACGCCATCCTTTACCTTGACAATGGGTAACGGACGAAGCGATTTAGCGAGGACAGTGATACGTTGCGCATGTATAGTAATCTCGCCGGTTTGAGTGCGGAATACGAAACCCTCCACACCAATATAGTCGCCAATGTCAAGAAGTTTCTTGAAAACTATGTTATACAGGTCTTTATTATCGCCGGGACAAATCTCGTCACGCGAAACATAGACCTGAATGCGGCCTTTTGAGTCCTGAAGTTCGAAGAACGAAGCCTTTCCCATGATACGGCGTGACATGATACGTCCTGCAATGGATACTTGCCGTTTTGGCTCGAGGCTGTCGTTAAAGTTTTCGCGGATTTCGCGAGTATCGGCGTTGACAGGAAACTCGGCTGCGGGGTAGGGATCGATGCCCATTGTACGCATGGTTTCCAGGCTGTTGCGTCTAATTATCTCTTGTTCGCTCAACACGTGGTTGCTCATTGTATAATATGGATTAAGTTATGTTAGTCGATGTCCGTGAAACAAATGTGTCTATACAATGTTTCAAGACGCAAAATTACTGAAAATTTTGCTTATGTCAAAAAGGCATATATACAGTAATTCTATTTCGGCAGTTCAACGATGCAAAGGTTATCGGGGAGAACTTGCTTGCGCCAGAGCTACGTACTATTCGCGAGCAAGAATAGTAGCGGACATCGGAGCGACCACGATGTTTCCACCGTTTGAGATACCCAAACCGTCCGCACGCAGATTACCATCGTTAGCCACCACTGTCCATTGTGCTTGAGGAACTATGGTACTTACGGGTTTGTCCGAACCGTTGAACATGACGATAATTTCTTTCCAGACATCTCCCCCGGCGTTGTCTATCAAAGAGTAACGGATGAATCCAGGAATCGACTCATCGTCAAACACCAAATGGCGAGCCACATCGTCGGCCGTGGTTAGACGGAAAGCCGGATGGTTTCGGCGCAGTTTGATGAGCTCACGGTAGTAATTATATTGGTCGTTGTTAACTGACTTCAGACTCCAGTCGATAGCATTAATTGAATCAGGGCTTTTATAGCTGTTGTGTACACCCTTCTTATCTCGGTAAACCTCTTCGCCGGCGAACATAAAAGGAGTTCCCTGGCTGGTGAACACAATGGTCTGGGCAAGCCGAGCCGCGCGTTGGCGATCATGAGCAGAAGCGTCGGGCATTGATTTTGCCAGTTTGTCAGTCAGTGTCAGGTCATCATGACATGAAACATAATTTATCACCATAGTAGGATCCGCGGCATAAGCGAATTTAGAGTTGTTACCTTTGCTATAGTCAACCTGAGGATGAGCCGTTGCACCCACGATGCCAATCTTGACTGTCTCCTCGAGACCTTCCTTTCCGGTGGCAAAACCTCGATCAGTCGCATCGGTGTAGTGGCCTTTAATTGCATCGCGTATATCATCACTGAAGACAGCTATACCCTGCATCTTCGACACATTCTCCTTAAGGGCACGTTGTTCGACCTGGAGGGGAGAGTCGCCTGCAGTCCATCCCTCACCATAGATGATGATGTTAGGGTTAAGTTCTTTTAATTCCTTTGCAACGCGGTTCATAGTTTCGATGTCGTGAATGGCCATCAAATCGAAACGAAAACCATCAATATGATATTCGTCGGCCCAGTATTTTACGGAATTGACAATATAGTCCTGCATCATGGAACGTTCGGAGGCTGTCTCGTTGCCACAACCCGAGGCGTCGCTGTACGAGCCATCGTCGCGGTGACGGTAGAAGTATCCCGGAACGGTCAAGCTGAAGTTTGAGTCATCATTGTTGGCAGTATGATTGTAAACTACATCCATTATAACGCCGATGCCCGCATCATGGAGGCTTTTGACCATCTCTTTCATCTCACGGATGCGAACGGCAGGGTCGGCGGGATTAGTCGAATAAGAACCTTCCGGAGCATTGTAGTTGAACGGGTCATATCCCCAGTTGTATTGAGCCGAGTCGAGTTTGGACTCGTCTACCGAGTTATAGTCGTAAGAAGGGAGGATGTGCACGTGAGTGACACCGAGTTCCTTAAGATGGTCTATACCCGTTGCGAATCCGTCGGAGTTTGAGGTTCCGCTCTCGGTGAGAGCTAAGAATTTGCCTTTGTTCTGAATACCACTGGATGGATGTATAGAGAAGTCACGGTGATGCATCTCGTAAATGACAGCATCGGTGATGGCGTTGACCTGTGGACCTTTGTCGTTTTCCCATCCTTCGGGATTGGTGAGCGAAAAATCGATGATTGCTGCTCTCTCACCGTTGGTACCTACGGCTTTTGCCCAAATACCCGGGGTTTCGTCGAGCCATTTTCCATCAACCTTGACGTTAAAGGTATAAAACTTGCCATAAAGCTGTTGAGGCACCGTAACGCGCCATACGCCGTCGGTATCCTCGGTCATGTCGATTGTGGAGTAGGGCGCGCCTCCTTGGTCAGAGTCATAGAGGTTTACTCGCACTGCCTGAGCTTCAGGTGACCATAAGGCGAAACGAGTTTGGTTGTCATCGACTGTCACTTCGAGGTCATTGCCGGTGTACTCGGGAAAATCCTGAAAACGTGCGTCGCTGTTGGTAACTTTGGTGGCGCAACCTCCAAGAGATATTGCGGCTGTAGCAATCATGCTCAATATGATTTGTTGGTTTCTTTTTTTCATAATATTTCGTTAATATGGGTTTTAGAGTGCTATCAAAGACATATCAGCTCATTATTAATAATAAAGTAACGACAAAACAAAAGTATTATTGCAAAAAAAGAAACGCGTCCAGCCAGAAACGGGAACGCGCTTAATAAAGTTATTCGGTTGTTTATGCAAAGAGCCTTTGACGATGAATTGTCGAACCGGCTCAAAATTACTTGACGACGACTCGGCAAGATACTCGGTCGCACTTCACAATGTAGTAACCTTTGGGCAGATCGACGGTAGTGATGCCGGGAACAGCTTTGAATGATTTAATGACCTGGCCGGTGAGGGCATAAATGTCGACAGACACCTCATCATCACCCGGAACGTTTATTTCAAGTAGACCATTCAATACCCTAACTTGGGGCTGATTAACAACAATAGCGGACGTTTGACTGTCGTAAGGTTCGGCACATACGTTAAAGTGTAACCCACAGAGTGTGAGCGCCAAACTAAGTAGCAATATGTGTCTCCGGAATTGTTTCATGGTTAGTCTTTATGCAAAGTTAGTTATTTTAATTCAATTCTCCAAAAAAACAACGAAAAAAATGGTTTTTCGACGGTATAATCATAAAAAGCTATAAATAAAGTTAAATTTTTACAATGACAGACTATATCCTATTCACATTTAAACTTAATATGTCTAAATTTGCAGTCCTTTTTACAACACGACATGGGGTTGACTGGTTTTGACAGCGTGTCGAGGTGGTAAGTAAGCGTGCAGAGCAACGATGGCAAAGCTCTTAAATAACCGTCATCGCTAAATTTTAAATGGCAACACAAACTATGCTCTCGCTGCCTGATTGAAGTACAGTAAA
>JAFLTY010000039.1 GCA_022509065.1 Muribaculaceae bacterium
CATTGTCGTAACTTTTTATGGAGGTTAGATTTTATGGATTTTTATCTGTTTTTTTCGTTGTCGTCAACCGCTTTGTTGTCGTTGACGATGCAAAGGTATATTGAAAACAGACGGTTGTCAAGAGTTTTAGCGTTAAGAAATGTTAATTATAAAATTTTATTCATTTAAACTATATAAACAACTAATATACAACACAATACAAACCGTATTTTTTTGTTACATAAATGTTACAAACCCGAAAAACGCTAATTTTCCCTGTTATTTTCCGGATTGCCATGTTACAAAACCGCACAAAATATATAACATTTTGAGCTCATCTTCTTTATTTCTATTTTTGGCTTCTTTTCACAATAATTTAAATAGATAAACGTTATAAAATCAGAATAAAACTATTGAAAAAACCAATCAATTTGACAATCTGATGAAATTCAGGATATTGACTTGTGGACTTTTGGCGGTGGGACTTCTATCGTCATGTTCGTCGTCACGCGACACACTCTCATATTTTCAGGATATTGACACACAAACAACAGCTGTGGAGCTCAAACCCGGTGAATATATGCCTAAAATTGAGCCCGCTGACGAGTTACTTATAACCATATCTTCAGCTCACCCCGAACTAAGCGCTGAGTATAATCTGCCACTTATCAATCCGGCAACTGCTGACGAAAGCTTCTTAGGTACTGGACAGTTAAAACAATCAACATATTTTGTATCGCCGGAAGGCGATATCGATGTCCCTATGCTCGGTGTCATCCATGTAGCGGGCATGACTACCGAGGAGCTTGCGGTATATCTTAAGAACCGTATATCCAAAGTAGTCGAAGATCCAACCGTCATAGTACGTCTTGTTGATTACACTGTGAATGTCGCCGGTGAAGTTGTTAATCCTGGGACATACAAAGTCAACCGCGAACGTTTTTCCATACTTGACGCATTGTCTTCCGCCGGAGACCTTACGCCTTTTGGTGAAAGAACAAACATTCTGCTTATTCGCGAAGAAAACGGCAAGCGTGTAGCTCACAATCTTGACTTGACATCAGCTGATTTACTCTCATCCCCATATTTCTACGTCAAGCAAAACGACTATATCTATGTCGCTCCCAACAAGATTCGTAATGACAACGCAAAATATAACCAAAACAACGCTTACAAACTCACTGTCATATCGACAGTTGTGAGCGCCGCTTCAGTTATAGCATCACTTGTCATAGCTCTTACTATAAAATAAACACAATAATTCACGCATCTCCACTTCCCGGTTTATGGATAACAATACCTCCAAACGTAAAGATTTTATAGACATCAAAGGTACCCTAATGGGATATGCGCGCCGTTGGTACTGGTTTGTTTTGTCAATAGCCATTTGCCTCATGGGCGCTTACGTATATACTAAGATGTTCCCCCAGAAATCAATGGTCAAGTCCAGCATACTTGTCGGACAGGACGAAAGCACGGCTAACATGCTAAGCGGCCTGGGCGGTCTTTTCGGAGCAGACTCTTATGTACAGGATGAAATCTTTGTCATTAGTAGCCATTCGGTCATGAAGACAGTCGCACAAGATTTGGGACTCAACAAGATGCACCGAGTCAAAACAGGATTTCTCAGCTCAACACTCGATTATCCCACATTCCCGGTGGATGTTACAGGAGCACACGAAATCATTGACACTCTTTCGGCTACACTTACATTTAAGGTTGAAGTTGACGAAGGCGGCAAAAAAGCTGACATTACTGTCAAAGCAAAAGGAAAAAAAATCGCCAAGGTGAAAAACACCGAGTTGCCGGCCACTGTAGACACGGATTACGGAACGTTTATTGTCGAAAAAACTGAAGCCTATCCCGGCGAAGAGGAAGTCACTACATGGATTAACGTTACGGGCTATGACAGCGCAGGTGAAGAATTGTCCGAAAACATACAGACCTTTATTGCTTCAAAGAAATCCAATGTCATCGAACTTAGCCTTGAAACCATTAATGATGAGTATGGGTGTGACCTCCTTAACAATGTTATGAAGGTTTACAATGATAGAGGCATTGAAGAACGCAACAAACGCGCCACCAGAACGGCCGATTTTATAGCTGAACGCCTTGAACTTATATCGGCAGCTCTCGATGACGCTGAACAAAAAATAGAATCCTACAAAGAAGGGAACCAGTTGATTGATGTAGCGACAGAAGCCTCGCTAAACACACGCCTCAAAAGCCAATCAGAAGCTCGTTTGCTTGAAATTCAGACAAAACTCGAAATTCTGCGAATGACTTTGAGTTTCCTTTCGCAGCCCGAACACAAATACGATCTTATGCCCGTAGCTTCGGGCGACATAGGAGCCGGCGAAACAGCTGTTGACGCATATAACACAATTGTGCTCCAACGCTTAGAAATGTTGGGTACCGCAAAGCCCAACAACCGCATCATCCTCGAGCTTGAGAAACAGATCGATGCGATGCGTGCTAACATCCTACTCGCAATTGACCGAGCTATTAAGGCTAACGAGGTAGCCGAGAAAGACGTACAAGCACAGATAGACAAAGCAACGGCAAGCCTCGGTAATGTGCCCATGCAGGAACGTCAGTATATCAATCTGCGTCGTCAGATGGAGGTAAAACAAAATCTTTACATCTTCCTTTTGCAAAAAAGCGAGGAAACGGCTATGTTACTCGCCAATGCCATTCCAAAAGGACAAATTATTGATCAGGCTTACGTACTGCGTGATCCGGTTGGTTTAGGCAAATTCGGTATCGCCATAATCGCTCTTATTTTGGGGTTGTTTATTCCAATCTTGATTTTCTACCTCAACAACTTGCTTCGTAGCAAAGTATCAAGTCGTTCAGACATCGAGAAAAACACGGCTCTACCAATTCTTGGAGAGATGTGTACCGATAAAACAGGAGAAAAGCTCGTTGTTCTTGATGAATCCACCTCACCGGCCGCTGAGATGTTCAGACTTTTGCGTACCAATTTGCAATTTGTTCTCGGCAATCCCGACGAAAAGGTCGTCATGGTTACATCCACCGTTTCAGGTGAAGGCAAATCGTTCATTGCGGTCAACCTCGCCGCCTCCCTCGCTCTTTTACATCGCAAGGTTGTACTTGTGGGTATGGACATTCGTAAACCCCAATTAGCTAATTATCTTGGTTTGCCAAATACACCCGGACTTACCCAATATCTGTCAAATCACTCGATGAGCGTTGACGACATCATTATGCCTCTCAAAGAGGTTCCGGGTCTTGATATTATTGTCGCCGGGCCCATTCCACCCAATCCAGGCGAACTTATGACCTCGCAACGAATAGGCGACATTATCTCAATTTTACGCGACAAGTACGATTACGTCATTCTTGACACCGCTCCAATTGGCATCATCAGCGACTCGTTCAATATCACACGCTACGTCGACGCTACCGTATTTGTGATGCGAAACGAAGTAACACGTCTGCAATCTATTAACTTCCTAAACGAAGTTGCCGCAGACGGGCGCCTGAAACGTCCCAACATCGTCATCAACGGAGCCGACAAAAAAGCCGGTTATGGCTATGGGTACGGATACGGCTACGGTTCGAAGAAACACTAATGATTGAACGAGATCCGTTATACTTCAGGATTTTCTGCATCACCTTCTGGGTGATGGCAGTCGGCAATTTTGTGTTTGAGGAAATCCTTCCTTTCCTCCGATCTTATACATTGACGCTTACTCTGTTATCAGACATAGTAATCTTGTTTTTGGGACTTGTTACTTTAAGAGAAAGATCGGACAAGATTCTCATAAGCATTTTCTTTGTGCTGGCAGTGATCTCCACATATCTCAACCACGTCCCCTTTGTATTGGCGGTTAATGGCATGAGAGACTATTTAGCCTTTCTTTTTTGTTTACCTGTTGTTCGGTATTTCTTTATTTGCAAAAATTCCGATCGTTTTCGTGAATCGATTGATAAACAACTGAAAATTTTTCTCATCCTGCAAGCATTCTGTATTGTTGAACAGTTCATCCGCTATGGAGCCGGTGACAATGTCGGAGGATCATTAGGAAATATGAACTCGGGGATTATTTCCATCAGCATCATTTACATTTCTTTCTATTTCGTCACCAAAAATTGGAACAGCGATAATTATTTTCAAAATCTTTGGGACAACCGCCTTTACATCTTTCTTTTGTTCCCCGTTTTTCTGAACGAGACTAAAATAAGTCTCGTACTCCTAATGGTCTATTTCGTGTTACTTATTCCCTATAATAAGTACTCCATAGGCAAAATTCTAATATCTTTACCATTGCTTATTGTCGTATTCGCATTGATGATTGGCGCCTATATGCTTGCGACAGGTGGCGATCAAGATATCACCTCCGATGGGTTTATAAACGAATATCTGACAGGTGGAGAAAATGCTGATGAGATTATGGATTTGGCCGAAACAGCCATAGACTTTGTAGAAGAAGCCACAGACACTTGGGACGAGAGCGACTGGGCTTACGTAGACATACCCCGAATTATGAAACTTCCTTTGCTTGCAACCGCTCTCGAAGATTCACAGGGCGGATGGTTAACAGGAGCCGGAGTTGGACATTTTAAAGGCGGCAACACTCTTGAAAAGACTCAGTTTGCCGATGACCATATTGGCTTACTTTTTGGCACACGAATGATGCTAATTTTCATAGGACTCCCCCTGGGGATTCTTGGCATTATATGGCTTTTTTTCTGGTATAAAAACGTTTTGCGTTTTAGATTCCGATTTGGTGATAAACCTATGAAACGTAAACTTTTCCTTCTTTTTCTAGTAATCGCCACACTTCTATAT
The DNA here is from genome assembly GCA_022509065.1 of Muribaculaceae bacterium. GTDB lineage: Bacteria > Bacteroidota > Bacteroidia > Bacteroidales > Muribaculaceae > CAG-873. Next base: position 4,796 of record JAFLTY010000039.1, read on the forward strand.
CAGGACACTTTCCGTTATATAATTCCCTGCATCATATTCTATTATATTTCGCTTTCTACTGTCTATCCCTTACACAAAGAGCAAAACAATGGCCAATCTTCCCGAATTGACAATAATCGTCCCCGTTTATAGAGTTGAGTCTTATCTAAAGGAATGTCTTGATTCTATTCTTGGGCAGACATTTCAAAATTTTGAATTGATTCTGGTAGATGATGGTTCTCCCGATAATTCCGGCTCTATTTGTGACGAATATGCCTTGAAATTTCCTGAAAAGATAAAAGTAATACATCAGACTAACGGAGGGCTATCAAGCGCTCGAAACGCAGGGCTTGAGATTGCTCGTGGAGAATACATAGGATTTGTGGATAGCGATGACGCAATTCTCCCAGAAATGTATGAAACGCTCTTGAAGGCAATGCGGGCAAATGACGCAGACATAGTGTTCTCCCAGACATTGCATTGGAACAAGCAAAAGAAAACTGGTATTAACATAACCGAGTCACACAATTATTCAGGTATAGAGGTGTTCATCAGACTTCTACAATGGGAAGAAAGTGTTGCCGTTTGGAACAAAGTATTTAAACGTGACATTTTACAAAGTGTACGCTTCCTTGTCGGAAAAACCAATGAAGACTTTCCTTTTATAAGCCAACTACTTCTTGAAAATCCTAAGGTAACCATACTTCCGGATGGTTTTTATCGTTATCGTGTAACTCCGGGAAGTATCACCAATGTTCTTCGACCAGCCTTTTTTGACATCTTCCAAAATATAGCCCTTGTAGAATCCCTTCTTCCAAAGGATGAGCTAAAACTGCACAAAGCGCTTAATGACTATGCGGTAACATTGCATACAATGTCTGTCATAAAGATTAAAAAGATTCGTAAAACTAAGGAATACCCAGATTGGTTGAAAGCTAACAAACGATTTGTTCGCCGGCACTTAGCCAATTTTCTTTTCAACCCACACTTTTCTCTTCGCTGGAAAATTAAGGCTCTCTACGCCTCATTTTAAGGACTTTTTTTGACGATTAGATTCGTTTCGATTTTCGTATCATCCTCTTTATCTTTTCTAATACGTCATTTCGTTCGCTGCCATTAAGACCAAACAACAGAACAAAAATCCCAGTGCTTATCACCGACGAAAAGGTAAAACCTAAAAGCCCCCAAATCGTAACGCCAAATACTTTTTCTAATAAATATGACGCAGCAAACGACAATACTGTTACAGGAACTATCGGCCACAACATTTTGCGAACCATCCAGCCCCAACTTATCATAATATAAGGACGTAATACGCGTATCCCCACGAACGCGCTTGCAAAACGCATCACAGACAGAACAGGGTAAACCGACCATGCCGGCGCGCCGCAACTAATCAAGGCAACTGCTATCGGGAAGGCAAGCAGATAAGTGTTTATCGAAAAAAGGCTATATCTCTTTAAATGACCCGTGGCTTGCGCAAGAGCCTGCGATGGATTAAAGAATGCTCCTGCCAATCCATACGCTACCGACCATTGCACAAAAACCACAGCAAAACCCGGCACTTCGGTCAACCAAATACCAAGTACTTGATCTGCTCGCAACATAATCGGTAACGATATAACCCAAATGAGGTAGTAAGATATTCTTGTTGAAAAAGAGAGGAGATTGCGTGTCTCATTATAAGCCTTTGCAGCATACGACTTGACAAGTTGCGGCCGTACTGCTGTAAAAAAGCTGACATTGAAATTTTGTACTGAGGTAAGAACCTGTTGAGCCACACCTCGTGCCGCATTTACTACAGGGCCAAAATATATATTCAAGGCTACATTAAGACCCTGGTCGTTCACTATGTACACTATGCCGCTATATGCATTCCATCCCGCGAATCCCATGAGTTCCTTAAACATACTCCTGTCCCAAAATCTTTCGGCATGACTCTCGGGATACTTCTTGTAACAATACAGAACCATCACAAATTTGGGCAGGAGCATTGCCGCAACCATCAACAATCCGTAGGTTATTAACTTATTGGGTACTACCATGACGGCATAAGCTATTATCAACTTCATTGCCGCCTCAAGTATGCTTATCCAAGCATATATCTTCATATTTTCGTGCGCTATCAACATCGATTCGTATACCGAAAAGATAAGTGTCACAGCAAGACATCCTAACATGGAATAATATACCCATAGAGCCGCAGTCTGACTTGTCTCCGGAATGATTAAAACATCATACACGAGCCACGGACCGAAAAAGCTCCCTATAAGCACTACAAGAAATGCCAAACCGATGTACGACCATAGGCTGAGACTGAAATAACGCCTAACCCCATCCTCGTTATTGCGCCCCATCTCAAAATTCAAAAAACGTTGGGTCGACATCGACAAGGCTATTGAGAAAAACACAAAGGACGCAGTAACTCCTGCCACAACGTTATATACCCCGTAATCAACTACACCCAGAGCCTCGAGAATAATACGACTGGTAAACAGAGCGATAGCCATGACAACAAGTTGACGAATGGCCAAAAAAATCGTATTTTTAGCTATCCTTTTCCGATTGCCGGTGGCTTTATCTATGGTATTTTGCGAATCTGTCACCATAAAGTGAATCACTCATTATACCAACGTTAAATTTTATTTTTTATTTTAAAATCGGTTCTATCGATGTCTCCTTTACCTTTCACGCTCTTTCGGTATTACTACCAGACGTTTGCTCACTCCGTATGCCGCCCAGTAACCTATACCTCCTTTTATGTTGGTAGGACAATTACTATCAAAGGTAAAAAACAGGTTCTCTGACATATACGTGTTCTGCTCATAAACCTTCCAAAAATCATATACACTGTATTCAAGCGAGCACAACTTTACATTCACGACATCTCCTGGATGAAAATAATGGTCAAATACCTCAGTGCTGTAACCCGAATGAATGCCCCGTGTTATGTCAAAACCATTCGTTTCGTCATAATCTTCACCGGCGAAGGTGCCTAAAAAAGAACCATAATAGTGTGAATCATTTGCGTTCGATTTCACAAAAAACTTATAATAACCCGTCAAATCCACCCCGTGCAAATCCGCCCGTATATAATACGAGGTATCGTTGTCGGCCACTTGTTTCAGTGTCAGCGGCAGCAAGTCGGGGGCGTCCATCATCGTCGCCGTCGATTCTATTGTGTCTGTTTCCGTTTCAATCAACAGACGGTATGTATGACCAACTTTGCCTTTAAGATGGGTTGTGGTGAAGATGAACGAAGGGGTGTAGTCTTTATTCAGCCGTCCGGTCAACAAATATCTTTCCTCACCGTCAAAAATCGACACACGACACCACTTCTCGACTACATCATCAAAAGTCGCTGTCGTCTCCGTAAGATCGACTGCATGCGTCACTATGACAACCGGATAATCGTCTTCCTCTATCCATCCCTCGACAACTATAGGTGGCTTCTCTGCCAAAGTTGGTTCGTGCATGGTATCGCAAGAAACCATGAAAGTCCCCACCCAAGACACAAAACACAACCAGAGTATTATTGAATATGTGATATATCCTTTCTTCATATCTATAAATCAAAAAGATAAAGTATAACTAACCGACGGAATTACCGATTTCATCACCGATTCTTTCTGGACTATCCCGTTGTCAAGCGAATAGTTAGTATATCGGAAAAGCACATTGTGGTTGGCCAGCACATTATAAACCGAAACATTTACCGAATGTCTCAAACGGCCTGCCTTATTAAACTCCCACGTCGCAGCCACATCCATGCGGTTATAAGTGGGAAGGCGCGACGAATTATGCGGAAAATACTCGCAGATAAGGTTTTCTGCTATCATATATCCGTACTTCGCCTTTGTGTACGGCGTACCCGACGCCAAAGTATAGTTAAGTGATAGTGTCAATGCCGTAACAGGATTATAACTCACTGTCACATTCAAGTCATGAGGGCGGTCATGATTAGTGGGAATATATCCACTACCGTAACGTTCAAGCCGTATACGCGATATGCCGTAATTATACGAAACGCGTCCTCTCACTTTGCCTATTTGTCTCATTACCGATATGTAGGCTCCTCCGGCATAACCGTCTCCTTGAAGTATGTCGACATACGGGTCGTAGGATGCGTTGGCAAATTCGAGCAACGACCCCACATATTCCGTGTCGTTGAGAATACGCTTATAGTACAACCCCACGTCAAAATGCGCTATAATATACGGAATATAACCTCTCAATCCCACGTCAAACGAATAATTGTCCAAAGGTCGAAGCTGTCTGTTCGCACATGCCACAAAATCTGTCGGTAACCCTACATTGTTTTCTTCAATTAGTCTGTCAACCATAACATATCGCCCTCCAGAAACGGACACTGTCATTGCATTGGGCAATATGTAACTCACATGCAATCGCGGCTGCGGAAGTATGGTGTTGTAATTGCCGCTGTGATAAGCCGTCAGCCTTATTCCCGCCGACAAATCGAGCCGCTCCGACCATGTGTGACGCCACATGGCAGCCATATTCAGGTCGACAGCCCGGCAAGAATTGTCTACCATGGCGTTCAGCGCCTTATTCTTTTGACCGGAGCTATTTCGATAATTCAAATCGCCCTCAAAATCAAATTCTTTCCACCCATAATACATCTTTGCTGTGTATTGCGCATATTCTGACGGTATGTCAAGCGTCTTGCCGCCTTCGTCCATCTTCAATTTGTTGGACAGACGGGTATAATTCAATACCAAAGTCATAGCACCGTTCATATATTTCGCCGAAACCGCCAGATTACTCCAGCCGAAATCCCCCTCTTTCTCCCCGTGACGATTGCTCTCCAGGTTTAAACAATCCTGATTGTAAAAAAGGCTTACAGCCAACGATTTACTATCGCTAAAACTTGTGTACGACGATACGTTGACATCAGTGAAATAATAATTTAGATAAGATTCGCCAAGCCTCAGAATCTTGGGATACACATAGTTAAGGTACGACCGTCGCAATCCCACAGCCAACGAAGACTTACCTTTAACAACAGGCACTCTTATTGCCCCGTGACTTTCTATCAGTCCCACACTCACTGTCCCCTCCGTCACTGTATCGACACGGTCTTCCATACTATATGCCCCGACATACCCGGCTCCAACGTTCGATGTTGTCGCCGGTATATAACCGGGTCGAAACTCGTATCTTCTGTAATATGCCGGATTATACATGCTGTAAAGTCCCAGCATGTGCAAAGGCTTGACTATGCGAGCCCCGTCGCTTTCAAAAAGATTTGCGCCCGTCGAACTGCCTCGCACCGAAAACGAGGCCTGAAGGTCGTTATTGGTGGCTACCGACGGCAAGGTGCGCATTACTGACACCGGGTCGTTACTACCCATCAGCGTCGGTGTCTCGCTCAGTGTAACCCCTCTCAAGCCAACGGCTCCTTCTTTACCCGGCGCGAAAACCCTCCGAGGCACCCTACTCTTGACAACTACCTCTTCAAGTACATTTTCGCTTGGCAAAATAGAATCTGTCGGTTGAGCGAATACTATATTCGCCCAACCGACCAATACTAATGGTAATATGTTCGGAGCTCGTTTAATCCTGACCTGTTATTGAGTTATAAGTGTCTATGATGTCGTTATAGTCATCTATCAGTTTCTTGAACGACACTTCGTCAAAATAATCCTCAAACGCAAAGCTGGTAAGGTCGGGGAACATCAACACCGGCATTAACTCATAATGTTTTTCCAATATTAGTTCCGGATGGATAACACTCGATTCAGGCACCGTAACTTGGACCCAGTCATAATAGTCGTTCTCCTCGTTATATATCTCTCCGCTGTAATACCAGTCGCTGTAACCTATCACTTTCCACTCATTGGTGACGGGATCGCTTCCCCATATCTCGTCTCGTCTTACATATATCAGTATGCCGTCTACGATTACATAACCTTCCAGGTTAAGGTAATTAGGCTCGTACATATAGTACGGTACATCCTCATAAGTCCTTTCGTCGTTTTCCCATGACAGATAGCCCTGGATGGTCTTCGTACCGTCATAGTGGAACGTCGCGTCGCTGTAATCGCACAGATACTTCACTTTTCTATCCACAAGAGCCTTATCCTGACTTGCTGTGGTCAATGTGCCGTTACTTTGGTTTATCACTTTGCCATAGCTCCATGTGCGCACGCCGTCTTTTTCCACGTAAGAGTAAACATAATCGTCCTGCGACAATACATCATAAACCTTACTGAAGCCGGTAGCCTTAGCCTTAACCTGCAACTTGCCTATGATATCAACGTCCGAAGTGGCGCGTATGAAATGTGCGCAAAGTGCTGTCCCGTCGCCGTCAAGACAATTGCCTTCTTCGTCATGATGATGGCCTGCCTCGATGAAAGCATCATACATGTCGTCGTAGTCAACAAGGTTCTTCCCTTGAATGTCAGAGGTCGCGTCTACAAGTTTCTTGCCATCAATAAAAGCGGTTACATGATTGGTTATCTTCTCGTTAACCACTTTCATTACATTGTTGACAACATAGCCGTTGGCCTCAAAATCAACCTGCATGTCTATGCTGCTGTCCTGTACAAGTTCTGTCTTGATAACCGTCGTGGCATATACCTTGTCGCCTTGTCCGAATGTTATGTTCATCACACGGGGACATTGTCCTTCAAAGTCGCGGGTCTTCCATGTCGTGTATTCTGCGCTCGGCACAAGGCGGACATAGTAACGCGACCCCTCGAAGGGCGTAAACTGTATTTCCAGATAATCGGCCGACGATATTTTTTCCCAGCTCTCAGTAGCTTCATTGGCATAATAAACGCCGAAATAATCCTCTATTTTGTACAGATCAGGAGTCGACGAAGCTACTTTGCGAATCGAAGCCACGTTGCCATCCGAAACGCCTTGGTAACCGCGCATCATTCGGGACATCACCTTGTGAACGTCATAATATTCCTCGGGTACGGTGAACTCCGATGCCGGATGATGATAGTTGCCGTTGGCGTCCTCAAAATGTCCGAAAAACGCGTGAAATAGTTTCACCAGGTCGGCGTGGCGGTTGATGTCAACCATCGAATTAACCTCTTCGCCTATCTCAACAAGTTTCTCTTTCTGAGCTGACGGGGTCAGTGCCGTTCCGTCAACTGGTGCGCTCAACGATATGTAATCTACCTTGTCAAGGTCGATAACATCGTTATAGCCGCTTATGGTCAGCGTCTTGCCGTTATTACTGAAATTCAGTTGGCCGGCTACGCCAAAATTGTATTTCGTGTATGTATCGCCGGATTTGACATACAACGCTTTTTGAAAAGCAAATACGCCGGGTACACTCAGCAATCCGGCAAGAACAAATATTATCTTTTTCATTTCAGGACAGTTTTAAGCGTGTGATTACCCGATTTAATTATCACTACACCGGCACCCATTCCGGAAAGATTGACGCTCTCTCCTTTCTTCACGTTCGGAAGGCGGGTCAGCAACGCTCCTGCCGGGTTGTATATCTCAACCATGCCGTCTTTCATCATTACCACGGTATTGGTCGACGCATCGAAACCGAAATTGGTCTCACTTCCTTCGGCAGACACCTCTTTTACGCCGGATGTGTCGTCTATATACAGCGCCTCGAGCTGATTCTGGGCATAGGTTCCCAAAGTGGCGTTGTTCGAGTCGGTTATTGTCATCACATTGTTTTTGAAGGTGATTCGTTCAGCCTTCTCTATACTTACTACATCCCAACCACCGGCTGTCCGAATATGAAGATATTCGCCGTTTTCCTGTGCGGGAACAAACAACCACGACATCGCGAATGCTGTCGCAATCATTAATTTTTTATAAGACATGATAATAATATTGATAGTTTCTTCACTCCCCTAAGAAACCTGTTATTTGTTATTGTTTTTGGAGCGGGAGCCGTCTCCTCTATTTATTTCTAAAGTATAATTAATCCTTGGCTTATATTTTTGTCAGCGTCACAATGTTTTTTCGTTGGTCAATCATCCTGTTCTAATACCGGAGGTACTTTGAGCATTTGAACTGTCTGTTGACTTTCGTCAAACAAAATTAATCAATTTATTTATAACCACCAAAAAACACCATTAAAACCTCTGTCTATATCATCCTGTCTGACCGCGGTTTGAGTTTCACTTCAGCTGTCTTCACCTGCAATGTCGCCATTCACTATGCGCAGTATCTCGTATGGCTCGTTGACTATGTGATCGGGATGCTTGGCTATAAGTTCCGAATGGCTGCGGAAACCCCACGTGACGGCTACATTCTCGACACACGCGCGGTAAGCCGTCTCTATATCGACTCCCGAATCACCCACATAGAGTACGTCAGCTTTTGGTGTCGGGCTGTCTGTCAGTATATTGAACACTATCGACGGGTCGGGCTTTAACGGCACCATCTCTTCCTGCCCGCGTACGGATACCCACGGCAGGAAACCGAAAAAATGCTCCACAAGAGCCTTCGTAGCCGCTTGATATTTATTGGAGGCCACGGCCAGTTTCACCCCCATACTGGCGAGCTCGTCAAGCAACTCTGTTATCCCGGCGTATGGCTCGGTCTCTTCCCACAGGTGCTCGTCATAATACTCCATGAACTTAACCTTCATGGCCTCTATCACGCGCTGGCGCCGTGCCTCTTCGGGCAACGACCTCTCAATAAGCTTCGATATGCCGTTGCCTACCATGTTGTTGTAAACACCTTTGGGATGGGTCGGAAAACCCATAGCTGCAAGTGCGTGGTTGCACGCGTTGCCCAAATCGGCCACCGAGTTAATAAGGGTGCCGTCAAGATCAAAAATAACTAATTTCTTTGACATAGCTCAGAATGGATATCCTACTGCAAAATGAAATGTCGCGTCTCGATGCCACCGCGGATGTATGAGCGGCCATTGTTCTTGATTCATCGCCGGATTGTGTGCCTTCATGCCTAAATCAAACCTCAACAAGAAGTATGTGAAGTCCATGCGCACTCCTAACCCATACGCGGCGGCTATCTGTTTATAGAATCTGTCAAACTTGAACAGTCCTCCCGGCTGGTTAGCATAGTTTTTTATCGTCCATATATTACCGGCGTCAAGGAAGACAGCACCTTCGAAAACCCAGAATATTTTAAACCGATACTCAAGATTTACATCAAACCGAATATCACCGCATTGATTAATGAAATCCACCACTTCGTTACGGGCGTCGTAGGCTCCCGGTCCCAACGTGCGGGCGCTCCATCCTCGCACGCTGTTGGCGCCTCCGGCATAGAAACGTTTCTCGAATGGCACCATCGACGAGTTCCCGTAGGGGTACTCTATACCGAAACCGGTATGGAAGGCTATCGCCTGCCTGTGGGTCAAAAACCGTGTGTACGAGAAATCAACCTCTCCTTTGACATACTGGGCGTACTGTATGCCGAATATCTTATATGCGCCTTCGTCTTTTTTCTGGCCTATCGCCGACGATATCGCATACAGCAGATTACCGGCCGATTCGGCCGACGCCCGGAAGGTCGTTACCGACGGCTGGATAGCGAACGAGTTTTGATTAACTGTCGGAACACGACGGTTCGTCCTGTAATAAGTGTAACCCATGCGCATGATGAAATGGTCCTCGTAGCTGTACCGCAACAAAGGATTGTCCGGCGCTATCATATCGATGAAGTTGATAGTCGACCGTGGCAGGTAGACGTAGTTGACGTCTATAAGATCGTATGTACGGTTGTTGGTGTAATTGCGGCTCCGTGACACCCAGTTGTACTTCCATGCGGCACCGGCTATCACTCGCGTGTATTCGGGGCGCTCTTGGTAGGTGGTGGTAACGGTAAGTTGCGTGGTGGCGCGCGATTTCTGTTTAAAGCTCTTGGTCAGGAATGGTGCCTTGAATTTTGGAAAGGTTATTCCCACCTCACCGGCATATTCGCTGTAACGGTTATTCACAAATCCGTCAAAGTCGCCGTTGAGCGACTCATACGAGGTACGGAATTTCGCCATGAACAATTCGCTGCGATTGCCAAGATCGCGATGCTGATATGTTAATCCGACTCCGAAACCAAGGTCGCCTTCGCTGTTGGTGCCTTCAAGCTCTATGGCAACGCTCTGTTTCTTGTTGCGGGTCAATAGTACGTAGGCATTCATCCATACCGTACCGTCTACTGTCCCAACCGGTTTCATCTCTATGCTGATAAACCGAAGTATCGGCAAACGGCTTAATGCCTCGTAAGTTTTGTCTACCTCCGATGCGTTATACGGCATACCCGGTCGCATGAAACACTTCTCCTCAAGAATACCGGGTTTGATATAACGGTCTTTTCCATAAAGCACATAGATATCTTTGTAAAACACGGTGTCGCAGTCTTGAAAATTAAAATCAAGCCCGTTTTTACGCGCATCATAATCCGTCACGAAATATATTCTGTCCACTATATATTTCATGTGCTCTTCAGGTCCTACCATCTCGCCGGTCGACAATATGACGCCCTGGGGTCTCTTGATTGTCATCGTCAAATCCACTTCCTTGCTGGCGGCTGCCGTGTCGGCGATGAATCCGATGGCTTCTTTATTGAAAGCGTAATATCCTCGGTCGCGCAACATTGCCGTCACACGATTTCGGGCATCGTCAAGCATGGTGCGGTCAAACATCTCGCCCTCTCGCACTAAGGGGGCAACCATCACGCTGTCTATAAGCTCTTTTATCTCCGGATCCTCGCTCTCTATGGTGAACGACGAGATGATGTGCGGCGAACCTGTCGTTATGTTGTACGTCACGTCTATGCGTTTGCGCCCTCGGTCGGCAACAGTATCTACCGTGACGTTAGCTTCCATAAAACCGCGATTCACCATCGCTGTCTCCAATTGGCGTCTGCCGGCCTCGGTAAGCAACGAGTCGTATATAACTGGCGGCTGCCCGATGCTCCGCAACCATTTGTTATACCATCGCGTGCTGTCTTTCCCCGATAGATTATACAAGCCTAACTGTAGCTTGGCAAACCCCAGCACCTTGTGGTTGGGTGTCTGCCGCAAGTAATTCACCAGTGTCTCGGTGGCTATTGTGTCGTTGTCCTCGATATGTATATTGACGTGATCAAGCAACAGCTTGTCCTCAGGCACATGTTTGACCGACGAACACGCTCCTGTCAATATCACCAATAACACTAACCCACAACATCCCAACACTTTACAAAACGACTTAACAGCCATGCAACCCATCGGCTCATGACAAAACAAGGATGTCACCACACGGCATACATCCTTAACGACTTTTGCGTTAAGCGTTTTCACCTCGCAAATTTAACCATTTTCCCTCTATTGACAAAAGACACTCCTTTGTCATAGCGGTCGCCTATCATAGCGGTCGCTTGCGGCCGACAACTCTCTCCTTACCGCTTTTACAATCTTTGCCATTCACGCAAATATTAAAATGTGTTAAATATTGGTTATTTGTTTGGTTGATATTTTTAA
>JAFLTY010000004.1:0-74581 GCA_022509065.1 Muribaculaceae bacterium
TCATCACCATCCCCACAATTATAAACATTATGAGGAAGCAACAAAAAACAATTACATAGCCATAATGAAGTTTTAATTTGCTCATTATTTCAGGATTTTATAGATATTGCCGTCTTGTACTTTTATAAAAAATCCTTTCTCTGGCTCCTTTATTCTTATTCCGGTCAATGAAAAGAACAAGGTCTCATTTTCATTACTCATAGAAACGGAGGCAATCGAGGCAGAACCACTTTTCTCTATTATTCCAATGCTGACCAACCAGTTTTTAACATCTGGCTTTGCATTAAAGGAATTTGTTCCTTGCACGGCAAGCGCATTCAGCACGTCGCTGTCGGGACAATATATACGTGCCATCGTAACATAATCAGCTATTCCACTTCCGGCATGAGTATCGAATGGAACAACAGTTTTCCCATTGATTTTATCTTTATATCGGTCGTAAAATGTATGCAGTATCATAGGCATACCGCCATACCATACCGGCCCCCCGATAAAAATAATGTCATAATCTTCGATGTTTTCTATTTCACCTATAAAATCAGGGCGTAGATCATTGTCACGTTCGTAAGTTGAGATTGTTTTTGTTTCCTCGTAATCATCAGGGTATGGGACAACCGGAACAATTTCAAATGTATCACCGTCGGTAAAATCCTTAATATATCCGGCTATTCGCGCTGTATGGCCCAAATCCAACCATTGATTGGGATAATTGTATCCTGCACGAGAAAAATAGACAATCAGTATTTTGCCTTCACTGGACACTTTCGTATCTTCGGAATCGCTGACCGGTACTTCTTGAGCACAGGCATTTAGTGAGATGAGTGCCAGAAAAGAAATTATAAAAAATTTTACAGTCTTCATATTCATTGGATTTACGGTTACAAAATTACCACCATAATAATTGTGGGATATGATACGAATTACTGCATTCCTTACCAAAATTACTGATTTTCATATCCTATGTTTATATATTAGATAAATTCATTATAATTTTGCATTGAAAACAAAATAATATGGCAGATAAATTACCTAATATCAAGACTGTGAACGAGTATAACGAGATGCTCGGTATTGAGACATTGAATCCTCTTGTAAGTGTTATCGACCTTTCGCAGGCTAAACGTATGCGTCACATGCGTCATACATTCAGTTTCTATACGGTTTATTTGAAAGATGAAAAGAATTGCGACCTGATTTATGGACGCAGGTATTACGACTATCAAAAAGGGTCGGTTATTTGCCTTGCTCCCGGCCAGGTTATAGGTACAGAAGATACAGGAGAGGATTTCCAACCTCAAGGGTGGGCATTGTGCTTCGACCCCGAATTGATTCGCGGAACCTCACTTGGAAAAACTATCAATGACTATTCTTTCTTCTCTTATGAGGTAAACGAAGCATTGCACCTATCTGAGGCGGAAAGGAACATCTTTATAGAATGTCTAATGCTTATCAAGCAGGAATTAAGTCACTCAATCGACAGAATGAGCAAGAAAATTATCAGTAATAACATTGAACTGTTGCTAAATTACTGTTTGCGATTTTATGAACGTCAGTTCATAACTCGTGAAAATGCAAATCATGATGTATTGATACGATTGGAGAAATTGCTATATGAATATTTTTCATCGGGAAAGGCTCTCACAAGCGGTATCCCGACGGTTAAGTATTGCGCGGTAGAACTTTGTCTATCACCAAATTATTTTGGAGACCTGGTAAAAAAAGAGACCGGTAGGACTGCACAGGAGTACATCAGATCCTATGCGGTAGAAGTATCTAAAGAAAAAATTCTTGATCCTCATAAATCAATCTCACAGGTAGCTTTCGATATGGGTTTCCAATATCCACAACACTTTACCCGTATATTCAAGAAAATTGTTGGACAGACACCTGTTGAATATCGGTCCACGCATATTTCGACTTTGAACTGATTATGGAAGAAATTAGAATCGATATGCGTATCCCCGAACAGGCCGACTACGCTGAAGGCAGACGATGTACGGAATTATGTTTCAAGATAAATCACACAATTCCACAGACTCCTGAATATAATGCTCTTATAAAAGAATTGTTCTGTGGAAATATTGGCGACAACAGTAGAGTAATGCCGGGTTTAACGGTTGTACGTGGTAATAGTATAACCATTGGTGAGAATGTCATTGTCATGAATAATGCTCTTTTTATGGGAGCAGGGGGTATAACTATAGAAGACGGAGCGCAGATTGCAGCAAATGTACAGTTAATATCTAATAATCATGACCTGTATGAGCGAATGATTATAACATGTAAACCTGTGCGCATATGTAAAAACGCATGGATAGGTGCAGGTGCTACAATACTTCCGGGAGTAACAGTCGGTGAAAATGCCATTGTAGGAGCCGCGTCTGTAGTTACAAAAGATGTAGCTCCAAACACAATCGTAGCAGGAAACCCAGCAAAGTTTATCAAACGAATACCCCCACGATAATAGAAATCAAACTATCCCCACATTAATCCCATCCCAATTTATTGACTCACTTTCTTGATGTCTTAATTAAGGTTAAAAACGTTAAATTTTACCTTATTTTACCTCAAAATCCACCCAGCAACCACTTTTCTACCGTTTTAGCTATATCGTATTGTTAATCAATCAGATACATATTCTATTATACTAACGGTTTAAAAAGTGTTCTAATTGAAGACGTTGCTTCTTGGTGTGGAATCAAATTTGATAACCAGGAAGCAAATCCACTCTATGAGGCACATCATTTGTATATGAATGGTAATGAAATTAAAAAACTAATAATTCCTGATTCTGTGACAGCTATAGGCGATTACGCTTTTTATGGTGGTAGTTATATTACTTCTATAAAGATACCAAATTCAGTAACAAATATAGGTTATAGAGCCTTCGGCGGATGTAGTATAGAAAGTGTAGAAATTGAAGATATTAGTAAATGGTGTGGAATAATTTTTAGTGATTTCTTGGCGAATCCACTAAATAATGTTGGCGGCAAACTATTTATAAATGAAAAAGAGATTACAACGTTAGTTATTCCTGAAAACGTTACTAAAATTAACGACTATGCTTTTTTTAATTGTAATAGCCTTTCTTCAGTAACAATTCCTAACTTAGTGACATCAATTGGCAAAAGTGCCTTTGAAGGATGCGGTAGCCTGATTTCGGTTACTATTGGCAACTCTGTGGCTTCAATCGGGGCGGATGCGTTTTTTAATTGCTTGAATATTAAAAGCTTGACTCTTGGTTCGGGGTTGCTGTCGATAGGAAAATGGGCTTTTTCACGGTTAGAATCTTCAAATAGTCATCCTAATATATATATTCCCAAAGTTATATGGCTGTGCAATACACCCCCGGAGGGTGCATCATATGTTTCAGCTGCTGTAAACTATGTCTCCAACAATCAGTTTAAGTTGTCTAATCAGAAAGTCTATAACTTTTTAAGCTCTAAGTTTGAAGTAGACGGTGTGGTGTTTGTACCCGTAAGTCCTTCCGACCGTACAAGCGACGTTATCGACTGCAACTATAATCCGGCAAACACCGATATAGTTATAGACAGTATAGTGACGAACAAAGGGGTTCAGATGAAAGTGCTTAATGTCAACGAGTATGCCTTTTATAATAATGATGCAATTACAAGCTTAAACGTTAGCAATAAAGGTGGTATTGGGAAACAGTCATTCTATGATTGCGATGCATTGACGACGGTTATCGCAAATAATAATGGTAGTATTGGCCAACAGTCATTCTATGATTGCGATGCGTTGACAACGGTATTAGCGAGCAATAAAGGCAATATCGGTCAACAGGCTTTCTACGGTTGTGATGCGCTGACAACGGTTACTGCAAGTAATAAAGGCCCTATCGAGAAAGAGGCTTTCAGAAGTTGTGACAGATTGAATAGTATAGAATTAACGAATCAAAGCTATCTTGGAGAATCAGCCTTCAGGGATTGTTCATCATTAGAAACAGCTGTAATAAAAAACAAGAGTGCTATCGAAAACAACTGTTTTCAGGATTGTAAAAAACTTAAGTACGTAACTTTAGGGAATCAAATCAAAAGTCTTGATAATTATTCTTTTCGCGGATGCTCATCGTTGGCGGAGATAGTTTTACCGGATAACATAACCGAAATAGGTGAATATGCGTTTTCAGGATGCAGTTCATTAGCAAGTATTTCTATAGGGAAAGGTGTTGAGACTCTTCCTCTACGTGTATTTGAGGACTGTTCGTCTTTGTCAATGATTAATATCCCAAGCAATGTGACTTCTATTAACGATTATGCATTTCAGGGATGCAAGACATTGTCTGATGTAACTTTTGAAGACGGTGCCACCGGCTTGTCATTGGGTAGTAATGGCTCGTCGCGCTTGTTTACCGACTGTCCGCTTGACGAGGTATATATCGGCCGCAATCTTTCTTACACTGGTGATTCACCGTTCTATAGAAACACTTCTTTACGAAAGGTGACAATCACCGATGAAGAGGACCAAATATATGATAATGAATTCTTTGGTTGTTCCAATCTACAGGAATTCTCGTGCGGCGATGGTGTTACATCTATCGGCAAATGGGCGTTTTCGGGATGTTCGTCCCTTCAGTCGTATCGCTCGGGTAGGAGTGTGAAGTCTATCGGACAAGAGGCTTTTTCGGACTGCACTGCATTGACATCGTTTATCACGGAGGCAGCCGTTCCGCCGGTATGCGGCACACAAGCTTTGGATGACATAAACAAGTGGGAATGCACCTTATATGTGCCGCAAGAAAGCATCGCTACCTATCAGGCTGCTCCGCAATGGAAGGAGTTTTTCTTTATCGAACAGACAGGGGTTGATGAGATTACAATTGACGAGCGTGATGCGTCGTACGGCCATGTAGAGATATATAATCTGTCGGGCGCTAAGGTCGGCAACTCGACGGAACCGCTGAACCCCGGCATTTACATAAAACGTCAGGGCAACCGCTCGGAAAAGATATTGGTTCAGTAGGTGGCGGGGACATTCGCTGGCGAAAGTTCGCCAGTTGACTTGAATCACCGGATGATATAGGTTCATGGTGCGAGATTTTATAATTTCGCGCCATGGCTGTTTTACAGGTTGTCGAGGGGGGCGAGGATGTCGAGGACTTCGTTGGCGGTGAGGGAGCGGTTGGCGGCAAGGGTGTCGGCGAGGTGTCGAGCGATTTGAGCCACTCCGGAGTGGGTGAATACTCTGTCGAGATATCGGCGTGTCTTGTTGAAGACAATGTCGGACTCGTCCTCATCGAGCGAGCATGAGTCATGACCGTGCGAACGAATCATCAGGCGCAGCGAATCGGCGGTGTCGGCAGCAAGGGAGGTCGAGCGGTAAACGTAAGCGCGACACATGACATTGCCCACGAGCATGGCTGTCGATATCTCGAACTGCCTAAGCAGTTCGCCCCATGCCAGCGAGGCGCTCAGGCGCGGATTGCCGGCAAACCCGAAAGCCGGAGAGAAGGTGACCGAGTCGCCCACCGGGTTGTCTAATGACAAAGAGGCGAGATAGGAGCGGCCATCCCATATTACGAGTGCGAGTGCCATGCCGGCAACACCGTATGCCCGGTCTTTTTCGTCGGTATATCTGATAGGTGTATTCATAGGTAAGACATAACGCCGGTTTAGTTGATAATCATTATCTTGGTTACAGCACCTGACGAGCTACCGTTTTCGTTCTGACTTGCGAAGACATAGTACACGCCGGTTTTGGCTCGGCGGTTGTTGCTGTCGTAACCGTCCCATATAGCCATACCACCTTCGCTGCGTGTCTGGTAAACGATGTTACCGGCGGCATCGGCTATCTTGACTAACGAGTTGTCCATCAGTCCGGTAATGGTTATGTAGCCGGTATATTCGGGACGGACAGGATTAGGATAGGCATAAACCTCGGAGTAATCGTCGGCAGCCGGTGACGATGTGGAGTTGTAAGATATTAGTCCGGCCATGACACCGAAGTACACCGTGTTAGAGTTAGGGTCGCACGCCACGGAGAAGACCTGGTTGGAGGGCAACGGTGAGTTGTCTTTGGTGAAATGTTCAATGATTTTGTCACCGTTTTCGCTAACAAGATAGACTCCCGACGACTCGGTGGCTATCCACTTACGGTTAGAGTTGTCAACGGCTATGTCATAAATCATATCGGCTTCGCAGAGGTAGTCGGCATAGTTTGTGCCGTCATTGCGAGGCACTTTGATGCGCGATATTGATGAAGAAGGCGTAAGCGAACCGGGGTCGGTTATTTCGATAACACCGGCCGAACAGCCTATCCACACACGCCCTTTCTGATCTTCGACGGCACATGTAATGCGGTCGGGTTCCCATATCTTTCCGTCCTGGTCGACGGGTTGTAGAAGCTCGAATGCCTCATCGTCAGTGGGATTGGTCAGAGTGCCGTTTGTCTTGAGGACAAACAGCGGGTTGCGGAACACCATGTGAAAGGATAGTGCGACAGGAGACTGTTTGCATACCAGGATGCGGAAATCCTTACCGCCCTGGTCAATGCCTTTGTGTTTAGTGGCTAACCAGTCGGATGCCTGAATCTGCTGAGGTTCCTTGCTTTGGAGGACTGAACCGGGCAAAATCCATACCGGCGACACATCGGCGGACGGAGAGAGGATGCCCACCCAGAGGTTGCCTTCGTGGTCGAAGGTGACTTCCTGAACACGCGAACCCCAGTTTTCGGCGAAAGGTGAGTTCTCCCAATTGAACTTGTGCAGTTCTTCGCCATTCTCAATGACGTACAGACCCTCGAGGTTGTTGCCTTGATAGTATCGTTCGGGATTTTGTGGGTCGATAGCGAAATCGGTACACCCTCCGTACATTCGTGTCGTTTTGTTGTTTTGCTGTTGTTTTGCAGCTTCGTTAGTGTGAGCCGAAGCTACCTGAAGGTTCATGTCCTCTGGTTTTCCGTCGCGGATGCGGGTAGTTGCCTGGGGGTTCTGAAAGATATCGCCCAGTACGCCGGCACGATAACCGGAAGCACCGAGATTACCTGTCCACAGATTACCGAAGTTGTCGAACTTGGCGATGTAAACGTGGTCGGTGACAATGCCTTCGGGTTTGAACTTGTCAGCAAGAACTGTGACGGAACCTCCTGCGATATCGTAGTTTGCGATACCGTCGGCGTCAGCACCCCATACCGAAGATGCACCGGTGTTTGTGGTCAAGATTTGTGACCTCAAAGATTCGGGGATGTCGATGAATTCCACACCTTCGCCATTTTCGTCTATTTTTATTATTTGGGAAGCGGTGTTGATGAAGTTCCCGTTCTGGGTCATATACACATCGGAGAGGGGGACTATGTCGAAACGGTCAAGGGCTTTGTATGACGGTTTGCCGGACGAGAAATCGAAAGTGTATCTGGACAGACGATTTTCTGTATTACGATCCTGATAAAGAATGGAGTTGTCGCTAAGCGGGAAAATCCAGGACGTGGCAAATCCGGTGTAAAAAGTGAACTTGTCGAAAGTGTTGTGATGACCATTCAGAGGGGCGTAATATAAACTGGTGCCACCATACAAACGGTTCATGAAAAGAAAATCACCGACGGGTACAACCGACTGAATAGGTATTCCGTAAATGCCCGATTCGACAACCTGGTGTTTGTTGTCATCGAGAATGACGATACCGAAGTTGGTACCGATATAAACGCGGTCTCCGTGAAAGTTGACCGTGTTGATGTCTTTTTCATACATGAGAGTGGCGTCCTTTATGTCACTCATGTTGATAACCTTACCGTTGTCGTAAAGAAAATCTATGTTCGAGTTGGTGTAAGCTACAAACAGGTATTTATTATCCGGGTTGTAGCGGATGAAAGCCACTTCAGTGTCCGTGAGCTTGTTCTGGGTAGTGTAGGCGTATGTCTCGTCCGACTCCTTGTCATAGGAGAATAGACGGTTTCCGGATGTGTAATACACCTTTTCGGGTGTTTCTATAATCTGGTCGATGTCGCCTGCAATCCGGGTAAATATATTCCAATCGCCGACAGCCGCGGCGTTAGCCGAGACTAATGAAAGGAGAGCGATGGCGAAGAAGAAAATTTTACGTAGCATGATGTTGGATTTATGATGTTTTTCGCTTGAGAGCGTTTCGGTCATCAAGCATTGTTTTCAGTTTTTTTGAGGTATGAGTTCAGAAAGTCGAGCATTGCTGCAAGAGCACGTCCGCGATGGCTTATAGAGTTTTTGACATCGGGAGAAAGAGTTGCGAAGGACGAAGGAAAATCGTCGGGAACAAACACCGGGTCGTAGCCGAAACCTTCGGAGCCTTCGGGTTGTTGCGCAATGAGACCGTCGACACGTCCTTCAAAGCAGTATTCTTTGTCATCCAATATGAGCGCCACCGCAGTGCGAAAACAAGCCTTGCGATTGGAGCATCCTTTCAGGTTTTGGAGCAAAAGGCGCATATTGGCACCGGAGTCGTGAGCATCGCCGGCGTAGCGTGCCGTTCTTACTCCCGGCAAACCACCCAAAGCGTCGACTTCGAGGCCGGTGTCGTCGGCAAAACAGTCATAGCCATAGCGTTGTTTTATCCAACGCGCCTTTGCGATGGCGTTCCCTTCAAGGGTCGGCGCATCTTCAGGTATGTCGTCGTCACAGCCTATATCGGCCAAAGATACGATGTCGAAAGCATCGCCGATGATGCGGCGCGCTTCCTCGAGTTTATGGCTATTGTTAGTGGCGAAAACCAGTGACAGTTTGTCTGTGGACATCGGTGGTGTTTTAAAAAGCTTATTTTATAACGTGATAATTTCGAAATTATTGCCTTGAGAAGCTATGCACAGGATGTTGCTGTGCCTGAAGTTTATGTAGTTGAGAGAGAGTGAAGTGGAATGGGGAATAAATACGGCTCGAGAAAAGGAGTCATCAATGCGAATATGTGAGGTGAAACTGACCGCTTTGCCGGTAACCGCCTTAAACACAGCTTCCTTGGCCGTCCATGCCTTAGCGAAACCGTCAGGAGTTTTTTGAGCGAATATTAACTCTTCGGCGCTGAGGTAACGAGAAGCGACCTTTACGAGTTGCGGCCGGGAAGAGTCTTCGATGTCGATACCCATCAATCCCCTGTCGGCCGGAGCGACAGCCACGACAGCCCATTGTGCTGAGTGAGATATTGAAATGCGCATGTCCGGTCGATCCTTTAAGAAAGGAGCACCATCGGCGGAATGACACAGTTGGGTATCAAAGCCGAGTGCCTCAAGACAACGCTTCACAGCCTCCTCTTCGGCTTGACGGCGCGACATGTCTTGTCCGCGTTCAATCTCGATAGCAACTAAACGTATCATGAGGTTCGCTATTCCGAGGAGAAAGAAATGTCACTGAGCGCGTTAAACATGTCATGCTGTAGAACCCTAACTATGGGGGCTATCGAGTCGTATGCCTGGGCTATGCCGGGATTGTCGATAAAAGCAGTGGCAGTAACGACGTAGTTGCCCATGGTGGCGAGCAACTGCACGGGCGTCTGGACGGCCGATTTGGAGACAATGAGGACTGCGTCGTAATTACGGACTGTGTCAATGTCACTGTGCAACATACGCGCCGAACCCCCGTTGAGGTTCAGGGATATGCGCTGTTTACGGATGTCGACGACTTGTTGCCGTTCGGCCTGGTCGCGCGTTTTGACAAAAGTGAAGTAAATCTTTGTGCCGACCGCAGGATAGGTTACAGTGAGACCCTGCATACCATCATCGACAATCTGCCATGTCGAAGAAGGATTGACGCGTACCTCAACGGGCAATCCTTCGACAACCGTCATGGAGTCGTATTGCTGAATGGGTAATCTTGGCCATGCCTTAGGAAGAGGAATACCCGGTCCGTCGGAAGAGTGGCACCCCGCAAGGATGCTCAGCGAGATGAGAGCCACCGCAAGAAAAGGAAAAAAGCGCGCGGTTCTCATTGGTTCTGTATTTCGGGCATGATTTTGACTCGCACTTCGACGATACGGTGGTCGGCCATGTCGGTAACGAGGAAACGGCAACGTCCGTAAACGAGCGGCTCCTTGTCCTTAGGAAAATCACCTTTAATGGCGAGCAACATTCCGGCGAGTGTTTCGCAGTCGTCGGTGACATCGTTATAGTCATCCGGGTCAAGGTCGGTGACTCGGAAAAAGTCGGTCAGTAGCGTTCGGCCTTCGAAGATATAGGTGTCGTCGCGCAGGCGTTTGTAAGTGACTTCCTCGTTGTCATATTCGTCGTTAATATCCCCGACAATTTCCTCAAGGACGTCCTCCATAGTGACGATGCCTTGAGTACCGCCGAACTCATCAACAACGATGGCCATGTGAATGTGTCTGTGCCGGAAGTCTTCGAGCAAATCATCGATTTTTCGTGATTCGGGGACATAGTATGGTTGTCTGAGCAACGAATGCCAGTCGAAGGCTTCCAAGTCATCGCGACCGATGTATGGCAAAAGGTCACGCGCATACAAAATGCCTTTGATGTTGTCTTGCGAGTGGTCGTAAACGGGAAGACGGGCGTAACCGGTTTCGGTGACTGTGCGCAAAACATCGTCGAACGAAGCTGAAGTCTCGATGCCAGTGATGTCAAGACGTGGTGTCATAATCTCGGAGGCTGCCGTGTCGCCGAACTCCAGAATGCCTTCGAGCATATCCTTGTCGTCGCGACCTTCGACGGCAGTTAGTTCAAGAGCCTGGCTGAGGTCGTCGGCAGACAGCTTTGGCGCCTGTTTGGTGACCACGCGATGGACAATGGAAGTGGAGCTTACCAACAAACGCGCCACCGGATAGCATAGGAACATAAGCACTTTGACACCCGATACAGCGTACATGACCCATCGTTCCGGAGAACTGTTGGCAATGAGTTTGGGTATTATCTCGCCGAAGAGGAGAATGAGGAAGGTGAGTATTACCGTCTGCAGAATGAACGAGAGCACGGGGCTCATACCGGCGAACAGTGGGCCGAGGGCAAAATTGGTAAGGACAACGATTGTGACGTTAACCAGGTTGTTAGCCGTCAGCACGGTGGCCAGCAACAATTCGGGTTTGTCGAGGAGCTTCAAAGCGCGGCGTCCGCGCTCCGACTCTTCGAGACGTTCGCGGCGAGCCTGATTAATTGAAAAGAAAGCTATCTCGCTACCCGAAATAAAACCGGACAGCACGAGAGCGATGCAAGCCACGACGAGTGCCACAATCTGTGTCGGAGTCTCAATCATTTGGTAAGTATGGATGATAGTTCGGCCATCCCTTCTGTGGCAGTTTTGGCGATGACGTGGATGTACGACGGAATGCCTGTTGCGGGGTGTGGGTCAATGTAATAGACAGGTACTCCGTGCCGCACATAATTAAGAAGAGAGGCGGCGGGATAGACGGAAAGTGTTGTGCCGATAATGACAAAAATGTCTGCCTGGGACACAATTTCCGTCGCTAATGTGAAATTAGGTACCGCTTCGCCGAAAAACACGATGTGAGGGCGCACGTGATGACCTTCTATAACGGTGTCGGGAGTGGTTTCGGCATCCGGGTTCTCGAGGACGAAGACTTTGGAGGGGTCGTCCAGAGCCTCAACCATATCAAGGCGTCCGTGCAGGTGAAGCACCTGTGAAGAACCGGCTCGCTCGTGCAGCGTGTCAACGTTCTGGGTGATTACATACACGTCGAACATCTTTTCGAGGTCTTTGATTGCTCTGTGAGCGCTGTTGGGTGCGGCGAGTTTTTCCTGTCTGCGTCTTTCGTTATAGAACCGGTGAATCAGAGCGGGGTTGCGGAGGAAGCCTTCGTGTGAGGCTACTTCCATGACATCGTATTGTTCCCACAGCCCGTTGCTGTCGCGAAAAGTGGACAGGCCACTTTCGGCACTAACCCCGGCACCTGTTGAAAAGACAAGTTTGGGCTTATGTGCCATAATTAACTCAAAATGTTGTAGTTAAAGACAGCGTCTATAATGTAAATCTGGCGTATTTCGGAACGATCGACCTCCATGTCGTCGAAGTCGGGGTTGTAGCTGTGCAAGATAATCTTGTCGGGATTCTCATGACGTCGAAGCACCTTTACCATGCGGTAATCGTCCATTAAGACAAGGTACATCTGACCCCAGAAAATCGGAGCTGAAGGGTTAATTGGGCGTATAGCGATGTACGAGCCGTCTTTAACCTGAGGCATCATTGACTCGCCGGAAACGCGGACAAGGACGTCATCGGGGTTTGCGTGCGGTAATTGTAGATAACCGATTATGCGGTCATCGGTGAACATCGAGGACAGCTCGGTGTATCCGGCGGTGGCGTCTATGTCATACAACGGTATACCAACGCCGTTGCGGTTAAGCACTTTTGTTTCGTTGTCGCCGATAACGGAAAATAAATTTTCAGAGACTTTGGGGAAAGGAACGTCAGTGCCATGGAGCAACCATTCTTTTGAAACACCTAAGTTGACGACGATGCGGTTAATCATAGCGTCGGAGAAGGGTGTGCGTCCGTTAAGAATTCGCGATAGGTTGGGACCGTCTATACCCATAAGATCGGCAAACTGCTGCTGGGTCTTTCTCATGCGTGTGATGAGGTAACGCACGCGGTCGATAGTTGTAGCGTCGCTTTCCGGAAGCTGGACTTTTTCGCTTCGACGCAAAAGGGTTTGTTCGTTTACTGCCATAAGTTGAATATATTGTCAGTTTTAATATTTGTTTATTTTATTATTAATGAAATGTTCGGGTGTGAAGTATGATCAACGCACGATTGCTTTGACAGGATTGACAGATTTTTCGGCTGTTACGATATAAGCTCCTGCCGGGAGGTAAATGTCGGTGTAAGGCTCGGCTGTTTCGATAACCATAACAAGGCGACCGGCAGCATCAAAAATGCGAATGTCATGCACGGTGGACGGCCCCATGATACGTATTCCGCCGGGGATGTTGTCAATGGCCCAAGGATTATCGGCCGCAACATCGTAAACACCGGAACGTTTCACCGATATGAGATTTGATTCGGGGCTGACATAACCCAGACGCACGGACTGTACGGTGTATGTCTCGTTGTCGCTAAAATCGAAGTCCTCGATAAGAGTACCGGGTTCTTCGGCAAGAATCTGGCTTGATGAAGCCTTACCGTCTTTATATTGTGTACGGTTTATGTAGTAATAGTCGACGACTTCGCCATCGACGGGAATCCAGTTGGCTACATACGATGTTTGTGTGATGTCCGTGGCCTCAGTTGCCGTAGGAGCAGTAAGAGTAGGTATCTCGAAGCATTCGCCGAGCAGCTGTATGCCTCGCGAACCGGGGACTCCGCCTCCCTGGATGAGCAGTCGTGACTGATGTTGACCGATTTGTTGGGGAGCGTAAGTCATCGTAATCCAATACCCGTCGTTGCTGTTGATGAGACTTGCGGAAATCGACTTGTTGGGAACTGTGAAATATGTATTGTCACCGGTATAAACTGTCAGGTTGACAGACGAGGTGAGATTCTCGCCTTTGAACCACAGTTTTGCGGTAGTCGTCTTTCCTATGGCCACTTGTCCGAAGTCGAGGCTCATGTCCTGGACGGGTGTTATGAGGTTAGGTTCGCCGACCGGAGTTGACGAAGTCGAGGCGTCGAAAGGCTGACCGACTTTGTTGCCCCAAATCAGTTCGGCCAGATCAGGATAATCGATGAAGGGGTTACGGTTGTTCTGTATTTTGTAGACCTCTTCGTTTCGGTCAATTTCCTTCTGGCTAACGGGGTCTTCGCGATGCCATTTCAGGAGCAGATTGGCCGCCCAAGTGGTCAGAGTGGGATAGGTGTTCTGAGACACCATGTAAAAATATTTCCAAGTCAGATCCTGATAGCAGGTGACCATATAGAAATAAGTACGGGCGAAGTCCCCCTTGTACTCGTCGGCAGGTTCGAACACATACTGTGCGCCACCGCCTTGACCGGCCATGGGATAGCCCACCGTTGTTATGCCGTTCTGAAACTTGACATTTTGGTTTGTGTTCACTTCGCCCAGCGGGTAGTTGCTTTTTGCCATATTAGCGGCGGCTTCGGAGGGATATAGGTGGTTAAGATCCACATACGCCGAAACATCGGTAAGGCCTCCCCACCAGCTTTTCGGAAAAGAGTGTTCTCGGTTAAGGCCACTGAAAGAAGGTGCATAAAACGGGATATCGCTATACATGTCCCACCAACGGCGGCTTTCGGGATAGACATCGGTACGCTGGAAGTATGACGGGAGGGCGCTGTAACTCGAAACGAGAGTAAAATTGCGCACCAGATTGTAGATGGCGGTTTTCAGTTCCGCCTCCTTTTTCCCGTTGAGCGAGGAATAATAACCGGCGGGAATCTCGGCGTGAGCAATTCCAGCACAAAGGAAAACGGCCACAAGCGCGGTTTTGAATACGATATTAATTCTCATTGTTTCAGTATAAGTCTCTTAGGATTTTTGTAGAATTGATTTTGTCGTTGTCGGAGGAGTGCACCTCGATGTTGATGAATGGGTTAGATTTCTTTTTTCCAGGCTCTGCGACGGCGGTGTTGTCTGCGTTCGAAGTACTCCCATTGTTTCTGGACGTTCTCATTGTCCTCGAGTTCGACATTGCTTTCGGCAAATTTATATCCATTGGCAATGTAATTTGGTATTAATGTGCTGAAAAGTAGTGCATTGACACCCTTTCCTTGATATTCAGGCTTTATTGCGACCAAGAGTAAGTCGACTACGTCTGAGCCACCGCGAATGGCTTTGAGAATGTGATACCAACCGAATGGGAAAAGTTTGCCTCCGCTTTTTCGTAGGGCTTTGCTGAGTGACGGCATCGAGATACCGACGCCGACGAGATTGTCGTCGCTGTCGGCGATAAGGCAGACATCCTCGAGGCGCAACATACCCAGGTACATATCGATGTAATAGTTAATCTGGCCGTCGGTAAGAGCTACAAATCCGTAGAGGTCTTTGTAGGCTTCGTTGATGAGTTCGAAGATGGCTCGGCCGTAATTTTCTTTGACCCATTTACGCGACTTGATGTCGACGATGTGGAGATTGAAGCGTCGTTTGACGATATCGGCTATGCGCATGTATTTTTCGGGTATTCCCTCGGGCACAGTCATGCGGAACTCAATCCAATCGGTATCCTTGACATAACCCATTCGTTGCATGTGAGCCGGGTAATAAGGATAGTTGTATATCGTGGCCATGGTTCCCATCTCGTCGAAACCGTCGATAAGCATGCCTTCGGGATCCATGTCACTGAAGCCGAGCGGACCGGCTATTTCGGTCATCCCATGCTCCTTACCCCAACGTATGACAGCGCCAAAAAGGCCGTCGACAACTTCATCGTCATCGATAAAGTCAACAAATCCGAATCGAACAACTTTTGAGTCGGTTTTTTTGTTTACGGCATCGTTGATGATGGCGGTAATGCGACCGACTGTCTTGCCGTCGCGAACGGCAAGGAAAGATTGCGCCTTGCAAAACTCGAAGGCGGGGTTTTTGTCAGGCAGGAAGGTGTTGACTTCGTCAAAAAACAATGGTGGCACGTAGTAATTGTTGCCTTTATACAGGTCGATGCCGAATTGCACATATTTGCGCAAATATTTTTTAACAGGTGGTATGGGAACAATATGTAGACCTTGCATAGGAATGGTTGGTTAATGTTTGATATGTTCACGCTTTGGGTAGCATCCATGCCAGCACGAAAGCGAGGGCGAGAAGGATGATAGAGATAATGACATAAAGGCTGTTGTTTTTACGGCCTTCGATGGCGATACGCAGTGACTGAACATCGCGGTATGGTTTTTTAGCGGCACGTCCCAGACAGCGCTCGGCCACCCTTTTGAGGTCGGGGTCGTGTCTGCCGGTTTTTTCGAGGACTTCGAGAATGATGGCGCCAAAGTTTTCGATGTCGTTGTTGGTGTCTTCGTGTGACAGCGACTTTTTTTGTTCAAAACCGACATCGATTAGTTTCAAGTTTCCGATTTTCTCAGTGAAAATAATAGTTTCGGGGCGTATCGGGTGGTGAGCGATATGGTTGTGCTGGATATACTCCATGGCGGCCGGAAGCCGTGACTTGAGCTGTTCGATGTGTTTGTCGGTGACGCGGTTTTCCTCAATAAGCTTACGCAACGAATCGCCGTACACGTCGTCGGTAATGATACACATTCCGAGTGACGGGACTTCTTCGAAGTCATTAATCATGACTATGTTGGGGTGAGCCAGATTATAACGTACGTCGAATTCTTTTTCAATCATACGTCGGAAGTCGGGATTGTCGCGGTATTGTGGCTTAAGGGTTTTAAGCATTACCCATTTGCCGAATTTCTTTGCGGTGTAGACATCGTAATATTCCTCGTCCCATGCGGGAAGGAGTTCAATGTCCGACCAACGCTGACGTTCGCCGGGAGTTGTTACGTTTTGAGGCTGTTGAGAGTTATGGCTCATTAATGAATGTTTTGTGATTGGCTCAGTCAATGTCGCTGAAGTCTATAAATGTAGCACCTTTTCCATCGGTGTCATCGTCGTTAGGTGCGGACTTTTCGCGCGGTTTTGCCGTTGAAATGGAAACATTTGGGGCAGCCCCTCGGAAATTGCGCGAGTCGTTGAACCCGGACATGTAATTTTTATAAGGGTTACGGTTAATAGCCGGGTTGTTTTCGATATCGAGGAGGGTTTGATCCTCGGGATTATCATAGCTGTCGGGACTAAGGATGCGACCGTTTTTCAGTTTGGGGACATGAGGTTCTAAGTCGGATTCGACCGTCTTGTCGACAGTGTGAGGTTGAGGTACGGGAAAACGATGATTAACGTCGTTGGTGGTTTCGGGTTTTGTTGAGGCGTCGAACCCGGAAGCAAGTATGGTTATGCGGACTTTGTTGTCAAGACCCGGTTGTTTGTACAGACCCCACATAACCTCAACGTCGCTATTGAAGCCGGCGACAAATTCTTCGAGTTCGCGTGTTTCCTCCATGTTGAAGGGATATTTGTCTTCCTGGTCTGAAACCCAAACTACCATCAAGATTTTCTTTGAACCGAAGATGTCCGTGTTTTTGAGCAGAGGCGAGTGAAGAGCGTCCTTTATAGCCTCGGTGACTCGGCGATTACCTTCGCCGTAACCTGTGGATATAATGGCTGAGCCACCCTCGCGCAGGGTAGTGTCGACATCGTTGAAGTCTCGGTTTATAATGCCTCGGAAGGTAATGATGTCGGTTATTGATTTAGCGGCGTTCAGCAGAGTATCGTCGGCTTTGGCGAAAGCCGTCAGTATATCCATGTTGGGATATATCTCGGTAAGAAGCTGATTGTTGATGATTAGCAGCGAGTCGACATTCTTGGCCATCTCTTCGGCGCCCTCGAGAGCTTTGAGAACACGTCTTTTGCTTTCGAATGTAAACGGCACAGTGACAATGCCCACGGTAAGGATACCTTTTTCCTTGGCGATGCGAGCGACAACCGGAGCGGCACCCGTACCGGTGCCACCGCCCATACCGGCGGTGATAAACACCATGTCGGTGTCGTCGTCGAACAGAGCCGCTATTTTGTCGGCGTCATCTTCGGCGTATTTGCGCGCTTTTTCAGGTTTGCCTCCGGCTCCGAGACCCGGGCCGATAAGTATTTTTGTGGGTATCTCGTAGCTGTTCAGCACCTGTTTATCGGTGTTGAGAAGCACGAAAGAGACGTCTTTTATGCCCTGTCTGTGCATGTGCATGACGGCATTGTTTCCGCCACCTCCTACGCCAATGACTTTGATGCGTTGTATGGTGTCGTCGGTCTTTTCACCGAATAGGGTAAGATCAGTTATGTCTTTGTCTGTGTCAGGCATGGTGGAATGTTATAATGGCAATATGTTTAAGCGTATAGTTTAAATCGGTATTTTTAGGACATCGCGTGCGTATTACATCTCGTCGCTGTCATCATCGTCAGGACGACTGATGTAGGCTGCTATTTTGTCCAGAATCTTGTCAATTCTAATCTTGGGAAATTTCGGACCTCCGTTGGTCTTTTTAGGGCCGTCTTCATCGACCTCATGGTCGGGTTTCTTGTCATCGGTGCTTTCTTCAGAATGTCCGATTGCATAGTCGTCCTCATTACGGAAATCGTTGGGGTTGTATCCGCTATTGACCAGTTTGTCGTCGATTTCTTTCTGTTTTTCGCTATCGGCGTCCTGATGTCCGTCAATAACAAATCCGCCCTCAGTTTGTGAGGTTTCTTCAACAGGAGTGGTTTCAGTCTGAGTGGCGGACACACATATCTCATCGGGGAACATGCGGGCGTGTTCGGCAGCTTCGTAGAGGAGGGCAATAAGGTCAAGGTTGTCGGTAGCCGACATGTCGAGGTCGTCGATGAGTATGTCGGAAGGAAGGGTGGCCAGTCTCACTTTCATGTGTGTATGAGCCTTAAGCAGACGGGCAAAGTTTTTCATTTTGGCGCCACCGCCGGTCAGAACAATACCCATAGGGAGCTCAATCTCGCTGATACCGGCGTACTGAGGCTGTATAGCGATGTTAGCGATAATGTCGGCCATGCGTGCCAAAATGATGTTGTTGACAGCTTCGTGTGCCTGTTGGTTTGAGTCGGAGTTGTCTTTTTCGGGCATAGCGTCGGCCATGGTTATTTTGAGAATCTCGGCATCGTCTTCGGTAAGAGCCAGCTCCGTAGCCAGGTCACGTGTGAACAGGCGCGATCCCAGAGGTATTGTGCAAAGATACTGCAGCCCGTAGTGTTTGTATATGGAGACAGTTATTGTCTCGGCACCGAAGTCGACAAGCATGCAGCCGGCGTTGGTTTCCTGAGGTGACAGAACGAGGTGTGCCAACGCTATTGGGCGCGCGAAAACGTCTATGATGTGAAGGCCGACACGGTCGGCTATTATGTCGACAAGGTCGGATTTGTTGGCGCGTCGGCATGTTACGGCTGTGAAGGTGCCGGACAGACGCGACCCTTTTTCGCCAACGGGACGCGGTGTCTCTACGCTGTCAACCTTGTAGGCGGTGGCCTCGAGCGATATTAGTTCGTCGGTTTTTGAGAGATTGCGCAGAGCTTCTTCGCGCAAACGTTCTATAAGGTCTTCGGTGATTTCGCGACGGTCGGGGAGCACAATGTTGGCGTTTATTTTGTGCGATTTTAGCGATTGGCCGCCGATATTGAGATACACACCTGTGATAACGCGATTCTCGATAGGAGCTTTTTTCTGAACTGCTTCGACAAGCTCCTCAATGATGTTATTGACATCGCGTATGTTTTTAATACGACCGTAACGCACACTGTCAACGGTGGGTAATGAGGCGCTGTTGTAGACGGTAAGGGTATGGGAGTTGTCATCGGGATCGAATCCGGCTATACCTATTTTGGCACGCGAACTGCCTATTTCGATGCCCACGACAAATTTTTCGCGGCTGCTGCGGGATGATGAACTGCTGTCGGACATTTATGTAACTGTTTAGAGGCTATGAGAATGAGATAATTAGTTAGGTGGCGTTATGGAGAGAGTGTCAGGTGTCGGTGAGCATTACTTCGTCATTGAGTATCTCGTCGTCGACATCGTCAAGGTTATCCAGGGGTATGGTGTTGGGGCGCGACTTGTCCCTTTTTGTGGCAACAATCCTGCCGGCCCATTTAACCGATATTGTATCGTATGTTTCCCAACCGCGTTTTGGCATTACATCGCGGTAGAACACTTTGAGGCGTTTGAATTTGTTGTCTATAAGAGAAGTGTCGCCGAAGTTGATGACGTGACCCACAACGTTGGGTATGATAATGACATCGCCGCGTTCGTCGACGCGCAGCGATGATACGAGAGCGTTAGCCTGTGGATTTGCCTTAATGGCGGATAAAATGGGTAGGAGTTTTTGAACGAGAGCTGAATCGGCTCGTGTAGTTGTTGTTACGACAGGGACGTCAACATGGTAAGCGGGGCGCGCCGGCACACGTTTTCCGACAGCGTTAACATACACCGAACCCTCTTTGTCGAAAATACGCGCTACCGGGTCAATGGGAATGACATTGATTTGCAATGTGCCGTCGTTTAGGATTCGGCATCTCGCTGTCTCGATACGGTTGCAATTGTTAAGAAAATTTTCGATGTGCAGGGTGTTTATGTCCTTTCGTCGCGCGGTTTTGATGTTAGTTCCCAGACTGCCAAGCAAATTGCTGACATCGTTTTTTGTCAGGAAAGAAGAATGCTCGGTGTCGGCTATGTTTATCTCGATGTTGTTGAAAGTGTCGTTGCGTTCGGCGTTAAGGGTCATCGGAACCACCACAATAACGTATGCCAGAATAAGACATGCCATAATGGCCTGAAAAACAATGGTGCGACGTTTCATTTGGCGAGGTCGGTTTACGATGAGGGATTATGCGCTGTTGTGTCAGAGTTCGGTGGCGTTCTTGACTATCTGTGGAAGATACATGTTTATGTCGCCGGCTCCGACAGTTAATAGGATGTCAAAATTACAACTTTTTATTTTACTTACCAAATCATTTTTTGTAATAAGTATTTTTTTTGGTGTTGTTATTTTGTCAAAAATAATTTTAGATGTGACACCTTCAATAGGTTTTTCGCGCGCCGGGTATATGTCGAGGAGTATCACTGAGTCGGCCAAAGAGAGCGCTTCGGCAAACTGAGCGGCAAAATCGCGAGTGCGCGAATAGAGGTGAGGCTGAAAGGCGACAGTGAGTTGGCGTTGCGGATAAAGCGCCTTTACCGAGGCTATGCTTGCGCGCAGTTCATCGGGATGATGGGCGTAGTCGTCTATAATTGCGCGACGGAGTCCTTCCGTTTCCTTGAGATGGAAGTGAAAACGGCGTTCGGCTCCTTTAAATGTGTCCACAGCGGTGCGAACGGCGTGGGGAGAGACATCGCCGGTGAGCCAAGCAGCAGCCGCAGCGGCGATGGCGTTGTCAATGTTAATGTCGATGGGTTCGCAGGGAGTTATATCTGAGACACGCATTCCCGGTCCGACAATGTCAAATACTATGGAACCTTCGGAGCGGCGTATGTTTTCGGCGTGAAAGTCACCGCTCTCGCGCGAGTATGTGTAAGTGCGCACTTGCGAATTCACTCTTGGCTGAAGTTTAAGCCCTTCATGGATAATCAGCGCGCCGCCGGGCTTTATCAGTTCTGTGAAATGCGCGAAGCTTTCAAGATATGCTTCTTCGGTGCCGTAGATATCGAGATGGTCAGGATCAGTCGATGTTATTACGGCGATGTAAGGTCTGAGATGGTGGAATGAACGGTCGTATTCGTCGGCCTCGATAACGCTCCACGGCGATGTGGCAGAAAGGAGCAGATTGGAGCCGTAGTTTCGCGCCACTCCACCCAGAAATGCGTTGCAACCGATTCCAGATGTTTGTAGGATGTGGGCGCACATGGTCGAGGTGGTTGTTTTGCCGTGCGTGCCAGCAAAGCAGATGGCTTTGCTGTTGCGTGTTATAAGACCGAGAACAGCGGCGCGTTTCATGACAGTGAAATCGCCCGATGTGAAAAAACTCATGATATTGTTTTCAGCCGGGACTGCGGGCGTATATACCACCAATGTATCCTCGGGATTGCGCATCGCAGTGGGGATTTGTGTGACATCGTCATGGAACACTATATCGGCGCCTTCGGCAATAAGTGCCTCGGTGAGTGGGGTAGGCGTACGGTCGTAACCGGCCACTTTCTTGCCCAACGACATGAAATAACGTACCAGGGCAGCCATTCCGATGCCACCTGCACCCACAAAATACACATTATTATATTTGTTAAGCTCCATTTTTTTGTAAGGATTTTCTATTTTTGTCGCGCTATCAGTTCTTCTGCTTTATCGACAATTTTTGTGGCCGCGTTATCGAGAGCCATAGCTGAGATATTGCGGTGCATGTCGTCAAGTTTTGTCTTGTCGAAAAGGATGTTGATAACTTCATTGCCCAGCCTGTCGGGAGCCTCGTTGTCGGGTATCATGGCTGCGGCATCTCTGTTGACAAGAGCCATGGCATTTTTTGTCTGGTGGTCTTCAGCCACGTTCGGCGAAGGGATGAGGATTGACGGTTTGCCCAACAGTTGGAGTTCGCTAATTGTGGAAGCCCCCGCTCTTGCGACAACTAAGTCGGCTGCGCGATATGCCAGCGCCATGTCATCAATAAATGGCATTGGTTGTACACCATCCATATCCTTGGCCACTTCGAGGCATTGGTCGGCGAAACGACGTCCTGTTTGCCAAAGGACGCTGATGTTATGTCCGGCAAAAAGTGGCAGAGATTTCGTGACGGCGTCGTTTATTGTCTTGCTACCAAGACTTCCTCCCACCACAAGGACTAACGGTCTTTCGGGGTCAAATCCCAGTTGTTGTTTGGCTGCAGACTGAGGCAAAGCGCATTCGAGGATGGAAGAGCGGATGGGATTGCCGGTGATAATTATTTTTTCGGCGGGGAAATATCTGTCCATGCCTTCGTAGGCTACACAAATGGCTCCTGCTTTGGCTGCAAGCATTTTGTTGGTTACACCGGCGTAGGAGTTCTGTTCCTGTAACAAAGTCGGTATGCCAAGTTTTTGCGCGCATTTTAGCACCGGGCCGCTTGCGTAACCACCCACTCCGATAGCTATTTGTGGGTCGAAACGACGTATCACGCTCTTTGCCTTATGCAGACTCTTGTACAGTTTTACGAGCACACCGAAATTGCGCCATAGCCGTTTTCGGTCAAAACCGGCAACCGGTAATCCCACGATATTGTATCCGGCGGCAGGCACACGTTCCATTTCCATGCGGTTTTCAGCGCCGACAAAAAGTATCTCAGCGTCGGGATGACGGCGTCGAAACTCGTTTGCTATCGATATGGCCGGGAAAATATGTCCGCCGGTGCCTCCGCCACTTATTATTATCCTTAGTGTGGAGTTTTTTTTGTCGGTCTGTTTCATGGAGTTATAATCAAAGTTGTGTTAGATTGTCGGCGATTGCCTTGTCATCGGCAGTCTCCATATCGTTTTTACGAGGAGCTGACCTGCTGACACTCAACATAATGCCGAGAGCCACCGAGGAAATTATCACTGATGACCCTCCCTTGGAAATGAATGGCAGCGGTTGGCCAGACACAGGGAACACCCCTGTGACAATGGCCATGTGGAATAGAGCCTGATAGACTATGAACACCGCCATTCCAATGACCAGCAGAGCCGGAAACGCCCGTTGACATTGCGAGGCGATACGCCCTGCTCGCGCCAGAAGCAACAAGTAAAGAGTCATAACGACTAATCCTCCGACAAATCCCAGGTCTTCAATGACGATGGCATATATATAATCGCTGAAAGCCAGAGGTAGTCTTGCAGTTTCGCGTGATCCGCCCGGACCGACGCCGAAAAGGCCACCGTTGGCTTGGGCTATAAAGGAATATTGAGCTTGTTGGTTTCTGGAAGTGATGGGTTGCTTATATTTTTCCGGGGCAAAGAAGTCATCAATTCGGTTGTCGCGTGTCGTGCTTCGGTCTATATTTTCGGTGTTTGTTTGGTTTGCTTCCAGGTAGGATGAGCGTAGTTTGGAATATCCATAATACATTAAGCCAAGGGCGACAAAGACGCCTACGATGGTGAAGAACTTGCTTGCACGCACTCCGGCCACCAACATCATTGACAATGCGATGACAACAAGCAACAGCGTATTTGTAAGACCTTGGTTGATCATCATGCCGCCAAATATAAGCACCACAATGGACACGAAGTAGATGTCTCGGGTGCGTATGCATCGTCTGCCGCGCTCATTGACATAACGTTTGCTTAACACTCGGGCTATTAGTATGGCGCAACTGAATTTCAACAGCTCGCTGGACTGCATGCTGAACAAGCCGAAAACGGAAAAAGAGCGTCGGGCACCGTTTATTACTTCGCCGAAAAACATGGTGTAAATAGCCGCCAAAACCGAAACTATGACAATAGGCCACGACAAACGATAAAATCGGAGATAGTTGACACGTTGCAATCCCAGCATTATGAGGCATCCCGCTCCGAGAAGAACGGCGTGGCGAATAAGCGGGGTGAGAATATGTCCTTCGGTAACCTCGCGCGACGAAGCGCTGTATAACTCGATAAGCGAGAAGAAAATCAACCCACAGTAGATTCCCCATATATTTTTGTCTATGCGCCGTTTCGAAGTGGCAGACGTTTGACGCGTGTTTTGTGTTTTAGCGTCTGTGGAGGAGAGAGGGCGAGAGTCGATGTTGTCGCCGGTCAGAGTCTGGGATAACATAAATCAGAAGAAAGAGTGGGTAAAAGAATAAAAACTTATAAACAAGCGACTTGACGCATCATTGGTAAGATAGGAATGCTTTCGGAGCCAAGGCGCTTACAAAGTTAATAAAAATCTCGGGTAGATTTCATAACCGAGATGACTAATTAATAGTTAAAATTTAGCATCCCCGGCTTTAAAATAAAAAATCATAAAAATGAGATGAAAAAGAGAAAGAACTGACTCAGCCACGGTTGAGCAGGCGTCGCAGACGACGGAGCCATGGCGCCTGGGTTGTGTTTACATCGGCTTGCAACGGGTCGGCAAAGCCGGTAAGCGGTGTCTCTTCGCCAAACTGTTCCGGGTAAATGACAAGAATGTTGTTGTGTCTGAAATACCGCTGAAGGAATTGTGGCATTTGTGCTATGTCGTTGCTGAAGGACACCGAGGAAGGTCTTGCTCCGATCGCCACGAACAAATCCTCATCCTTTACGTTATTCGACATGGTCAGGAAGTCGTCCCAATCTTCGATTGTCTGGAACTCGCACCGAACCTGATAGTTGGCCTGATAAAGGACTCCACGTATGAGGGGTTGTATGTCGGTAGGACAGCAAAAAACGGCTCGGCAACCTAACTGTCGCGTCAGTCGTGCGATGGCTCGCACCCAACGGCTGAAACCGGTCTCGTACTGAGCTTTGGGTGGAACAAGCACCACGATACGGGTAACTGTATTGAGTGGGATGAAAGTGCGCGAAATGATAATCATCTTGTTGGTGGAACGCAGCAGCTGTTCCACTTTCATTCCGAAAAACGAGTCGACAAAAGTGGCACGACGGTGCAGCCCCATAATGACTTCGGTGATGTCGCGTTCTTCGATGACATTGAGTACTCCTGTGACGATATTCAGGTCGTATCGGTCGAGGGTCTTGATTTTGACATCTGAAGCTGCACCTGTCTTGACGGCCACGCGCAGTGTTTCCTCGCACTGTCGTCGTGCGCTCCTTGAGTTGTCGTTGCGCACGTGCAGGGCGTAAATTTCGTGACGGCCACGTTCATTGCGCATAAGTATAGCCAGTTCGACCAAGGCTCGCGCCGTTATATCGTTGGCCACCGGAATGAGGGTGTTGTTAACGCGCAGGCGGCCTGCGTTGGCCGTTCCCATGAGTCCGCGCTGGTTCTCCTCGTCCTTCATCATTTCTATTTTCAGTGTAGGTGCACCCCACGCTGTAAGCATGGGCGCGGCGGCACAGGTGACTAAAATGACGGTGATTGTGGCGTTCAAAATGTTGTCATCGAACATGCCCATGCGATGTCCGAGCGTTACAACGGCGAGAGCTACGGCGGTATGGGCGGTGGTCAAGCCGAACATGACGCGGCGCGAGGACGACGTCAGTCTGTTTATCTTTTGTGCGGTGAAGGCCGGTATCCATTTGCTAAGAAACGAAATGACGAGCATGATGCCGGCTATGCGCAATGTTGACCACTGGAAAACGACATGCATGTTAATCATCATACCCACGCTGATGA
This sequence comes from Muribaculaceae bacterium, assembly GCA_022509065.1. Taxonomy (GTDB): domain Bacteria; phylum Bacteroidota; class Bacteroidia; order Bacteroidales; family Muribaculaceae; genus CAG-873. The sequence continues at coordinate 25,643 of JAFLTY010000004.1, forward strand.
GGAAGTAAGGGATAAACAATGCGTTTCCCACAAACTCGATGGAGACCATCACGGGTGACGAGGCCGGGATGTAGCGGTTCAGTACCAGACCGGCAAGGAAAGCTCCCAAAACCGGTTCCAATCCGATGCATTCAGCAAACCACGACGACAGGAAAACCAAGGTGAGAACATAGACATACTGTGTGACTTTCTCGCCGTAATGGCGGAAAAACCATTTGGTGAGACGTGGATAAAAGAAGATTACAGCTGCCACGTAGAGCGCCATCATAATGAGCAACCGCAGCATGGCGAGGGAGTCGAAATAACCGGTCATACGTACGTTGATGGTGCCGGCGATGACGAGAAGCGCACCGATAACCGCTATAATGGTGCCTACAATGGAAATGAGGACAGCCGGAGCCTTAGTCACTCCGAAACGCGCTACAATGGGGTAAGAGAGGAGGGTGTGGGATGCGTACATAGCGCCCAACAGCAGTGATGTGGTCCAATCAAGACCCAGTATATAAACACTTGACAGTACCCCCATAGCCAAAGGTACTATAAGAGTAAGAATACCGAACAGCATGCCACGGCGCATATTCAGCCTCAGGTGGAACATATCAATCTCAAGTCCGGCGAGGAACATGAGGTAAAGTAACCCTACCTGACCGAATATGGCAAATGACGAGTCGCGATCCAGAACGTTAAAACCGTACGGACCGATAATGACGCCGGCCACTATCATGCCTATGATATGTGGAATCTTGAGTTTGTTGAGCAGAATGGGAGCCAGCAGAATAATGACCAAAACAATCAGGAAGATTGTCACCGGTTCGGTCACCAATGGCGCTATGCTCAGCAATTCAAGCATTCAGTCGGGTCATTGTCAAGACAAAATGTCTTTAGTGTTGAGTCATTAAAGAGTCTTCAGGTAGCATTGTGCTATCTGGACGGCATTGAGTGCGGCTCCTTTTTTTATCTGGTCGCTGACAGTCCAAAAAGTAATACCGTTGTTGTTGGCCAGGTCGACACGCAAGCGTCCGACATAAACGGGGTCCTGACCGGCCTTGTCCAAAGGCATTGGGTAGCCTTTTGGGGCATGTTCGTCGATAACGACAATGCCCGGAGCGTTCTCGAAAGCGGTGCGCACTGTTTCGAGGGAGAGAGGTTGTTCAGTCTCGACCCATATTGCCTCGCTGTGCGCTCGCATGACAGGCACACGCACACAAGTGGCGCTGACCTGCAGGTCGGGAGCGTGCATGATTTTCTTTGTTTCGAGATGCATCTTCATCTCTTCCTTGGTATAACCGTTGTCGGTGAAGATGTCTATGTGAGGTATGACGTTGAAAGCCAACTGATGCACGAATTTCTCGGTGTGAGGTTGACGTCCCGAGGCAATGTCGCGGTGTTGCTGTTCAAGCTCCATCATTGCCGCGGCTCCAGCGCCGGAAGCCGCCTGATAAGTTGCGACATGGACGCGGCGTATCGGAGACAGGTCGTTTATGGGCTTAAGCGCAACTACCATCTGTATTGTGGTGCAGTTCGGGTTGGCTATGATGCGTCTGGGAGCGTTGAGGATGTCTTCGGCATTGACCTCAGGGACAACCAACGGCACGTCGGCGTCCATGCGGAAAGCGCTCGAATTGTCTATCATGAGCGCGCCATGACGTGTGATAGTCGAAGCGTACTGACGCGAAACACCGGCTCCGGCCGACACAAAGGCTATGTCGATATCCTGGAAGTCGTCATTGTCCTGGAGCAACAACACTGTGTGGTCGTTACCCTTAAACTTTATCGTCGAGCCGGCGCTACGTTCGCTGCCGAACAGTTTGAGATTGTCAACAGGAAAATTTTGTTCGTCAAGGACGCGCAGAAATTCCGCGCCCACGGCGCCCGAAGCGCCTACTATGGCAACATTCATTTTATACTGATTGGAAAAAATGAGGTTAACGGTTTTTTTTGGCGCGTTGTTTTGCCTGTTCGCGCATCATTGCTTCCTGACGTTTCTGGGCTTCTTCGAGACGTGCCATGAAACCGCTTTTCTTTTTAGGTTTCTTGGCATTTTCTTTCATTCGGGCTCGCATTTTATCCTCGTCGACGATATGACGGCAGAAATATGTCTGACCAATTGTGATCAGAAGCGAGATGAAGTAATAATAGCTCAGACCTGAGGCATAATCGTTGAAGAAGAATAGGAACATGATGGGCATAAGGTATGTCATCCACTTCATGCCCGGCATTCCCGTCGAGGGGTTGGAAGCCATCGACAACTGCGTATATATGATGTTGGTGGCTGTCATGAGCAGACAGAACAGACTGACCTTATCGCCATAGAATGGAATGGTGAATGGCAATGTGCATATATAGTCGGGGGCGGCAAGGTTATGAGCCCACAGGAAGGACTGACCGCGCAACTCGATAGCCACCGGGAAGAAGTTGAACAGCGCTATGAGTACCGGCAATTGTAGAAGCATGGGCAGACAGCCCGAGAAAGGACTTGCGCCGGCGCGGTTGTACAGTTTCATGGTTTCCTGCTGGCGTTTCATCGCATTTTCCTGTCCCGGATATTTTTCGTTTATTTCTTTTATCTCCGGAGCAAGGATACGCATCTTTGCCTGCGACATGTAGCTCTTGTAAGTGAACGGGAAGAGTATTATCTTGATGATGATGGTCAGCAACAGTATGATGATGCCATACGAGGCGATGAAGCTTCCCAGCAGGTTGAACAGCGGTATGACGATGAGTTGGTTTATCCAACCGAATATGCCCCAGCCCAGTGGCACCAGTTTCTGCAACTTAAGGTCGGGACCGTCGGGATTGATGATATCTGTCACGTCACTGAGACCCGAGTAGCTGTTGGGCCCGAGGTAGAAATCGAATGCAAATGCCTGTTCGGCTGTCGATGAATAGTCGAAACGCGCTTTTAGAGACATCGTTTTGACGAAATTCTGACCCATAGCACTGTCGCGGTCTATGGGCATACTCTCCATCTCGACGGTTTTGAAACAGTTGCGTGGAATGACAACCGAGCTGAAGAACTGGTTCTTGAACGCTACCCACTGCACAGCGCCGTTAACGGTTTTCGAGTCGGCGCTGTTGGCGCTTAAGTCGTCAGGGCTGTCGTCTTTTGTCTTGTAATATATGGCCGAGTTTCGTTCCTCGAAGGTGCGTCCCACTTCGTTACGTTCCATATTGAGGTTCCAGTCGAATCCCATCTCGGTGACATTGGCGGGTATGGCGCTTTGGCTCATGTTATGTTGTGTCACCTCAAGACCGACAATATAGTTGTCGGGCATGATGCTGTATTTGTACTCCATCCAGGTATCCGCTCCCATATCCAGAGTCATAGTGACGGTTGTGCTGTCCTGGCTTATCGAAGGAGTAAAGGCCATTGCGGCTGTCGACAATTCGCGGTCACCTGTGCTTATTATGAAGCTGTACGAACCGTTATCGGGCGACATCAGTTCGACATCTTTGGCCGGGTCAGTGTTTTCGTTCTTGTATTCCTTCAGCACCACACGGGTCATACGGCCTCCGCGGGGATCGAAAGTTATGCGCATCTTGCTGTTTTCTACAGTGAAGGGTTGCGCGGCCGTCTTGTCAAGGAGACCTGCAAAGTCGCGGTATTTGACGCGTTCGTTGTAAATGTCGGACAGCAAGGTGCTTATAGACGATTTCTGGCTAAGGGTCAGAACGGTATCGACGGGATTGAACGCCTGGCAAATGTCTATCTCCTTGTTTGCCAAGGTAATGGTGCCTGACAGTTTACCCGTGTTTATGGTGTCTGTCGATGTGGTAAGGGTTGCCCCGCCAGTTGTCAATGTGTAGGTTCCGTCGCCATCGTTCACCCCGTATTCGCGTACCAAGCCGGCGATACGTGCTTCGAATTCAGGCGTCAGGGAGGCGGCTCCTATTGAATCGGCAGTATGTCGGCGGTCGTGCTGTAACGTAGCCTCTTCTGTCTGATTCTGCGTTGTGTTGGGCTCCGGTCGGTTGCAATATATAAAACCGAATAGCACCAACCCCATGAGGAGCATTCCGAGAAGTGTGTTTTTATCCATTTGGTAGATATGTTGTTTTTACTGATTGGTTAATAGTGAGGTCGACGTTATCACAGTTTTTGATTTTCGGCCGCTGCCTCGAGTTTTTTTTCGGCGTGATAGGCAATGGCTGCTTTCACGAATGAGATGAATATTGGGTTGGGATTCAATACCGTCGATTGATATTCGGGATGATACTGAGTGCCAATATACCAACGTTTCTTGGGCATCTCGACCACTTCGACAAGGCGTGTGTCGGGATTTTCGCCCACACATGCCATACCGGCAGCCTCAAACTCGCCGCGATATTTATCGTTAAATTCGAAACGATGGCGGTGACGTTCGCTCACTTCCGTTTTGCCATACGCCTGGGCTATCTTCGAACCGAGTCGCAGTTCGCAGGTATATGCCCCCAAGCGCATAGTGCCGCCCTTGCGGGTGACGCTTTTCTGATCTTCCATCAGGTCGATGACGTTGTGTGGAGTGTTGGGATTCATCTCTGTGGAGTTGGCGTCCTCCAGTCCCAGGACGTTTCGAGCGAATTCGATGACCATACATTGCATGCCCAGACAGATACCGAAAGTCGGAATGTCGTTTTCGCGACAGTATTTAAGTGCCGTGAACTTGCCTTCGATGCCTCGGGAACCGAAGCCCGGAGCTATAATCACTCCGTCCATTTCCCCAAGCTTTTCGGCCACGTTGTCGTCGGTGAGCTTCTCGCTATGGATGTATTTCAGATTTAGTCGATGGTCGGAGTATGTAGCTGCCTGGAACAGCGATTCGTTGATACTCTTGTAAGCGTCTTGTAACTCGACATATTTTCCGACAAGACCGATGGTGACTGTCTTGTCGGCAGCTTTCATGCGATCCAGGAAGTGTGTCCATGCCGCTAAGTCGGGTTCTCCTTCGACAGGTACATCGCTTTTACGCAACACCAGTTCGTCAAGATGCTGACGGTGCATCAACAGAGGCACTTCGTAAATGGACGGGAGGTCTACCGACTGTACCACAGCGTCGATATCTACGTTGCAGAAACGGGCTATCTTGCCGCGTATGTCGGCCGGAATCTCTTTTTCAGTGCGAAGGACAAGTATGTCCGGCTGAATACCAAGTTCCTGCAGCTGTTTTACCGAATGTTGTGTCGGCTTTGTCTTGAGTTCTTTGGCGGCACGCAGATAAGGTACGTATGTCAGGTGTATGCACACGGCATTCTTGCCAAGCTCCCATCTGAGTTGTCGTACGCTCTCAAGGAATGGCAGTGACTCTATGTCGCCAACTGTGCCTCCGATTTCCGTTATGACGTAATCAAAACGTCCTGTTTTGCCAAGCGCCTTTATGTTGCGTTTTATCTCGTCGGTGATATGGGGAATGATTTGAACGGTCTTGCCAAGATAGACACCCTCGCGCTCCTTGTTGATGACACTCTGGTACACCCGACCTGTGGTGACATTATTATCGCGTGTGGTATGTATGTCGGTGAAACGCTCGTAATGACCCAAGTCGAGGTCGGCTTCGTGACCGTCTACAGTCACATAACATTCGCCGTGTTCATACGGATTAAGCGTGCCCGGGTCTATGTTTATATATGGGTCGAACTTTTGTATGGTGACCCTAAGACCTCTGGCTTTCAGCAGGCAGGCCAACGACGAAGAGATAATGCCTTTGCCCAATGAAGACACTACGCCGCCGGTAACGAAAATGTATTTTGTTTCCAAACTTACAAGTTATTTAGGATTAGATAGTTATAGTCTGCGATGAGTGAAACGAGTCTCAATGCATTCGGTTGTTGTCGCACATAAAAAGGCATCGTCATCGACCCATTGTCACATTCAACCTACAAAAGTAACAATTTTTTGCGAAAAATCGGCAACCACATCTACTTTTAGGCTTATGAGTCAGGTATAAGTCTGGGAAACGGGGCTTTTGCAAGGCGCACTTCGGCCGAAAACGTGATGATTGAAAAATTTATTGTACCTTTGCGCCCGGTAAAAAAGATTTGAAAAAAAATGACTTTATCCGGTTCAATTGATTTTAGGCCGAAACTGATTTCGGCTTTGAAGAATTATTCTGCAGAAAAATTTAAGAGTGACTTGATAGCGGGAATCGTTGTCGGCATAGTGGCACTTCCTTTGGCGATAGCCTTTGGCATAGCCAGCGGTGTAAGTCCTGCAATAGGACTTGTTACTGCCATAATAGGTGGTTTCTTAGTTTCGTCGCTCGGCGGATGTAGCGTACAAATTGGCGGTCCTACCGGAGCCTTTATCGTTATTGTCTATAATATTATAGCGACTTTTGGGCTTGAAGGTCTGGCTGTAGCTACCTTATTGGCAGGGCTTATTCTTGTGGCTCTCGGTTGTTTTCACCTGGGAACGGTTATTAAGTTTATTCCTTATCCCATAGTGGTCGGTTTTACTGCCGGTATCGCTCTTACCATCTTCTCGACGCAGATAAACGATTTTTTCGGTTTGGGACTGAAAAATATACCTAGTGAATTTCTTCCGAAATGGGAGATGTATATTCGAAATTTCGGAAATATCGATTGGGTAACCCTTGCAGTAGGTCTTCTATCGCTACTTATCATCATCGTAACGCCGAAAATTTCGAGGAGGTTGCCAGGAGCGTTAATCGCTATCATAGTGGTGACCGCTATTGTTTCTTTTATACCGGCACTAAATGTCGAGACGATAGGAGACCGCTTCGGTTCGTTATCAACCGATATTCCCCAACCTCGCGGCTTTAAACTGAATGTGGCCACGATAAATATGCTTCTGCCTTCAGCCTTTACAATCGCCATCCTCGGAGCTATCGAGTCTCTTTTGTCTGCCACTGTAGCCGATGGCGTAACCGGCAACCGAACAAACAGCAATACCGAACTGATAGGTCAGGGTATAGCCAATATTGTCGTGCCTTTTTTCGGTGGAATACCTGTAACGGGAGCTATAGCCCGAACAATGACCAACATATCCAACGGAGGCCGTACCCCTGTGGCCGGTATTATTCACGCAATAGTACTTTTGCTTATTTTTCTGTTTCTCATGCCGCTAATTAATCGCATTCCCATGTGTTGTCTCGCAGCGGTACTGTTGGTGGTGAGTTATAATATGAGCGGATGGCGGACTATCAAATCCATATTACACAACCCCAAGAGTGATGTCTCGGTGCTCATCCTTACTTTTCTTTTGACGGTGATTTTCGATCTCACGATTGCAATTGAAATGGGACTTTTACTGGCGGTCATTCTTTTCCTGCGTCGCGTTATGGAAAACACCCAGATAAAAGTCTATTCCGAGCAACTCGACATAGCGGAAGGTTCCGAAACCACCCATCACGAAGTGCTCAAAGTCAATCCAGGTGTTGAAGTCTACGAGATTGACGGACCATTCTTTTTCGGTGTCGCTACTAAGTTTGACGAGATGATGAGAACCACTTTGAGCAAGAAACCAACTGTAAGAATTATCAGAATGCGCAAGGTTCCTTTTATAGATTCGACGGGCATACATAATCTGGAAATTCTTATTAAATCTTCACGTAGCGACGGTATCCACGTTGTTCTTTCCGGAGTAAAAGAAAATGTAAGACGCTCACTTGAAAACGCAGGCATAGAGAAACTTATCGGTGCGGATCATATCTGCGACCATATCACAAAAGCCGTAGAGATGGCCAACAGACTTGCTCCCAATCGCTGACAGCGTGGCCATACTCACTGACCCCGGCGTGTATGTCGTGACCCTCACCGACACCGCACCAAAAGCAGCGGTGAAATAAACCGTCCGAACAATGCTTTTTCTTTGCTTCTTGATTTTGGGGCAAAGCGATAAGCGATGAGTTTATTTAGAGCAAAGCAACTTCGTAGATGAATTGTCGAACCGGTTCTAAACAACAATTTAGCAGGGATGTGCGTTATAATATCGGACTTCGTCGCATATTGTAAAACACATTTTGCTTTAACGAACATTCATCATGAAAAGTTTTCAAAATAAAAAAGGAAAAACACAGCAGGGATTGGTTACGCACAATCTGCCTGAAGCCATAGATAAATATATCTCCGAACAGAAAAACAACACGTTCAATTACCGCCAGGTCAGCTATGCTCTCGGTGTCACCACAACACAGGGTATGAGGGCGGTTGCGCAGTACCTAATATCGCTGGCGTCCGACGGCGGTCTTATCGAAGTGTCTCCCGGCAAGTATAAGGCGCCGGCGAGGAACACTGTTGTCGAAGCGACTTTTGTGCGCCGGGCAAACGGCAAAAACAGCATAATAACTGAACCCGACGGCGAAAATATCTTTGTTGCCGAACGCAACTCGATGCACGCTCTTAATGGAGACAAAGTGAAAGCGGTTATTTCGGCCAGACGTCGCGGCATAGAGCCCGAAGCAAAGGTTGTCGAGATAACGCAACGTTATCCCCAGACATTTATCGGCACCGTGAAACTCGACCGTAAGGGAGGCATTCTACAGACCGATTCGAAATTCCTTGCCACGGACATTTATCTGCCCCGTAAGTCTATGCTTGGGGCACAGAACGGCGATAAGGCCGTCGTCGAGATAGTCGAGTGGCCCGAGGAGGAGAAGATGCCCGTTGGACGCGTGGTCGATGTACTGGGACAGAACGGTGAAAACGATACAGAGATGCATGCCATACTGGCCGAATACGGTTTGCCGTACAGTTATCCGGAGGTCATTGAGAAAGAAGCTGAAAAAATAGAAGCCGGTATCACCGATGACGTGGTGGCGAAGCGCGTTGACATGCGTCCGGTCACCACATTCACCATAGACCCCAAGGATGCGAAGGATTTCGATGACGCGCTGTCCATACGTCGCCTGCTCAATGGCAATTACGAGGTTGGTGTCCACATTGCCGATGTGACCCATTATGTCAAACCAGACACCCCCCTTGATAAGGAGGCTCGAAAGAGAGCAACCTCGGTCTATCTTGTAGATCGTGTCGTACCTATGTTGCCGGAACACCTCTCCAATGGCATTTGCTCATTGCGACCTGACGAGGATAAACTGGCGTTCTCTGTCATTTTCGAGATAACACCTAAGGGAAAGGTTGTCAATAGCCGTATTGTCCGTACAGTTATACGTTCGGACAGACGTTTTACCTATGAGGAGGCACAGGAGGTCATAGAGAGTGGCCACGGTGATTTCGCCAAAGAGATACTGACCCTTGACAAACTGGCCAAGGTGCTTCGGAAAGAACGATATGAGAACGGATCGGTGGATTTCGACCGCGATGAGGTACGTTTCGAACTCGATGAAAACGGACACCCCATATCAGTATATTTTAAGGAATCGAAAGACGCCAATAAACTCATAGAGGAATTCATGTTGTTGGCGAACAAAACTGTTGCCAAGGCTATAGGAGCTGTCGACGATAAGAAAAAAGCCAAGCCTTTTGTCTATCGCGTCCACGATATGCCCGAACCGGGTAAACTCGCCGATTTGTCAGCCTTGGCAAAAAATTTCGGTTATAAAGTAAAGACCGAAGGCACACCGGCCGAGGTTAATAAATCACTTAATAAACTGTTGGAAGACGTCAAAGGCAAAGGAGAGGAAAACTTCCTATCCACACTTGCTATCCGTTCTATGGCCAAAGCCATATACACCACGGAGAATATCGGTCATTACGGTCTCGGTTTCGATTATTACACGCACTTCACTTCACCCATAAGGCGTTATCCTGACATGATGGTGCATCGCCTCCTTGAACGTTACTTGTCAGGAGGACGCGCCGTCAATATAGAGAAACTGGAGGAGCAATGCAAACACTCGTCCGACATGGAACAGCAAGCTGCCAACGCTGAGCGTTCGTCAATAAAATACAAACAGGTCGAATATATGAAAGACCGGTTGGGAGAAGTTTACGACGGCATCATTACAGGTGTTACAGAATGGGGACTGTATGTCGAGCTGAAAGACAACAAGTGCGAGGGGTTGGTTCCCATGCGCAACCTTGAGGACGACTACTATGACTTTGACGAAAAGAACCACACACTTATCGGACGACGCCATGGAGCACGTTACCGTCTGGGTGATGAGATACGCGTACAGGTGGCACGAGCCGCCGTCGACCAGAAGCAGCTTGATTTCGTGGTTGTAGACGATAAGAATCCGGCTCGTTCGAAAGCCGAACTACGTCGCGCCGAAGCTGAAACAGAGCGCCGTTTGCAGCAAGGATCCTTCTCTTCACAAAAATCTAATGTTAAAAAACGCAGGAAATGAAAATAACCGGTTCAACCATAGAAGTTCGCGATATAGAGATTTACGCTCATCACGGCGTTTTCGAGCAGGAGCATAAATCCGACAATGAATTCCGCGTCAGTGTGAGTCTTGACTACGACGCACGCACCGCCATGGTTTTCGACGACTATTGCCAGGCTGTCGACTATGCACAGATAATCGATATCGTTCGTGAGGAGATGGCCAAGCCGGCGGCATTAATCGAACATGTTACCCAACGTCTTATCAATGCCCTGACAGAGGCTTTCCCAACAGTGACGGCAGGACGTGTAAGTGTCACAAAGGTACATCCACCGGTATCAACACCAATCGCCGGTGCAACCTTCACCGCCACCTTCACCGTTTGACCACTATTGTAGATTGAAATAGCTATATATTAGCCTATATGGAGCTGCGGTCATTGTCGATGATATCTTCGACAATGACCGCAGTACTATAATTCATTTATTGCCTTATGTACACAAAATAAGCATGTCCCTAATCGACGGGTCACCGTAAGGATTCACCGCGGATTACTTTTTAGAGGGTGTTTTGCGTAGAAGGTGTTCTTCGTTGTAGTGCTCGATGTTTTTGCGCATCGATGTGAGTTCTTTGTTAAGCGTCTCGATTTCACGCTCCTGATTACGTATGGTGGTGAGCAGCGCGTTGAGTTCTTCGTTCTCGATGTCCATGGGATATTGGTCTTCGACGCGCACTATGAAGTCGGAGAGCGCGTTCATGTAGTTGGTGAAAGCCTGGAAAGGTGTTTCATATGGACTGAACGAAGAGTGAGCTTCGCCGTCGGCCAGCCGTTTAGTCGACATGTAGAAGAAGTGATCGGCGCCTTGCAGATACCACCAGTCTTGTTTGAGGCGTCGGTCGTCGCACAAACGTACACGTTCGGCCACCGAGTATAGTTTGTTGAATGCTTCGTTCTGCAACTGGTTACCGAGCCATGCCGATGTGTCGCGTGCTTCGTCAGCGTCGCTTATAGGATGCATGACGACGAGTTGTCCAACGGATTTAAGCTTCTTTATGGCTTCGGAAGGTGTCCAGAACTCGATGCCTTTATCCCGGGCAAAGCGAGGGAGCGCTTCGAGGAATTGCAAAATGCCCGATGACAGAGGTTGCAGCTCGCCAAATGTGCTCAGACTCATGTCAAGGTTTATGATTTGTTCTTCGGCGGGGGTCGAAGCTATCCAATCGATATATTTGTCGGCTGTAAGGGGGTATGCATCCCAGTTAGCGTCGTTGAAGCGTGCCGAAATGTCACTGCTTAGTTTGGGATTGCGAAGCAACAGTTTGAGCTTGGGCGCTGTGGCGGCGGAGTAGACATAGTTAGGCGATTTCCATCCCAATACGTGTTTTGCGCCTTCGGTCAGAACACCTTTGAATCCCATAGCGGCTATTTGGGGCGCTATTTCGTCGCTGTATATCATCTCGGTATTGTGCATCACAGTGGGTTTGACACCGAACAGTTCCTGAAGTCTGTCGCAATGCACCTTGACTTGTTCGGCAAATTCGATGGGGTCGGTAAGCGATGCCAGCGAGAAGGCGTAAGGCATGGCCAGAAACTCTACTTTGCCTGTGGCTGCAAGTTTTTTCAACAGGTCAATCATTTCGGGCACATACTGTTCGAACTGTTCGATAGCCACGCCGCTCACTGACAATGAGAAGCGGAACTTGCCTTTTGAGTCCTCAACCATTTTGAGCAGGGTGCGCGCCGCCGGGATATATGAAGTCTCGGCCACACGGGTCACTATATCGTCGTTGAGAAAGTCGTCATAATAATAGTGGTCGTTACCGATGTCGAAAAAGCGGTAGCGTTTAAGTCTCATCGGCTGGTGTATCTCGAAGTTGAATGCTATGGCTTTCATGATTGTTTTATGTAGGAGTGGAGTTTTTTCGTTTGCTAAAAATTTATGAGTCTTAGTTAATATCCCAAAACCTTATGGTAGATGTCAATGACCTTTTGGCCCGCTTTCTCCCATGTTATGCCGGCCACTTCGTCAATGCCGTCTTTTCGCAACTGGTTGTACATTGCCGGATAGGTTATGATGGAGTGGATGGCGTCGGCCATTGCGTCAATGTCCCAGTAATCTGTTTTGATGACATTGTTAAGGATTTCGGCACAACCCGATTGTTTGGATATTATTGATGGAACGCCCATCTGCATGGCTTCAAGGGGCGAAATACCGAAAGGTTCGGATACTGACGGCATCATGTACACGTCACTTGCCTTAAGCATTTCGTAAACCTGTTTGCCTTTTTGGAAGCCGGGAAAATGGAATCGGTCGGAAATGCCTCGTTCGGCGGCAAGAGCTATCATCTTGTCCATCATGTCGCCTGAGCCGGCCATGACGAAACGTACGTTTTTGGCGTTTTTCAGTACTTTGGCCGCCGCTTCAACGAAGTATTCGGGGCCTTTTTGCATGGTGATACGCCCAAGGAATGTGACTATCTTTTCTTTCGGTTTTTTTACTTGAATGTCAAGGAGTTCCTGGCTTAATGGTATCACAGCATTGTGTACCGTGGTTACTTTCGCCGGGTCTATGCCATATTTCTCGATGACAGTGCGCCGTGTCAGGTTTGACACGGTGATTACGTGGTCGGCCTGAAGCATTCCGTCACGTTCGATGCCAAAAACCGTCGGGTTTACATTTCCGCGGCTGCGGTCGTAGTCGGTAGCGTGCACGTGTATGACCAGAGGGCGACCGGTCACTTGTTTGGCGTGTATTCCGGCGGGATAGGTCAGCCAGTCGTGGCTGTGTATGATGTCAAAATCAAGTGTGCGAGCTATTACGCCGGCGGTAATCGAATAGTTGTTAATCTCTTCGAGCAGGTTGTCGGGATATCGGCCGGAGAACTCTATACAACCCAGATCATTGAGCCGCATATAGTTGAAGTCGGTGTAGATGTGGTCGCGTAACCTGAAGTAAAGGTCGGGATTCATCACCGCACCGATGCGCTGTTCGACATAATCGCGACTTACATCGCGCCATGCCACTGGTATCTGACTGGTGCCTATGATATTGGCGAAGGTCTTGTCTTCGTCGCCGTATGGTTTGGGGATAACAAAAGTAATGTCCATGTCTCCGCAACGATGCATACCCTCGGTCAGGCCGTAGCTTGCGGTGCCAAGTCCTCCGAGAATATGTGGCGGGAATTCCCATCCGAACATTAAAGCTTTCATAATGTATGTCTCAAACTGTTTTCGATTGTCTGTCTAAAAATGGTTGATACGGGTCGTTCCCATGCGTCGGGCGCGGTCGGTCATGTTTCAGGCATTTAGCTTTTTGAGGTTTCGCAACGTCAGAAGCACCTCGGCCACATTGGTTGCGTGGGAAACGGCACCTCTTCCCACAAACGGAGGGTTGCCGTCGTAGAGCTGACTGAGCGAGCCTATGCACCCTTTTGTCATCTCGTCCTCAAAGCCAATCAGCATTCGGTCTATATAGCTGACGCCACTCATGCCGAACACCCGAAGGTAAGCGTCGGCGTAGAATCCTATAAGCCAAGGGCGCGCCGGGCCATTATGCATGGCTAAGTCGCGCTCGTCAGGTGTTCCGAGATAGAAAGGACGATAGCCGTAAGACCGGGGTGACAATGTGCGCAATCCCTTCGGGGTAAGCAGTTCGCGAGTCACTATATCCAGAACGCTTTTACGCTGACGCCTGTCCAGGGGCGAGTAATCCAAGCCTATAGCCACGGCCATATTAGGACGAACGGCAAGGTCGGTATAGGCTCCGTTGACATAGTCGTATAAATAGCCTGCCTCGTTGAGGAAAGTGTCGATAAAAGGTTGTTTCATCTTGTCGGCGGCTTCTGTCCATCGGTCTCTACGCACAGCCATGTCAATGTCGGCGCCCTCTCCTGCCAAAGATGCGGCAAAGCGCAACGCATTGAAGAAAAGCGCGTTGATTTCAACAAGATAACCTGTGCGGGGCACTACCGGACGACCGTGCAGTGTGGAATTCATCCACGAAACTGCGTGCGACTCACCGCCGTCGGTGCGGACAAGACCCGTCTGGTCTTCAATATGCAACGACGGGTGGCCGTTGTCGAGTATGGTGTCAACAATTTGGCCTGTTACATCAAGATAACGTTTACGAGCTTCGTCGGAACCTACCATGCGAGCGTACTGCTGGATGGCCCAGATAGCCCAAAGAGGGATGTCGGGCTCGTCAATTTGCGCGATGCGGTGATCGGCCTCGCCGGTCTCGAAATATTTTGTCAAGGCTTTGAGGGCAGTCTCCATAATAGCTTCGAAGTCGGCTTTGTGGTCGATGGCCAGTGTCAAACCAGGTACTGACATGAAGGTATTACGAGCCAATACTATGCCCCACGGATAGCCGGAAATGATGTACATGTTGCCGTTTTCACGGAGATAGAATTGTTTGGCAGCGTTCTTCAGGCAGTTGAAGAAAGATGTCCGTGGGGTACGCCGCGCTATTTCGTCGTTGTACATACGAGCCAACGAACGCGGTTTGACTTCGCTGACTCCGGCCGAAAAGATGATTGTCTCGCCTTTCTTAATAGGAATCTCAAAGTAACCCGGCACCCATAAATCCTCGGTGTAAGGTACACCGCGTTCCATGTCCTTTATATATTCAATGTTGTTATACCAAGCCGGTTCGTCTACCCATACCGGTTTGCGCGAGAACTGCATGTAGAGGGTAGGGAAGCCCTCGTAGAGGCACGTGGCTACACCGTTTTCGACAGGTTCGATATTGCGGTTTATCTTATCGTTGGCCATTACAAGACTATTGCTCTCGCGGAAGGCCAGGAATGGTTTAAACCGCAGTTTAGTTGCCGAATGAGCTTCGACAAGGGTATAGCGAATGAGGATGCGGTTTTCCTCTTCGATAAACATTTTTTCTTTAGTCAGTATCACACCCCCGACACGGTATGTCATGCGTGGGACGCTTTCGCAGTCGAACTCGCGAATATATTTGTGGCCGTTAGGACTGTAGACGCCACCGCTGTAGCGATGGATGCCCAGGTTGAACGGCGCGTCGTGCTGGATGACGGTCTCGTCGAGCGATGACAGCATGACATAAGGGCGGTTGCCCATCGATTCAATGGGTATTACCAACAAACCATGCTGTTTGCGTGTGTTGCACCCCACGAGAGTGGTACAGTGATATGCACCGGCACGATTGGTGCGCAACATCTCTTTGGTCAGTGACTGTTCAAGGTTGATGAGCTGGCTCTTATCAAATTTTAAATAACTCATAGACTTATATGTTTCCCTTGTCCGTAATTATCTGCGGAACGCAAAACGCAATGGTATCGGTAAGTATGACAATATCGACGGATGGGGAGTAATTTGGTAAAAGATGGTATTTGAATAAAGCGTGACAAATCTGTCACAAGAAAAGTGCTTTGTGATAGTTGCCACGAAATTACATAAATTTTGTAAACCGCCAAAGGTACATTATCTAAAATTTGTTAAAAAAACAGTGGTGTAACCCTATGGACAACTCCAATGAAGTATGGGTTAAACAGTAACATAATCAAGAGTAAATTGCTGTTTTGATATTTACCGGTAGAAAAAAAGCATGGGCAGTTTGCCATTGATGTTTTTCGGGTAACAAATAAATATGTATTTTTGCAACTATATCGTTTGTGAAGGTTATTCATCACTAAAACACATTACATTCCTATAGATTAATTGACGTATCGGTATTTGATATAAGACCAATCTCATGAGTTTATTTACAATACTAAAAAAGCCTGGACACGCTACGGTGAGAAGCATTGCGTCTGTGACGATAAAAAGAATCGCGTTGGCGATGATGATGCTTACCACCGCTTTAGTGTCGTTTGCCGACGAAGAAGGGTTCAGCTATATACCTGTGTTCCACGGAGCGATACGCGGCCGTTGGGAAATGGAGACGGAAAACGCATATAGCCATTTTCAGGTTCGTAACGCGCGAATAAGCATCGAGGGTTCGGTTGCTCCAAGCCTTTCGTATATGATAAACACCGACTTTTGTGACCGTGGCAAGGTTGCCATATTGGATGCTTACGCCCGGTTGGTACTTCTTAAGAGGTTGGATATCAAGGTTGGTCAGTATCGTATGCCATTCGGGTGGGAATCGTTCCGCGGCCCCGGCGGCTATTTTTTCAACAACCGCTCGTTTATTGGCAAGCAAGTCAACAACTATCGAGCAGTAGGTGTTTCGGCCGGTTACACTTTGGAAAAACTACCGCTTACAGCAGAAGCCGGTATTTTCAATCCCACCACCATCGATGACCATTCGCGATGGACAAGAACGTATGCCTATGCGGGAAGAATTGTCTACAAACCCGGACCCTATATTTTTGCGACAGGTTTTGAGTCGATACTTCCCGGCGATGTGCGTATCAATCTTTTCGCCTTGACGGCCAGCTGGGAGCACGACAGGTTTCTGGTTGAGGGTGAATATATGTTAAGGTGGTATAGCCACAAAACATATAAAACGACTCACGCTTATAACCTCTTCGCTAACTATCGCTTGCCTCTTCATAAAACGGTATTCAATTCGGTGTCTTTTCAGGCTCGATTTGACGGTATGGGCAATTTGGCTTCCGGAGTAAATCCCGTGCTCCCCGACGGCAAACTCGAAACAACTTCGCCGGCAGCCCGACGCGTGACAATTGGCGGTACTCTTGACTACACGTATAAGAAGATACGCGCTGCAGTACGTCTCAATTTCGAAAAATATTGGTTTGGCAAAAGTGATATTACCCATAAGTTGGGCGAATCAGACATGATAAGCGCCGAATTCATAATAAAATTCTAAAACATAAATTGTTTACGAGTATCATAGAGCAAGAGTTCATAAAAGACGGCCGACCTATCATGGCGGTATTCGCCCCTGGGCGCGAGTTTCTGTATAAATACTTTGATCGGTGTTTCGATATGCGCGTTACTGAAGTGCCCGACGAGGCCGACAAGGATACATGCGCCATTGTTGTCACCGGTGTCCGGGATGCGGAGAATCCGAAAGTCATAGACTTTATGGAAGGATGTGTCCGACGCGGTTTGACGTGTTTACACCTTCGGGTGCCTTATGTTGTAGGCACCGGTATGGGAGGTGTGATGATGCGAATGGCAAGAGGAGTCTCTCAAGGCACTGTGATGCGTATAAAGGACAACGAGACTGAGTGGTCGGTAATACACGCCACCGATGTGGCCTCGGCAGCTAAGCATTTTGCGGATAAACCCTCTCCACAAACCGATTATGTAGTTTCAGCATCTCCTGTCAAAGTCAATGAACTTGTGACAGCGTTTGGTGTCAGAATAAAAAACAAGCATATAGGCTCCTTGTCACGACGGTGGGCGCGATTGTTGTCCGGAAAGAGTTTGTATCAAGCGATGGTCACTGACCAAATCTTAGACACACGACAGTTTGCGACCGACTATCCGGAATTTGTTTTTGCCAACCCGGTTGTCTATCTTGAAACACACGATTATGGCGATGACAGTCTCTGATTTTTTCTCCAAGTTAGGCGCCACAATAAAGAGTGTCGTCAAGATATGTTTACAAAGCCGTCCCGGTCACATCAAAGGAGTTCCCGGTGGTCGAAGTCTCATTATCATGGCCAACGGGCCGTCGTTAAACGACACTATCGAGCAGTCACTTGACACATTACAGACAAACGATACTCTTTCGGTCAATTTCGCCCCTAATAGCGAAAAGTTCAGTCAATTGCGTCCGAAGTATCATGTTCTGGCCGACCCCTTGTTTTTCAGTAAGGATGCTCCCCGAAATGTAGTGCAATTATATGAGTCACTCTCGGCAGTCAACTGGCCTTTGACTCTTTTAGTGCCTAAAAAAAACAAAAACGACCTGCCACGTGAAGTCATTGAGAATAAGAATATCAGCGTGGAGGTATTTAACTTTGTGGGGGCAGAGGGTTTTGATTGGTTCGAAAACCTTGTCTATGGACATGAGTGCGCGATGCCGCGACCGCGAAACGTACTGATACCCGCCATTATGTGTGGCATTTGGCTGGGTTATAAAGATTTATATGTAACAGGAGCCGATCACTCATGGATGAGGACCATCAGTGTTGACAGTGACAATAATGTGATATCGGTACAGCCACATTTCTATAAGGACGACAAGAGCGAGCAAAAACGCGTGGACACCACTTATCGCAACTATAAGTTGCATGACATTGTGTATAGTTTTTATGTGGCGTTCCGCAGTTATCACAGGGTGGCTCGTTTTGCTTGCAATCGCGGAGTCAAAATATTCAACTCGACTCCCGGTTCGTATATCGATGCCTTCCCTCGCAAGGGTTTGCCCTTGGCACTTAGAGTCAAACCGTCTCTAAAATGATTGGGAAGCAATCCTCAGGAAATATTTGCGGTCTTTAATCGTAATGTAATCGTTTTCAATTACGATTAATCCGTCGCGTTGCATTTGGTGTATTGCGTTGACAAACGGTTTTGCATTATCTCCGAGTATTTCGATGTATTGCGGAGCAAGACAGTGTATTGTAATATCGGTTGAATTATGCGGTGTAAGCATGTACACTATGAACGCAATGAGAGCCTCGGGCGAGGCGTTAGCAACGTGTAACGAGTAGAGGGTTGCTTTCTGTGCGTTTGATGACAGATAGTTAAGGATATTGATGACAAAAACCGAATCCAAAGCGAGAAGCTTCATGTATTCCGTTTTGTCAATCTGCATGATGCTTACCTCGGACACTGCTGTGACAGTGCATGGATAGTGTGTATGCCGTCCAAAAAGGAATTGGGGCATTATGACATCTGGAGCCGACAGTGTGAGAGACACCTCAGGTAAATGGCCGTCGGCAGGAAAAGCGATTCGTACCTTGCCGGAAAGAATGAAAGTAAGCTTGGAACAAGTATCCCCGGATCGGAAAATTTCAGCGTTGGCATCAAACCTAATGAAGTGAAATTTTACCCGGCCGACAGTTTCGGCCATACACGACAAACTCACCCCTTGGAAAAGGGGGAGTTTGAGTAAAGTGTCAAACATCGATGTGTTATCCATTGGCATAGGTCATGGCTTAAGAATCAATGGTCGTATTTTATGAAGTTGCCTGCTGTATCGAATTTTATATCGATTCCATTGGAAAGTTCAACTTCGAACCCATTGTTTTTGCGGTCAATACTGACAATGACTACTCCGGGTTGGTTTTGGGTGACAAATGTGCGTATGGGTTCAATGACAAAATATTCGGGGACACTCTGACCGGCAGGTACAGAAACTTCGTCCCATTCCTCATTGAGGAACTGAATCTCAGTGCCGTCAGCTAATCGAACTTCGTATTCGGTAGCACCTATAACGTTAGTTTCCGTCTCGACAGAAGCTACCTTCGATTTAAAGTTTGTGTTGACTATATTTTGGGCGCTTTCAGGCATTTGTGACATGTCGCGCTGAACGGTTTTCGATGAGCAAGCCATTATTGATACGGACATAATCAATGCTACTAAAGCTAAAGGAGCTAATCTTTTCATAAAAAACATTTAAATTTAGGAAATAAAGAGAGAGATTAATAATGTTAGTTTAAAGATATAACGATATAAAGGGAAAATTGTTGGCGATAAAACGAAAAAATACTTAATTTTGTGACATATTATGGATAAAAGCATATTGAAAAAAGTGTGTTTGTACGTTATAACTGCCTGTTTGGTTAGCTGTAACGGTGATTTTGGCGAAGTAGATGAACCGGAAGAGCCATCTGTCAATCAAAGTGGACGCGTACATTTTAAGGAGGTCGATTATCGTCCGGCGCCGGGTCAGTTTGTTAACGAGATGCCTCCCTTTGAAGCCGGAGACACTCAGCAAAGCATAAACGCAAAAGTGCTTGATATGTTAAACAAGGGCAGCTTGGTGTCGCTGGGAGCTCTGGGGGGACAGATTACTCTCACTCTTGCCGAGCCGATTTATTGTGACCGCACGAAGGACGCCGACTTTCGAGTGCTTGGCAACGCGTACCTTACGGGCAGTATGGACGGGTTGACACTTGGATCGGCCGAACCCGGAATGGTGTGGATAATGGAAGATACCAACGGAAATGGCATTGCCGATGATAAATGGTATTGTTTTATGGGTGAGATGATTGATGAAATAACTAAAGTCGAAATCACGTATACCGAGATAGCAACACCCACATCCGCACAATGGGTGAAGTGGCAGTGCAACGACGGTACAGAGGGCTTCCTTACTTGTAATACGGCTTATCACGACCACACATACTTCCCACAGTGGCAATATAAAGACGCATCGAACGCTTCAATGACTTTGACGGCATATAAAGTTCCTGCCAACGGTTTCGTAGAACCGTCATCAGGACTTGTCAGGCAGATATGCTATCCCGGTTTTGCCGATTGTTATCCGAACAATGACCCGAGGTCGGCTTTTTCGATACGAGACGCCGTTGATGTCGATGGTAACAAAGCTGATATTACAAGGATAGACTTCATTCGTGTTGTAACGGCCGTTATTGATTCCAACGGGCCATTGGGCGAGACATCTACCGAAATAGGAGGAGTGGAAATTCTTGATTGAATTTTTGCAACCTTCCGTTTCTAATCATTAATATAGCAAATTTCCATGACCAACATTATCCCTCTGGTTTTTAGCGTGCTGAGTATTGTCTCTACGGACAGTGTCCCCGTCGCTGATATAGCCGTCACTTCCGCCGAGGGGATAGAGATGGTTGCAACGGTTGACACAATCGGAACGGATTATGGCTTTGTCGTTGTCAGCGACGTGCTTGCCATGGATGGGGGTTCCCGACGAATTCTGACAGCATACACAAGCGACGGACGTATCGCCGACATTATCGATGGCGGTTCGTGGGGAGAGGAGGGTTTTGCGGATAACCTTTATGTCACGAATCGCCGTAACAATACGGTATCGGCATATCTTACCGTCGCCGATGCCAGCCCCGTTTTTTTGAAAGCCCCCGAAGGGGGGACAATCATTGAATTGACCGATTGCATAGCTCTAAATGTTATTGATTTCGATGACAATGCAACCTATCGCTATGTTTTGCGGGACAATCAAGTCACTTATAAAATAGGAGAAGACGGAACTTTCGCCCTCACGTCGATAAGACCCAAACCTAACGACCGTGCGACGATAACCCGAACCATGGCCGTCTATGACCTTTATTCGGAAAACCCGGACAAGCCCCTGACCGCGAACGAGCTGGACACGTTGATTAAGACATGTTTTCCTATTCCCGGTCATCATTGAACCTAACACATCATTAACACTATGCGCATCGTAGTTTTCACCTTTATTATATTCGTTTATCTTATCAGTCATGGAGCAACTTATCCGCTGTCTACCGACAACTATCTCGATTCCATTGACATAAACCTTGCCAAAGCCGATTTTTATACGCAACAGGCTTTGAGCCAGATCGAGGCCAAACGAAAAATAATGAGCGAGCTGCCTGTAGACAAACAGATGGAGCTTTATGCAGAGATAGGCGCTCAGGCTGAACTTATCGACGCCGACATGGCTATGGACGTATATTGTGAGGCGGAACAGCTTGCTGCTGACAACAACGATGTGCGTTATATCAAGAAGTTCACCTATCGCAAGGGCAGTGTCATGCCAATGATGGGTCTTGTCCGCGAAGGTATCGAGTTGTTTAATTCGGTGACGCCTGATCAAGTCGACGTACGTGATAAATTTGATTATTTCAATACCGGGCATCATATTTTTGATGCGGCTGTCGATTACTATCGCGTCGATTCTCTGAAAAGCAAATATAAAGCGCTGTCTGTGCTATACGCCGATTCCGTACTTGCGTATGTCGAGCCGGGGTCGAAGGAAGAGGTATATTATAAAGCGCTACCCAAACTGACGACGGTAAACCGTATGACGGGTATAAATGAGCTTGAAGAGATACTCAGTACCACCGAGATTACCGACCCTTTGTTTGCGAAGGCTGCCGCCGAGATTGCGTTGGCATACGCTAACGCACAGGATTGGAATCTGGCTCGTTATTATCTTGCGTTATCGGCTCTCGCCGACCTCAAGGCGGGCACACGCGAGACGACATCGCTCCACAGGTTAGGGCGCGTGCTCAACCGCCAGGGTGATTATTCGCGGGCGTACGACTATCTTGTGCATTCGCTTGAATCGGCAATAGCCTCCGGCTCCAATATGCGAACCCTGGAAATAAGTGACATTCTGCCGGTGGTGATACGCGCCGGGCATCAACTCGAAATCCGGCGTAGTCGCACATTGCTTGGTGTGGTTATCGCCTTGTCGGTGGCGGTAATAATTTGCATAGCAGTATGGACGTACACTTTCAGAACACGCAACCGCCTGAACCGCATGCAGAAACAGCTGGTAGTGCTTAACGATTCGAAAGACCGTTATATAAGCAAACTGATATCGTTGTGTGGCGCTTACCTGACGGCTCTTGAAAATTTCAACATCCTGGTAGGTCGCAAAGTAAAAGTGGGACAAATAAACGAACTCATGGCGATGATAGAGTCAGGAAAGGTGATACGCGAGCAACTTCAGGCTTTCCACGAGGTTTTCGACGATGCTTTTCTTTCCATCTACCCCGATTTTGTAGAGCGTGTCAATGAGTTATTGCAAGACGACAAAAAACTGCCTCACAGCGATGACGGACCATTGGGCACGGAGCTCCGTATATTGGCTTTCATGAGGTTGGGTCTGGAAGACAGCTCTCAGATAGCCAAATTCCTGGGTTTGTCGCTAAATACTGTATATACGTATCGTAACAAAGTGAAGACGCGAGCGTTGAACCGCGACACTTTTGAGCACGATGTGCGAAATATAGGGAGAAACCGTCATTAAGTTCGTATGTTTGCTTCCTTACGAGGATGAAAATATACAAGCCTCAGTTGCTTACTGACCCAATAGGGCGTCACGCACAACAACGGCATTGTTGTGTACGCGGTCGTGGCTTGAATAGAGCAGAGTTACGGTGTCTTTGCCTGCGATAGCTTTTTTTAGTTCCGAAAAGGCAGGATTGGCCTCTAACTCTTTTTTGTATCGTGTCATAAACTCAGCCCAACGGTTTGCGGGGTCTTCGTGAAACCATTGACGGAGTTCGGTCGATGGCGATATCGCTTTGTCCCACCAGTCGTAAGTGAATGTTTCGTGAGAAAGACCTTGAGGCCAAAGTCGGTCTATATAGATACGGTATCCGTCGGATGGGGTGGCGGGATCGTATGCGCGTTTCAATAAAATATTCATGGTAGTCGGTATTATATAAATTTGTATAAAAAGTTATTGAGGATGAATATTGAACATTTTTTTTAACGAGTTTGTTTTATTGACGATAATAATTTCCCAACATTAAAAAATTTTCAAAAACAAAAACAATGAAAAAATTTTTTCTTTTTGCAGCAGCTGTTATGGCTCTGAGTATGGTGTCATGTTCCAATAGCAAAGAAGGTGCCAACGCGGCCAATGACGAAAGCGTCGTAGGTGCAACCGACGGGTTGCAGACCGACGCCACATCTTCCGAAGCCATTATGGGAGCGAGCGCTGAAACAACTACTGACACAAGCGACGCAACGACCGAAAGCGAAGATACATTAAGTGTTGGCGACCATATGAAAGAAGCCGCAAAACAAACCGGCGAAGCGGCCAAAGAAGTATATGAAAAGAGTAAAGGCGCGGTGAACGATACCTACGCAAAAAGCAAAGAAGCCGTGACTAACACTTATGAAAAGAGCAAAGAGGCTGTTACCAACGCCGCTACCACAACCTACGAGAAAAGCAAGGAAGCCGTTAAGAAAGCCGCAGACAAAACAGCTGACGAGGCCAAAAAGATTCTAAATAAGTAAAAATGATCCCTGCCGGAATTTGACCGGCAACGTAATAAAATATATTTTAAGGAGGATGTCATGCAGGCATCCTCTTTTCATACGAACCGAAAATATTACATGATGATCGAAAAAAGCTTCGTATACAAATCATATAATCACTTTTATGGCATTTATAATAGCATTTATACCCCGAGAGAGGCTTTATAGATGTCTAATTAAAAAAATATATGTATCTTTGTGCAACTTCTAACGAAGTCGTACTAATTCAGACAGACCCGCTTATAATATAAACGGGCCTGTGTTATTCTCTATACCCAATGAAAAAACTAAACCATTCTTCGCTCAAAAATGAATTATTCTTAATGGTAGGACTGGCAAAAGGGCGGTTATTTGTCGTCGCCTTTCTTACGCTATTGTTTATGACGACGATTTCGTGTGACAGGACCCACGACTATCGAATCGGCGTGTCACAGTGTAGTGACGATGACTGGCGTAATAAACTGAACGCCGAGATTCAACGCGAAATGATGTTCCATCCAGAGGCAATTGTCGAGATACGTTCGGCCAATGACAACAGCGAACAACAGATTGCCGACATAGAATATTTCATCGAAAACGATTTTGATATCATCATAGCAGCCCCCAACGAGGCGAAGGCTCTTACCCCGGTCATTAGCAAAGCGTATAATAGCGGTATTCCGGTGTTGTTGTTTGACCGCATCGTGGAAGGCAAGGATTTCACAGCATGGCAAGGTGCCGATAATGAAGGTATCGGTCGAGCAGCCGGTAACTATGTGGCGAAACTTGTTGGGACGAACGCTCCTGTTATTGAGATTGAAGGCCTCATGTCGTCATCGCCCGCAAAAGGCAGACATAACGGATTTCATTCAGTCGGTCTTAATGTTGTTGGGAGTGCACCCGGTAATTGGAACTATGAGGATGCTGAGACAGTTGCCGACTCGCTTTTAAGACTCTATCCCGATGTTAAGGCGATATACGCACACAACGACCGTATGGCAATAGCTGCATCGGATGTCGCCAGACGACTGGGGCTTACACCATATATTATAGGTATTGACGCCGCGCCCGAGATTGGCATGAAAGCGGTTGCCGACTCGGTTATAACAGCGACTTTCTTTTATCCCACCGATGGAGAGAGGCTCATCAAGACAGCTTTCGCCATACTTAATAATCAGCCTTTCGATACTATAGTTGCCATCAAGGCATCTCCAGCAGTCGATGCCGATAATATAGGTCCACTCTTACATCAGAACGAGGTTATAAAGAACGAGACTGCCCACATGGAGGAGTTGAAAGCACAGGTCGATGAATACTGGTCTCAACATTCTTCGCAGACGGTTCTCTTCTATGCGGTGGTTATCATCGTGCTGTTACTGTCCGGTTTGCTTTTCATGGTTTTGCGCGCTTTCTGGCAACATCGCAGGCACCAAGCCGAAATGGAAGCCGCCACTGCCTCCAAACTGGCATTTTTCACTAATGTTTCCCACGAACTGCGCACACCGTTGACTCTCATTTCCGAACCTTTGGATATGCTGACCGCATCGGACAACTTGAATGAACGGCAGCGCCTGCTTATACGTCTCGCCGATAAAAATGTAAGGTTGCTTAAACGGCTTATCAATCAGATACTTGATTTCCGCAAATATGAAAACAACAAATGGGATGTAAAACTGTCCGAAAACAAGATAGAGGATACAGTGCGCCTGTGGGGAGAATCGTTCGAAGGACTTGCAAGGCGCAGGGATATCAAATACAATGTGAATGTTGATTTGCCGGAAGGCTTCTCGATGGCTCTTGACACCGACAAAATGGAACGTGTGTTTTATAATCTTGTGTCCAACGCTTTTAAATATACTCCCGATAACGGGACTATAACAGTTGATTGCCGCCTTTCGGGAGACATGCTTCATCTCAGTGTCACCGATGACGGACAAGGCATATCGGCAAAAGATTTGCCTATGGTTTTTGACCGCTTTTTCCAGAGCGATACGCTTAATCCCAACAGCTCGGGCATAGGACTGGCTCTTGCAAAAGCCATCATTGAACTTCACGGGGGTACTATACAAGCGGAAAGCACTCTCGGCAAAGGCTCGAGATTTACAGTGATAATACCGGTTCGCCATATCGAAAATGCCGCGCAACCGCTTCATGCAAAAATTACGGCGCGCGATGTAGACGCAGAATTGTCGGCAGTAGACTACATCCATGATGCCGATGTTGTCAAAGAAGAACGCGACCGTCCGTTGATACTTGTTGTGGATGACAATGCCGATATGCGTACCATGATGCATACCTTGCTCAGCTCCAAATACGAAGTTATTACGGCCGGAGGAGGGACGGACGGTTTGCGACTGGCAGCCAAATACACTCCCGACCTGGTTATCAGCGATGTCATGATGCCCGGTATAGACGGTATGGAATTTTGCCTTCGCATGAAAGCTGATATCACCACTTCGCACATTCCGTTACTTATGGTTACAGCTTGCGCCATGGACGAACAGCGTGTACAAGGCTACGAAGCGGGCGCTGACGGATATATATCGAAACCTTTCAGTGCGTCGTTATTATTGACGCGTTGTAAAAACTTGATTGAAAACCGCAAGCGAATCAAAACGGCGTGGAAAGACGGCGAGACAATACTACCCGACATGTCGAAACCTGTCAAGGGTAAACAAGTGGATGGCGCTCCGGATATCGACAGTGTGTTCTATAAAAAGTTTATCGAGACTGTGTCGGAGCGTATGAGCAATCCCGAGCTCAACGTTGACGAACTGGCTTCGGAGATGGGACTTGGACGCAGCCAGCTTTACCGCAAAATAAAATCGCTCACCAACTATAGCCCGGTTGAACTATTGCGCCGGTTACGACTTGAAAAGGCTCGCCGATTGTTGGATACCACCGAAATGACAGTAAGTGAGATAGCTTATGAGGTAGGATTCGCAACGCCGGCTTACTTTACCAAGTGCTATCGTGATACCTACGGCGAGACACCTACCGAGACACGCGCCGGACGCGAATAAGGGGTGTCAAGGCGAAATTTTGAGAAAATTAATACTTTTTGTGCAAATGCTATCAAAATGGTTGCATTGCATCATTTATCATATTTGATGCAACAATATTATTAGCACATTATTTATTAAGGGGTTTATCTTTGCGACCAAATTCCAAAAGTTAAACTCTTAAATCTATGAAAAAATTAATTCTTAGTGCATTTTTGCTAATGCTTGTCGCGATAAGCGCGCTTGCACAAGACAACATCACGGTTCGCGGAACAGTGTTGTCGTATGAAGATGACGAACCCCTGATTGGCGCCTCGGTAGTTTACGGGAAAGAAAAGATGGGAGTTTCGACAGATATTGACGGTAATTTTGAAATCAAAGTTCCGGCAAACTCCGAACTCACATTCTCTTATATAGGCTACCAGACAGTAACATTGAAAGCCGAACCGGAGATGGAAGTCAAACTCCATGAAAACTCAGAGATGCTCGAAGAGCTCGTTGTTGTAGGTTACTCTGTAGAGAAAAAGAAAGACCTGACGGGTTCAGTGTCAGTTGTTAAGATGAAAGACGTTTCGGATACTCCGACCGGTAACGTTATGCAAGCGTTGCAGGGTCGCGTGGCCGGTATGTCGGTGACTACCGACGGTACCCCCGGCGGTGGTAGCACCGGTGTGTCTATTCGTGGTGCTTCGTCGTTCCGCGGCGATGCCAACGGACCGTTGTACATCATTGACGGTGTTATGACTCGTGACAACCCGAGCACCATTATCAATTCGAACGATATTGAATCTATCCAGGTACTTAAGGATGCGGCCTCAGCTTCTATCTATGGTGCACAGTCGGCAAACGGTGTTATTATCATCACGACCAAACATGCCAAAGTTGGTGACACACGCGTTACTTTCGACTTGACATGGACAATGCAGAATTACAACAAAGGTCTTAAGCTGCTGGATGCTTACCAGTGGGGCGATGTTTACTGGAGCGCATATAAATATGCCAACGGAGGCAACACACCCAACTCGCTGGTTTATGGCTCAGGACCGACAGCCCAATTGCAGTCGTACTCTAATATGAACGGTGTCATGGTGGCTCCGCAGACAACCGACTGGGAAGACGAGATACACCGCACCGCGCTTATGCAGACCTATACCCTCGGTCTTGCAAAAGGCACCGAGAACGGTTCGTCGTCCATGTCACTGAGCTGGTTAGGACAGGACGGTATCGTTAAAGGCACCGACTACCAGAAACTGAACAGCCGTTTCAGCTCCGATTACGGTTTCATCAATAACCGTTTGCGCATTGGTGGCAGCGCTACCTTGAACTGGTGGAAAGCACACAACGCTCCCGGCGGTATCGAAGAGAACGCTGTCAAACAGCACCCCGCTAAGGCTCCCTATGATGTCGAAGGTAACTATAACGAATCGACAGTAGACCTGCTCGGCGACACTCCTAACCTGCTGCGCCTCATCAATAACGAATCTACCAACAAAAACGAATACTGGCGCATTCTTGGTAACGTATGGTTGCAGATCGAACCGGTGAAGAACCTCTTGGTTAAGACAAGTTTCGGTGTGAACTATTTCAACGAGACACACAAATATTATACACCGGAGTGGCTTCGCGACGAAAACAACTATCTGGAACAGAACAACGGTCAGGCTCTCAACTGGGTCTGGACTAACACCGCGCAATACAGCATTGATTTCGGTAAGAACTCGTTGATGGCTCTTATCGGTATCGAATCAAAGAAAGACCATTCGGAATGGCTCGGAGCAAAAGGTAGCGGTCTGGTAATTGATGACGAAAACTTCACCTATCTGGACAATGTTACCTCTAACAAAGCAATCTGGGCCGGAGCCAACAACTATTCGATGTTCTCGCTCTTAGGCAAGATTAATTATACATGGGCTGACAGATATCTGGCATCATTCACAATACGTCGCGACGCCTCGTCACGTCTGTCTCATGACAAGAACTACGACTGGTTCCCCTCGCTGTCTCTTGGCTGGCGTATCACCCAGGAAAGCTTTATGGAAGGTACACGCTCATGGCTGACCGACCTGAAACTGCGTGGTTCATACGGTATCAACGGTAACGACA
The DNA here is from genome assembly GCA_022509065.1 of Muribaculaceae bacterium. Taxonomy (GTDB): domain Bacteria; phylum Bacteroidota; class Bacteroidia; order Bacteroidales; family Muribaculaceae; genus CAG-873. The sequence continues at coordinate 54,805 of JAFLTY010000004.1, forward strand.
TCATCTCGAACACCGCTTATTACTCGATGTATGTTATCGAACAGAACCAGGCCTCGTATGACATACTTGGCGACGGCAAGTCTATCTATCCCGGTGCTAAGCGTACACAATCGGTCAACCCCGACCTGACATGGGAAAAGACATATCAGTGGAACGTCGGTATCGATGCAAGCATACTCAACAACCAGCTTACATTCTCGCTTGACTACTTCCATAAGGATACCCACGACATGCTTGTTGAAAAACCGTATATCGCAACCATCGGCGAAGGCGGATATATGTGGTATAACGGTGGTGAGATGCTCAACCAAGGTTTTGAGTTCCAGGCAAACTGGCAGCAGTCGGTCAATCGTGACTTCAGCTATGAAATAGGCTTCAACGCCACTTATCAGAAAAACAAGGTCACTGACCTGATGGATGACATCTATTACAACTATGGCGGTGGTCGCGACGGACACTCGCTTGTAGGTCAGCCCCTCGGTTCGTGGATGATGTATAAAACCGACGGAGTGTTCCGCACTCAGGCCGAAGTTGATGAATATAAGGCCAAATACGATGTACAGCATGGTGCTCCCGGCGTTGGCCGTCTGAAATATGTTGATGTCAACGGCGATGGCAAGATTAACGATGACGACCGCACATGGTGTGGCAGCGACCTGCCTAAAGCGCAGTTCGGTCTTAACCTTGGCGCTCACTGGCGCGGTTTCGACCTGAGCCTGTTCTTCAACTCGGTGATTCGTGACGCTTACAACAACTCGAAGTTCTACACCCACTTCTTCCAGGGTTGGTCGGGTAACCACGGCTACGCTCTGTACGAAGCCATGCAGGCTTACGATAAGTTCCTCACTACAGGCTATTACGATTGCGACACTCCCGCTCCGACAACAACAAACCTCAACGAGGAAACAGGTGGTAACGACTACATAATTGAGAATGGCAGTTTCTTGCGTCTGAAGACTCTTACTTTGGGTTACACTCTTCCCCAGAACGTCCTCAAAAAACTTTGCATGACAAACGCCCGCGTATACTTCCAGGGACAGAATCTGTTCACGGTCACCAAATATAAAGGTGCCGATCCCGAAGGTCTTGGCTATCCGTACGCGATGCCCCGTCAGTTCACTCTCGGCATACAATTCGGTTTTTAAGACATTCTGTAACACAAAAGGAAAAATAGTATCTCGGAAACTGTTATAAACTCAATCCAAAAAATTACAATCATGAAATTCTCAAAAATAATTATATCGACGGCATGTGCATTCGCAATGATGTCATGTAACGAATCATTCCTGGAAAACGTACCCCAGGGCACTCTGAACGATGGCGTCATGAACTCGCCTGAATCGGTCGATCTGTTGGTCAATTCGGCATACGCATCGCTCTATGGTTTTCTTGAGGGATATCACCCCAACACTTTGCCTACCAACAACTGGTCGTATGGCGAAGTTCGCTCGGACAACGCCTATAAAGGCGGTGGCGGTACCGGCGACGTTTACGATATTCATCTGATGGAAACATTCGATAACACATCGGAAACAGGAAACCTCGACCAGAAATGGTTCCTGCTGTATTGCTCGGTTTCGCGTTGCAACTCAGCTCTTCGTGTACTCAACAATGTCACCGAGGAAGAAGTACCCGCTAAAAAGGCACGTATAGCCGAAATGAAAGTGCTTCGTTCACATTTCTATTTCGAACTGGTGCGTTTCTTCAACAAGATTCCTTATCAGGATGAGAACCTGCCCACCACTGAGTATATCAATGTGCGTAACGACGAGTTTACTCGCGACCAACATCTTTCGCGCATAGCTGCAGAAATGATTGAGGCATCTGCCGACCTACCCACCCGTCAGGATGAGAAAGGCCGCATCAATAAAAACATAGCCCTTGCTTACGCTGCGAAGGTGAAGCTTTATCAGGCTTATGAACAAGATCCTGCGACAAACAAAGTCATCAACATCAACAAGAGTCTTCTTAACGAGGTCATCAGCCTCATCGACCAGGTTCAGGGTTACGGACTGCTTCCCGATTTCCAGGATCTTGACCTCGTAGAATCAGACAACGGCATTGAGTCGGTCTTCGATATACAGTACTCCACCAACGACGGTACCGCCGATGCAGGCCGTGTTAACTGGAGCATGCAGCTTTGTCAGCCCACCGGCCCGGTATATGGCGGCGACTGCTTCTTCCTTCCCTCGCAAGACCTTATCAACGCTTATCAGACAGACGAAAACGGTCTTCCCGTCTTCGACTATCAGTCGCGCCCCGACTATGCCTCGATATCTGAAGATGCCACCACACACCAGCTCGTTGTGTCCAACACTACACCTAACGTAGACCCCCGTCTTGACTTTGTTGTCGGTCGTCCCGGTATCACATGGAAAAACCAGAAAGATACCCCTTATGGTTTCGATTGGGCTCGCGACCCGGGTGCATACGGTTACAACGGTGTCAAACGTTTCATTCTTGATCGCAACGACCCCAATATCTCGTTTGTCGGTTGTCACGGTCTGTCAGGTTTAAACTGGCACTATATCCGTTATGCTGACCTGTTGCTCTGGAAAGCCGAAGCACTGATCGAACTCGGACGTCAAGACGAAGCTCTGCCTCTTATCAACCGCATACGTCAGCGTGCCATGGACAGCAAGTATGTCAAAGACTTCAACGATCCCTCCAAGGATGCCGCAAACTATAAAATCGGCCTCTACACCAATCAAGGATGGACACAGGAATACGCCCGTCAGGCTCTCCGTACCGAGACACGTCTCGAAAAAGCAATGGAAGGCGAACGTTACTTCGACCTTGTACGCTGGGGCATAACCGAAGAGGTGATGACAAAGTATCTCCAGGCCGAAAAAGACAATCGTCCTTACTATCAGAACACAACGTTCAAACCCGGTCGCGAATATTTCGCAATCCCGGTCGCACAGTATAACTTCTCGTACGGTCGTTATACACAAAATCCCGGATACCCGTCGTTCTAAATATCCTTTCATCACATTATCACAATGTGAAAGGGTGGCGCACTTCGGTACGCCACCCTGTTTCATGAATATGACGGGAATGTTCAGTATCTGTGGTGCCAGTCCATTTGGGCGTGGTTGCCGCAAAAGATGCCCATCTGCAACCGATAGACACTATGATATGTTACGCCACGTCATTTTGATACTTTGGCTCAATGTGAAGCCGGCGAGATTAATTGAACAGCTTTTTTAGGCTTTTGCCGTTTGTTCGCTCTATGACAATGGTTCCCGGAAGTGGATGTGTTATTTTCATACCCTGAAGATTGTAATAGGTTTAAGTCAATGATAGATATTAAGCAAAGATAATCAAATAGAATTGAAAAAATAAGTTAGGAAAATGGTAAATGAACGAACCGATGTGTGGTTTTAAAAAAATTGGCATTTATTTGTCTTACAAAAAAAATTAACTTAACTTTGCGACAAAATAGACCGGCTATGTCCAATGAGGCGTAACCCATAACTGTTCGCTCATTTCGAGGAGGGTTTGTTAGGGGGAATTTAAGTCTCAATAAATCAGTCGAGGTATGCGTGTAAAGATTCACCACGAAGGAATTAACATACTCGTTTCGGTTTTCATACTACTGGCCGTTATCAATGTGCCGTTGTGGCTATGGGTTAAGCCGATAAGTATTGCCACATGTACCACTGCAGTGAGTGGAGTGTTCTACATGTTGGTGGTTAATTTTTTTCGCTCACCCAAGCGACATTTTCGTGGAGACCGTAAAAATGCGGTGGTATCGAGCGCCGACGGTAAAGTAGTAGCCATCGAAGAGGTTTACGAGCCCGAGTACCTTAAATGCCGATGCATCCAGGTTTCGGTCTTTATGAGTATAGTCAACGTGCATGCAAACTGGTTTCCTGTCGATGGTCAGGTTGTTTACACAAAGCACCATTCCGGACGCTTCATGGCTGCGTATCTGCCTAAATCGAGCACCGAAAACGAACGTTCGACGGTGGTCATAGAGACGCCAGAGCATCAGACCGTTTTGGTGCGTCAGGTGGCGGGAGCTATGGCGCGCCGTATAGTGACCTATGCCGAACCAGGCATTGAGGCCTGTATAGATGACCACATGGGATTCATAAAGTTTGGTTCGCGTGTCGATGTATTTTTACCTCTTGGAACCGAAATTTTTGTTTCGCTTGACAACAAGACTATCGGTGGTGTGACACAAATAGCGAAGCTTCGGCCGGATCGCAATCCCGATCTATACAAATAAGTCGCCATGAACATCATCGTCAAATCTATCCCCAACACCATTACATGCCTCAATTTGCTGTCGGGATGTGTCGCGATAGCTTTGTCATTTCGACCCGAAGAGGTTGTTTGTGCCGACCTTTACGGGTGGCAGTGGGCTGTAATCTTTATTTTTGCGGCCGCTGTTTTCGATTTTCTGGACGGATTGGCAGCGCGTGTGCTTCATGCATACAGCGATATCGGCAAAGAGCTTGATTCGTTGTCCGATTTGGTAAGTTTCGGAGTTGCACCGGCTATGCTGTTGCTCAACATCATGATATATTTTAATGGTCATTCATGGTGGTATTATTTCGTTTTTCTTATCCCGATGCTCGGTGGATTGCGACTGGCACGCTTTAACGTGCGAGATGCACAAGGCGACAATTCGTACTTTCACGGTCTTCCCATACCGGCCAACGCGTTGTTTTGGATTGGGTATGTGGCATGGATATGGCGCTACGGTATGCCTGAGTTCTATGTGGTAGCTATCGGAATAGTGCTTGTGTCGTTGGCAATGGTTTCAAATCTGCTACTACCCTCGCTTAAATTTAAAAATATGAGGCTGAAAGGTAATATCGCCCGGTATTTTATCATAATAGTAAGCGTGGCTTTGGTATGTATTTTTGGCCTACCCGGCTTTACTTGGGCAATTCTGGTCTACTTGATAATGGGGGTTTTCAATCGGTCTTCGGAAATTTCGTCGTAAAGGGTAACGGGTCTTCCTTAGATACACATACCTACAAATCAAATATTTACCTATTCGTTCTGTTAACACTATATATAAATGAGTTTTCTCCTACTCCTTATACTTGTATTAGTCGTTTGGTTGTTGTTGCCGGTAATAAAGGTGTTCTGGCAACTACACAAAATGCGTCGTAACCCGAAATCGTTCTTAGACAATCTCTTCGGAAACTTTGGCGCTGAGGGTACGCGCCCTAAAGAAGAGCGACACCAGCAGCAGCCCAAAAAGGGCCCGAAAATTCCGGATGACGTAGGTGAATATGTGCAATTCGAGGAAGTCGATGTTAAGGTTGAGGAGAGTCAATATGTCAACAATGACGGCAGTACAACCACTCGTTTTAAGGTCGAAGAACAGATTGTCGATGTTGAGTGGGAAGATTTGCCTGATAAGAAATAGCCACAAGAGTCTTCCAAGCAATCTTCATGTATTGACATCTTTAAAAAGGAACGGAAGATATATGGCCCGGACAATACCCGCGGGGATATATCCAAGATAAAACCCCTGAAGATCTCCCCACAAGATATGCCACGGGAGATGTGCGACCTAGACAACTTACTTGAATAAAAGCATCAAAGAAAAGTATTTTTATATATACATATAAGGCAATATAACTGTCAAAACACTTTATGTATCCTTTTGATTTTTTTAAAGAACTGAGCAAAAATAATAATCGTGAATGGTTCGCCGACCACAAACCGCAGTATGAGGAAATTCGCCGGTGGTGGTTAGCCGGCATTGAGCAGGTTCATGCTATGGTGATTGAAGCGTGGCCTGAAGTGAAACATAGTAATTTCCACACATTCCGTATTTATCGTGATACACGTTTCTCACTCGATAAAACACCGTTCAAAACGCATATCGGCAGCACGTTAGCACCACCCACAGCACGCGATGTCCATAGTGCCGGGGTGTATCTCGAGGCAGGTATGCCCACATCGGACACCGGTGTGTTCGTCGGTATATGGGCGCCCGAGTCCAACGTACTTAAAAAACTGCGCCGGGCTATAGTAGACAACATAGAGGAGTGGGAGGAGATAGTTAAACACCCCGATTTGTTGAAATATTATCCGGATTGGTTTGGCGAAAGGCTTAAGACAGCTCCTAAGGGTTGGCCTAAGGATCATCCCCAGATAGAATATCTACGGCTTAAACACCTTGGTCGATTCTCATTGATGAGTCCCGAGATGTTCGCATCAGAACAGTGGATGGAAGAAATGGCCAAAAGAATCATTGCGGCAGTTCCGTTATTGCGTTTTCTGGACTATTCGGTTAACGAAGATATTTAGTGGCAGTTCTGAGGTTTATTCTGCTAAAAAATAGGTTGAATAGCTCTTTATATTAGGTGTATATTTTTATATAGCATTTATATATTATCAATATTTACATATTGACATAATATTGATTTATAATAAAATAATATTACAAAAGTCTAAAATAAATTTATATTTGATTTAGTTCTGTTGAGATTTGTTTGATTCTCTTCTTATCTTTGCAGGACACAAAAGATTCTTAAAATTTCAGGTCTAAGATTCAAGGTTATTATTTTAGGATTTTTGTAGTAGATGAACACACAGCTCCGTGAGGAGTTGTGTGTTCGTTTTGGTATTTATTGTCGAACCGGCTCTAAGCTTTCCGCGAATCGTCTTTAGAAGTGTTCAACCCGAGGATGCGGCTGAAAACGATACTTATGACAGCACCCAGCATCATTACCCCGGTGGTTATCTCGAGAACCAGTGTTACGCCTCCTTCTTTGAGCCACAGCGGCATGAAGAAAACACCAAGTATGGCACCGAGTTTACCCAAGAAATCAGCCACACCTGAACCGGCGCCCCTGTCTTGCACAGGGTAAATAACAGCCGGAATGATATATGTAACTAAATGAGGACCTCCATTAAGCATTACCTCAAAGATTATGAATGCGGCTACGCTTACCCACAAAGGCCAATGCATGAGGTAGGCTGCAAGCAACAAGCCCATGCCTAAGGCCGAACCGACAAAACCAACCCATAGCATGGTGGCGTTGTTTATCTTTTCGACAATAAGAAGCCCAATGATGAACCCAGGTAAAATACAAAAGTTAATAACCGCTGTCAACTCTACGGAGTTTATAATCTTGGCAATGCCTTCCGCATGGGTGTTGTCGATGCCAAGAGCCATGATTAGCAAAGGCAAAAACACTCCGATGCCATAAACCCCCAAGCCCTCGCATGCCCACGGTATGCCTGAATAGATGACTCGAAGCAAGTTTTTTCCTTTGAACAGAGCGGTCGAACCGGTTGTAGCAGCTGAGGGAGTCAACTTCTTATTCTTATCGGTTATTGATAATGGCAGTGAGACATTTTTGCCAAAAAAGAATTGTGCAGCCTTCAATGCTTCTTGAGTACGTCCTTTTGTCACGAGCCATCTTGGTGATTCCGCCCAACAAATACGCATAACCAGGGTGATGACACCCAATCCGCCCATAATCCACACTATGTCGCGCCATACGCGAGGAGAAGCGTCAAAGTGCAAAATGATAACAGCGATGAGAGCAGGCAGCAAAAAGCCGATGGCACAGGATGCCTTGGCCACACCTACCATAAAGTTACGCCAACGATCCGGCATAAGTTCACTTATATATGCCGAATCGAGGGTATAACCGCCTCCCACTCCGAAGCCTGCGACAAACATACCTATGCATATCGTCAATGCTTCGGCTTTGAAAGATGCGATAAGACTACCTAAGATGATGAGCACTGCGCAAGTTCGAAACCAATTCAGATAACCCTGGCGGTCACTCAACGGACCGATGACAGCCGAACCGACAGCTATGCCTACAAGGCCTGTCGCACCCATGATGCCTTGTGTGGTGGCCGACAACTCCGGACGCACAAACAGGTTGAGCAATGGGAGGACTATCCCCACGATGGTCGATAACGATGCTCCGATTATTTGTTCCATCGACGACACCGTCACTATATAGATATGACGTTTGGTGAGCGGCAGATTTTGAATGTCAGTCATAGGGTTATAACCGTTCATTAGCTTTTCTTGTTCGCGAGGAGTGACGCGTTGGCCTTTAGCTTCGGCAGTTTAGCTCGTTTTACGGCACTGTCTTTAAATAAGGTGTTGTAACGTTGTTGGGTCATTTCAGCCCAGTCATCGAACGATAGGGAGAGTATTTCTTGTCGAGCCGTGAAATCCGGTATATCGGTAGCCGGCCTGAGGGGAGACTGATGAGGACACGCATTGCGACATATATCACAACCGAAAAGATTATTTCGAGCATTTAATCCGTCAGGCAGAGGTTCACGGCATTCTATGGTTAGATATGACAGACAACGTCGTGTGTCACAACCTCCGTCAGGCTTCAAAGCTCCGGTAGGGCATGCTTCCCGACATTTCCCACAATCGCCGCAAGTCAGAGCGCATGGTTCATCGTAGCCGTCAACAGGTGTGCCCGTCCACAGTAGCGCAGCGAGGAAGAAATGGGCACCATGCCCGGGTATGATAAGATAATTGTTACGGCCGATAAATCCCAGGCCTGCCTGTTGCGCCCAGTAGCGCTCGCGTAGCGGGGCTGTGTCGATGCACACCCTGTAGGCGCCTCCGAAATCGGCCGTTATGCGCTCGCCCAAAGCTGTCATACTTTTTCTTAGTACAGTATGATAATCGCTGCCAAGGGCATACTCCGAGATGAGAGGAACGTCATTGCTTGCCATTTGCCTAATCGCTTCTGGGTTGGCATAGCTGAAAGCGGCCATGATTATGGTTGACGCTCCTTCAAGAAGCGACGACGGGTCACGACGGATATCGGCGTATCGCTCCATATATTTCATCTCGCCGTGACGCCCTGACGAAATCCATTGTCGATAAAGCTCTTGAGCTTCGTCAGAAACAGGGGTAACAGCAGCGACACCGACGAAAGGTGTCCCGGTGATGTCTTTCACCAAATCCTTCAGCCGGTGTCGCGTCGGATAGTTCATTTTTAGTAATAGAAATCCTGGATAGTCTCTATTGGCATGCCCGAAGCGGTGACAAATTCGTTGATACGGGCATACGGATCAACACCGGCTTCGTCGAATATGTCAAGCAATTCGCCAAGGATGCCGCTGAAGCGTCCGAAATCCTGGAGTTGGTCTCTTGTGGGCTGATAGAGATAAAGTAGCATCTGATAGTTTATGCCTCTGAAATCGGCCAACATGGATTCTATCTCCGGGTCTAACTTACTGCTCTCGATTTTGTTGTCGAGTACGGACAGCTGTAGGTCGGCATAGTTTATGAGCGACAGAGCTGTCAGTACGCCTTCGATATTGGGATTTTCGGCTCTGAGCAGGTTAAGGTGCATACTGCTGTTAAGGCTTTGGCTGTATGCCAGGATTCCGGCGACGCGGTTGACATACTGTCCCAGCATGGTCTTGGCCTCTTCGAGGTATGTTTTGTTGCCCAGCACAGTGCCAAGTTTGACATAGGCTTTGCCAAGGTAGTATTCAATGCCGTTTTCGTATGGAGCCTGTCGGGGGGGCAACTTCTCGTTCATATAATCAAGAAGGTTGGCAGCCATATCGGCGTAATTGGCCGGTACTTTCAATCCCTTCTCGGCGGCCAGTTTCTTCACCGACTCCGGAGCGGGTGTATTGGGAGCTGCGAGCAGTTCCTGCACGATTTGCAGTATGGCCGAACGTGTCGATGATACCATACGGCGCACTGTTTCATCGAGATAAATCTTCTTTTCGCTGTCGATGCCTCCCCAACGGAACTTGCCTATGATGTTTTCGTAGGCTTTGACCACCACGGGCGAACGGTCACCGTTGCTTTTGCTGAAAGGCGTCACCTGTAACGCCATACCGGTCTGATAGATGTTGTCCGAGAATCCCATGGCGTAGGCGTCATGGACTGTGGAGGCGAAGTAGACGGGGCGTTCGAAACCTTCGGTGGCAGTGCGGGCTATGATGTCATAGGTGAGCAAGCCTGCGAACGGGCTGGGCTGACCACCGTTAATACGCGCATACGGTGTTATATCCCAACGGTAAACCGAGATGTCAGTTTCGTCCGTAATGGTGTCAGTGGCCCAAGGCGAGACAACCGGTACTTGGCTGTTATATTTATCCACGAATGTCTGCTTGCTTATAGGCACATAGACATTGTTGATGTTGGGTCCGCCCAACAGGTAATAAGTTGCGTTGGACAACCTGTCGTTATTGAGCGCGACGTTCAAGGGAAGTGGTCCGACGCTATACATCTGTTCCAAGGTCTCTTGCGCAGTGACATTGCCGCTTAGACCCAGGTCTTTGCCCGGTGTGGCCGGCGGAACTGTATAATATGACATGCGGTTATAACCCATCGCGGTGTCGGGCATATAGAACGGCACGCCATCGGCGTCATACGAGTCGGCAGCTACCTGACGGGCATACCAGTCTTGTGACAGATAGCTCAGGTTTACCACCTTGACGTCAGTGCGGCAACCTTCAACCTCCTGTGCATACCACAACGGGAAAGTATCGTTATCGCCGTTGACAAAGATTATAGCGTTATCGTCAACCGAGTTAAGATAGTTCATGCCGAAATCTCTTGCCACATAACGACCCGAGCGGTCGTGGTCGTCCCACGTCTGCGAAACCATCTGAAGGGGCACAATCAGTCCGATGACGACTGCGACAGCGCCAATAACCCATTTCGTAGTCGGTTTGTCCCCAACATGCTTTTTAGAGCCAAACAGATTGACGAGCTTGCGCAACATGGCGAACAATCCGGGGACTCCAAGACCAATCCAGATGGCAAAGGCGTAGAATGACCCGGCAAAGGCGTAGTCACGTTCTCGGGGCTGTCCCGGCGGCTGGTTGAGGTAGAAGACGATGGCTATACCGGTCATGAAGAAAAGGAAGAATATCACCCAGAATTGTTCGATACCTTTCTTTTCGCCTCCGGGATGCAGCATGCATGCTTGCCACAACAACCCTATGAGACCGAGTATGAGGGGAAGCATATAAAAGACGTTGTGACCGGCGTTGCCAGTGGTGTAATCTTCGGGCAAAAGACTCTGGTCGCCGAGTCGCGCGTTGTCGATAAACGGAATACCGGATATCCAGTTGCCTTGATGGGGCTCTCCGTTACCGGCTATGTCGTTCTGGCGTCCCGCGAAGTTCCACATGAAATAACGCCAATACATGTGGTTCAACTGGTAATTAAAGAAATATTTCAGGTTGTCCCACATTGTTGGCTGCCACAGCGTGGTTGTCCCGTACGACAGGGAGTTGCCCACAGCGACAGGCGAGTCTATCTCGGTGGTTTGGTCAAGGTTGAGATAACGTTCCAGTTCGGTGCGCGTGACATAACCGCGTTGCGCCCATTGCTGTTTGACAGCTTGAGGGGCGTACACATCCATGTCGGGATAGTAGAGCGACCATGATTTATATCCGCTGACATGACGCGCGTCATCGCTGTACATTCGCGGAAAGACAGTGCCCATGCCGTCGGGTATGACATATTCCGGGTCATGATAGACTTCGGCGTAACGGTCAGGTTCGTCTGACGACGCTTTGACAACTTTGCCGTATTTGTCGCGGCCTTTGTCGACGACGCTTCCTTCGGCTGTAAACAGACGCGGACCCACAATGGTGCTCTGAATACGCGGATTGCCGTTCTCGTCAACATCCACATACTCCATAAGGTTGTCATATTCGTCGCGCGCCAGTTGGTACTGTATGGTCTCGCTCATTTTCGGCCCATAAAATATCGGGGTGTCGCCGTATTGCTCGCGGTTGAGATAACTACCCAAGGCGAAGACATTGTCGGGAGCGTTCTGATTCATGGGCGTGTTGGCTGTCGAGCGTATCAGCAGCAAAGCGTACGACGAATAGCCTATGAAGATAACAAAAATGCTCAGCACTATGATGTTGAATATCCTGACCGGCACTTTCTTGCAGTAGAAGAATAGATAAACGATGAGAGCGGCTATCAGAACGGTCGGAATCAGCCATCCGTGACCTATGAAAGGCATACCCGACAGGATGATGCTGAGCAGAACGCCAATCTTGATGCCAACGGCCGATTTCTGCTGACGCAACATTACAATGGTCCAAACAAAAACGGCTACGGTCAACAGAGCGTACATCAGCACTCCCATGTTGTAACTCATACCGAGCGTGTTGACGAAGAACAGCTCGAAACGCTGTGCCACCGCCACGAAACCGGGAACAAGTCCGAACAGTATCAGAGCCACGATAACAGCCGAAAGAGCCAAAGCTAAAAGCGAACCTTTGACATTCGTGTTCTTGAATTTGCGATAATATATGACCAGGACGATGGCCGGTATACACAGCAGGTTGAGCAGGTGTACCGCTATCGATATACCAATCACGTAAGCTATTAATATGAGATAGCGGTCGCTGCGCGGATTGTCCGCCCGGTTTTCCCATTTCAGGATTAGCCAGAAAACGAGCGCTGTACAGAATGACGAGAAGGCATATACTTCGCCCTCGACAGCCGAGAACCAGAAGGTGTCACTCCAGGTGTACGCCAGAGCGCCGCAAACGCCGGCACCCATGATGAGGAGAGTCTTAAGGGGAGATACATTGGTTTCGTCCTTACGTAGCACCAATTTCTTTGCCAGGTGTGTTATTGTCCAGAACAACAACAGTATGGTTGCAGCCGACAGTAGTGCTGACATCGAGTTGACTGCTACGGCAGCCACTTCGGCTCCGCCTCCGAAAATAGTGACGAAGAAACGTGCCGTTAGCATAAATATAGGGTTACCCGGTGGGTGACCCACCTCGAGCTTAAAACCTTGGGTTATGAATTCGGGGCAGTCCCAGAAACTGGCGGTGGGCTCGATGGTGAGCAGATAGGTTATGGCCGCTATCACGAAACAAACCCATCCCAGCGTGTTGTTGATGAAATTATATCTGCGCATAATAATAAAGGATTCGAAATTGGCGGTTGATGTATCAATACCGCGTCATTCTTTATGGTTTAAATTGGAATGCGGCGTACTTGAATGATTGGTTCTTTTTTCAATCGCCGACATAATCAATTTGCAAATTTAGCTACTTTTTGCCGTTCATTCGTCCTCTCGTTCCCAAAATCAACTCTAACGGCATAAGACTTAACATAAATTAAGAGCCGGTTTAACATTTATTGTCGAACCGGCTCTATAAGCATCGTGGACTTAATTTTTATCATCACGAAGGTCGGAAGGTACGCTTTCCCACGCCGGCACAAGTGAAAGAAAGTGAAACCACTCGCGAAAATTGGGTATGTTAGGAAAATTGACTAATTTCGCATTCAGAAAAAATCATACACAGCAGTCAAATCGCATTCCCTGCGGTTTGTTGCATGCATGACGATAGGCTCTTCTAAGGTTTAAGTTGTAGAATTGCAGACAGTTTCTTAGTTTCGGCGTGGAAGGATTCAACCCGGCAAAAGATGATTAACGTTATAGACTTATATAAGAATTATGGCAACGTCGAGGTGCTGAAAGGCATCTCGCTGAATATCATGCCTCATAAACTCACCACGATTGTCGGCGCCAGTGGAGCGGGAAAAACCACGCTGTTACAGATTATGGCCACCCTTGAGTCGCCCGATCGCGGTAAAGTACTCTATTCGGACAAGGATGTCACTTTGTTAAGGGACAAGGAGCTATCGACGTTCCGCAATCTTCACATAGGACTTGTTTTTCAACAGCATCGCCTACTTCCGGAGTTCACCATAGAAGAGAATGTCATGATGCCTGCGCTTTTAGCCGGCCGGTCGCGTCGTCAGGCCGCCGCGATGGCTGCAGAACGATTACGGGAACTTGGTCTGGGTCACCGACTGAACCATCGTCCCGCCGAACTGTCGGGTGGTGAATGCCAGCGAGCTTCAGTGGCGCGTGCCATCATTAACAATCCCTCGGTAATTCTTGCCGACGAGCCCACAGGCAGCCTCGATTCGGCTAACCGAAGGCAACTACATGACATTTTTTTCGAGCTCAGGGACAAGTTTGGCACAACTTTTGTCATCGTCACCCACGACGACACTCTCGCTGACGGCTCGGACATAGTTATTCACATGGCTGACGGCAAGATTACAAAAACAGTTTCTTAAATAACTACAGATTATGAAAATAAAGACATCGATACTTTCCTTGCTCACCGTCCTGCTTTGCACCGGCTTGATGACATCGTGTAAAAGCAATGACGACGGCGTTGATTGGAGCAACGTGTTATATGATATATGCACCCTGACCTCGTCAAGCCCTTCCGGCTCGACAGTGACACTGCGCAAGGACGGCGATTCACCGTTGGTGACGCTCACCTTCGCCAATCAACAAGTCGACACCGAACGGGTGGCTGTCGGCGAACGCTTCCTCATCGCATACATCCCCGAGTCGGGGACGGCCTATGAGAGCGGCCCGGCTCTCATGTACGGCTATATGCCCATCTACAACGGGGTAATTACCGAGGGTACGAAAGACAGCACAGATTCGTGGGCCACTATGATGCAATCCCTGCAGGCGATGTGGCGCACAGGCGAATGGATTAACATTCAGACCATTTGCACTTACAGCAACGACCGCCCGGCACGTTATGAGCTCGTTGTCGACAAATCGACGCTTTCAGACGACTACCCACGGGCTTATCTCCTGTATGAAGCAGACGACGACGCTAAAGCGAACACCAAAGAGTTCTATGCCTCGTTTAACATTGCCGATGTTTGGGAGCTCGACCACATCAAAGGGTTGAGTGTCAATATCTATTCGGATGGCGAACACAAGGTTATAACCTTCCAAAAATAAGAAAGACAATATTTTAATCACAATAAAAAACTTTACAATCATGGAACAGAAAAAACAAGAAATAAAAATTGAGATAAGCCCCGAAATCGCTGCCGGAAAGTACGCCAACCTCGCCGTTATCGCACACGGTCCCAACGAATTCTTTCTGGACTTCATCGCTCTGACACCCAATTCTAAATCGGCAACCGTTCAGTCGCGCGTTATCATGTCTCCCGAAAACGCCAAGAACCTGCTTTTCGCGTTGCGTGACAATATTGCCAAATACGAACAGACCTTTGGCGAGATAGAACGCAAAACCCCGCTGAACAACGGGGAGAATCCCGGTTTCACAGCCTGACATAGCGAGACAATTCGCATTGATTTCTTAACCCCGTTTACCGCTTACGGTCTGAACATTACCACACCTCATCATGCCCATGAAACCCAACAATCTGACCATATACAACTCGATGTCGCGCAACAAGGAGGTTTTCGAACCTTTGCACGCGCCCAACGTGGGTCTTTATGTCTGCGGCCCCACAGTGTACGGGGACGGCCACCTGGGACACGCCCGGCCTGCCATCACCTTTGACATCCTTGTGCGTTACCTCACCCATTTGGGCTACAAAGTGCGCTATGTCCGCAACATCACCGATGTTGGACATCTGGAGCATGATGCCGATGACGGCGAGGACAAGGTGGCTAAGAAAGCCAGGCTCGAACAACTTGAGCCAATGGAGGTGGTACAACATTACACCAACCGCTACCACAAGGCCATGGAACAACTCAACGTGTTGCCACCATCAATCGAGCCGCATGCCTCGGGTCATGTCATCGAACAGATAGAGTACATCAAGAAAATCCTTGATTCGGGCTACGCGTATGTCAGCGAAGGCAGTGTCTACTTCGATGTGCCCAAGTTTAACCGTGACTTCGGATACGGCAAACTGTCGGGTCGCAACATCGATGAACTGCTCGCCACCACACGCCAGCTTGACGGTCAGGAAGAAAAACGCAATCCGGCCGATTTCGCCCTGTGGAAAAAAGCCGCTCCGGAACATATCATGCACTGGCCGTCGCCCTGGAGCGAAGGTTTCCCGGGTTGGCACCTCGAGTGCTCGACCATGAGCGAGAAATATCTGGGTACGCATTTCGACATACACGGTGGCGGCATGGATCTCAAATTCCCCCACCATGAGTGCGAGATAGCGCAGTCGGTCGCCCATAACGGAGAACCGTCGGTGCGCTATTGGATGCACAACAACATGATTACCATCAACGGCAAGAAGATGGGTAAGTCACTGGGCAACTTCATCACTCTGCAGGAGTTTTTTGACGGCAGTCATCCACTCCTCGAACAGGCCTACTCGCCCATGACCATCCGCTTCTTTATCCTTCAGGCGCACTACCGCGGTACTGTCGACTTCTCAAACGACGCCCTCAAAGGAGCCCAAAAGGCTCTTGAACGCCTCATGGATGCTTACCGCCGTCTTAGCGGTCTCAAACCGTCGGAGACATCCACACTCGACACGCAACCCTCTGAATTAGAGGCAAAAGCTTACGAGGCTATGGATGATGACCTCAATACTCCCGTTGTTATAGCCTACCTTTTCGAGGCTGCGCGACTTATCAATATGGTCAACGACGGCAAAGCTACCGCCACGGCGGCGCAGATCGATGATTTGCGCCGGTTCATGACAACTTTCATGGGTGACATCCTCGGTTTGACACTTCCTGACGACAAGACTGCGGGCGGAAGCGAGACAGCCGACCTCACGCCGTTGCGCGGTGCAGTCGATATGTTGCTTGAGATGCGCGTCAAGGCAAAGGCCGACAAGGACTGGTCGACAGCCGACGCCATCCGTAACCGCCTCACCGAACTTGGTTTTGACATCAAAGACACCAAGGACGGTTTCGAGTGGTCAATACGCAAATAAACCGACGCATGACCTCACAGCAGTTGGCCGACGCCGTTCAGTCACAATTGCCTTACAGCCCCAATACGCAGCAGGAAGCTCTGATTGGGGCTTTGGCGCGTTTTTGTGAAGGGTTGAGTGGCGAGGTTGACGACAGGCAACCCACACAACAATCGCAACCCACACAGGATAGAGTCTTTGTCCTTAACGGTTACGCCGGTACGGGCAAGACAAGCCTGGTATCGGCGCTTGTGCGTGCCCTCAAACAGTTCAAGGTCAACGTGGTGCTTATGGCGCCAACGGGACGTGCCGCAAAGGTTTTCGCCCACTATTCGGGCTTTGCCGCAGCCACCATTCACAGACGCATATACCGTCATTCGTTACGAGGAGAAATACCCGGTCTGAAAGAGAACCGCGACAACAACACCCTCTACATCGTTGACGAGGCTTCGATGATAGGCTCGGGAAGCGACGCTTACTCCGGCGACTTGCTCACCGACCTCTTCACCTACGTATTCGCAGGTATTAACAACCGGCTCATCTTCATGGGTGACACCGCACAGTTGCCTCCCGTGGGCGATAGCGATTCGCCGGCTATGGATGCATTCGCTCTGAAGGAACGCGGTTTCAAGATATCAGCCGCCACACTGACACGCGTGGTGCGCCAGGGTGCCCGTTCCGGTATTATGGCCAACGCAGTCAATATCAGGCGTATGATGTACGAAAAGCCGGACAAGATACCCGTTCCACTAACTGAAGGCTTCGATGATGTAAGCACCATAACCGCCGTTGATATGGCCGAGGCTATCGACCACGCATATCGAACCGCCGGTATTGACGATACTATAATAATAACGCGATCCAACCGTCGGGCGGCTGATTTCAACAAGGCTATACGCGCCGAGGTGCTATACATCGACGAAGAGTTGGCTCAAGGCGAACCTCTCCTTGTGGTCAAAAACAACTACTATTGGACACGCGTGGCCAAACGGCGCGACATCGATTTTCTGGCCAACGGCGACATCATGCGCGTTACAAAGGTAATAGGCACCGAACTCAAGTACGGTTTCTGGTTTGCCGATGTCGAGTTTGTCCCTGTCGAAAACGACATGGATGCCGATAGCGGAGAGACTGTCGAAACGCCTCCCATACAGGCAAAAATTTTCCTTGAGACATTGATAGGCGAACACCCGGCATTACCTTACGAACGACAGAAACTCCTGTTTGACAGAATCGTGCAGCGCGAATATCCCGGGCATCCCAATCCCATGCAGGCGCTTGCCGACAACCCATATTGGAACGCTTTACAGACCAAATTTGCCTACTGTGTCACCTGTCATAAGGCGCAGGGCGGACAGTGGAGCCGCGTTTTTGTCGATGTCGCCTATATCAACCCCGACGCCGTCGGCCCCGAGCTTTACCGGTGGATGTACACCGCCACCACCCGAGCGCGCCACCACCTAACCTACCTCGTCGATACCTCCCACGACTCCTAATTAATGGAGAAGCGGATGCCGGATTTCTTGCCGCAGACGTATGCGGTGGGCGGTCGGTTGGCTTGATGCAAATTGTCAAGGTACAACGGTTCGCCCTCGACCATTACGGCACATTAGGGTTGGTGAGTTTTGGTGGGTTTTTGGCGGATTTAGTTTTTAATCGTAAATTTGTCCAAAATTAGTTCGCCATGAAATACATTCAGAGAGATATTTTACCGTATTTGCGTAAAATTTATGATGCTTTTCCTACAGTAACTTTATGTGGCCCACGCCAGTCAGGCAAAACGACGTTATGTAGAAGAGAATTCCCGAATCTTGAATATGTCAATTTTGAAAATAGCGGGATACGCCAAATTGCTATTGAAGACCCTGTAAGTTTTGTCGCTCAATACACGAAAGGGGCTATCTTCGATGAAATTCAATTGGTGCCCGAAATCTTCAGCGCATTGCAAGTGCTTATTGATGAAGACCGCTTTAAAGACAACCATGACAGGAAATTTATTCTTACGGGAAGCGCTAACTTCGGTTTGCTGCCTAATATGCGTCAATCACTGGCGGGCAGAACCGGCGTTTTAACCTTGCTTCCTTTTTCTCTTCACGAACTTCAACAGGGCGGCTTAGATCGGTCGGCTGACGAATATATTTATCTCGGTGGTTATCCCGGAGTTTGGGACGCGCATTTCAGTATGAAAAATGACATAATGGACAATTACATAAACACATACGTCGAGCGCGATGTCAGACGAATTATGGAGGTTAAAGACTTAAACAAGTTTACCACATTCTTAAAACTTTGCGCCGCGCGCATAGGTACCGAATTAAATCGTTCGTCGATAGCCGTCGAGGTGGGCGTTGCCGTCTCTACGATAGACCATTGGCTCAGTGTGTTACAAGCTTCGTATGTATTATTCCTTTTAAAGCCTTGGCACAGCAACATCAATAAGCGTCTCACAAAAAGTCCTAAACTTTATTTCTATGATACGGGTCTGGCCTGCACGCTTTTGAATATTTACGACTCCCAAAGTATTTTTTTGAATCCGATGCGTGGCCAACTTTTTGAGAACTTGATAATTGCAGATCAGGTTAAAAAGCTTGTGAATTTTGGAATAAAGGATGAGGTGTTTTTCTATAGAGACAAGTCCGGAAAAGAGATAGACCTCCTTGTAAGCACTCCGACCGGGCTGAGAGCGTATGAAATTAAATCCGGAGCCGTTTACAGACCGGAATACATGGCAAACATAAAATATCTGAAAAAGCTCTTGGGAGACGACGTCGTCAAGTCAGGTGTTATTTATACCGGTGAGGTCGAGCTTAACAAACCGGAAGAGGGAGTCTATAATTATCTCAGATTTTAAGAATGTAAAGTAGTAAAAAAGTTGTTCAGAAAAGAGATGGAGGTGGGTTTGGACAAATTTAGTTTTGAATCGTAAATTTGTCCGTTTTTATTTGGCGCCTTATGCCATCGTTTTTGAATTTCCCATTAGATTGATAATATACGCTCCTGCATCCTATACAGTAGCACACTTGCATCCTCCTGCGCCCAACTTCATCCTACTGTGCTTTACTACAACGCTCCTGCATCCTATAGCACCCTGCTGACTCTATAAGGCACACTCCTGCACCCAACAGTATCTAT
>JAFLTY010000004.1:74681-90384 GCA_022509065.1 Muribaculaceae bacterium
TGCGACACATTTGCATCCTCCTTCGCCCAACTGCAACTTACTGTATCATCCTTCGTCACTACTGCACACTTCGGCATCCTATAGCACCCTGCTGACTCTATAAGGCACACTCCTGCATCCAACAGTATCTATAATGAATTACAGCTGCGACACTCCTGTAGCAATAATACGCTCTCCTGCATCCGACAGTATCTATAATGAGTTACAGCTGCGACACTCCTGTGGCAAGAATGCGTCATACAGGATAAGCTTGTAACACTTGTGCGTGAGTAATTGGGCTATAATTAGCCGGTTGGGTTATAAGCCGGTTGGGTTGTGAGTCGGCAAGGTGTTATTCGGGGTGGGTGAGGATGAGATTGACGGGGTGGGTGAGGATAAGGTTGACGGGGGTGATGGTGACGGTGAAGGGTGCGGTGCGCGGTGTTTTGCGTGCAGGCGGTGTGTCGATGTGATAAAACAGTTGTTGGCGATCCCATGAGTTTACCGAGGCGTGACGTGTCTGACCGGGTGGTACAGTGACGCGGAATGTTACGTTGCGTCGGTTGAGCTGTTCGCCTTGGGGTGTGCGGTAGTCTATGTCGACGGTAACGGCATGGATGGTGTCTGTCGAGGTGCGGTTGGTTATCATGACCGATTCGACGCGTGACGCCACGGCTTTCTGAAATTTGGTCAGTGTGACTACCGAGTCAATTTGGTCAGCGCGGGTCAAGGTGTCGAGGGCGACAGGTGCGACGGCTGCATGTGCGGTCGATTGTTCCTTGGTCGGTCTGGCTCCTTTTCGTCGTGTCGACTGTCCCGCCGATGTGCATACGACCAAGGCGCACACGATGCAACTCATTATGGGTTTCAAGGGAAATTTCATGTGACTCAACGGGATGGTTGGCTTTTGGCTGGAGAGGTTTATATAAACTGGTAATGTCGTTGGGCTGCCCGACTATGTCGATGTGGGTGTCAGCGGCTTGGCTCTAAAGGACGATGGGGAACTCTGGTGAGCCGGAGGGCGGCCACACGCGTATAGCGCCTTCGACACCCGATGGAGGCTCGTTGCGCGACACCGAGAAGCGGAACAGGTAGGGGATAAGGCGCCACGCGTTTATCTTGAGACCCGACGAGTAAGGAGTTAGCGACAGTCGCGTATTGTCGGATAGTTTGGCGATGTATGACGTGGTGTGCCGGCGTGACAGGGTATTGGTCTTTTTGGTCACTCCGTAGAACTTGAGGTTGTAGGTGTCGGGTGTTCCTCCGAAAGTCCCTTCGCCAATGACTATGGGCGTGACTACCAGGGGGTCGGGACTGTCTATGAGCTCAAGGACAATGTGTCCGCGGCTGTCTGACGATATGGCGACAAGGGCTCCCGAGTTCCACAGCCACAACCCCTCGACGGGTGTGAGTTCACGCCCTTCGAAACGCTTGACCCACGATTCGGACAGAGTGACGGCGCCGGCAGGCGCATCAACCAAAAGGAGGATGAGCGCCGTCACCAGTATGGTTGCCTGTCGTATCAAAGCGAGCTGAATTTATACGCCACTCCGAACGACAGTATCTCCTTGAGCTGGAACTTGTGCCACTTGACATCCTCGATGGCGGGTGTCGATGTGTCGTAACGGCAGTGCACGTAAATTTGTGTGGTGAGGTAACGGTTGATGTCGAACGAGATGGTGTTCTCCCAGTCGGCCTGCACGTAGTGGTAGTCGGTGAAAATGAAGAATCGGCTGCGCCACGATATATTGTCGCATATCTGCCAGGTCATCTTGGCTTCGGCGCTCGAACCTATGTTGACGATATAATACTTGTCGGCGTCGATACCGAAGTTGGAGTGGGGCAGCTTCTCGTTGGACATGGTGCATATCTTCATATTCATTGAAAGCGGCGATATTGAGGTGTCGAAGGTGAATGTCTTCTTGGCGTTTGTATGGTTGTATGTCATACCGAGACCGAGCGTGAGGTCGGCCGGCGACATGAACGCCGATGTACGTGTGGTGCTGTTGGTGGCGTAGGATGTCAGCACCTGTGTCTTGAACTGGGCAGTCACCGAGTAGTACCAGTTGCGCGCCGCTTTATAACCGAACGACAGGTTGAACTGCAAGAGGTCTTCGCTGATTGAGTATGAATGGAGTTCGTCGTCTGGAGCGCCGTTAACACCCAGTTTGTACTGCATTGTCGACTCGAAAAGGAGGTTGGGGTGGAATGCGTTGTTCAGCTTGACGTTATAATATATGTTTGCCAGGATGTTGAGGTTGTTGTTGCCACCCTGGTACCAGTTTGGCGAGACGTATGCCTGGCTGAACTGGAGCGACGAGTTGAAGGTGCGCAGCCAGTGTTTCTTCTTCACCTCTATTTCCATTTTCTTGGGTGCGTTTATCTCCACCTCGTGGATTTCGATGGTGTGCTCGGAGGGGTTTACCGTGCCATAGTATTTTTTTGGGGGAGTTTCCATAAAGGCCACATTGAGGTGCACCAGGTCGGGATGTTGCACCATGAAGTTCTGGAGCAGACGGTTTGTGCGGTTTTCGACAGCCTGCGACTTCTCAATCCATTCCATCCATGGTTCGCCGGTAATCTCGGGTTTGAAGGGATCCCAGTTGTCCATAATCTGGTAGTTGGTGTAGACCGGTGGCAGCGTAATCATTTTGGAGAGCGGGTCGAAGACTATGACTGTGTCGAGCTGCAGGGTGTCGTTAGCCATCAACAGACTGTCGGCCAACGAGATGAAGGTTGGGAACACTTCGTCTTCCTCAATGTCGAAGACGTCCGACACCGGATTGGCGAAGGCCGAGGATACACTGACCGTAGCTACCGTGATAAAGGCGGCCGAGAAGAGTTTGCGTAGTGATAAGATGTTCTTTTTCAAAGCAGTGTGATGTATGATAGGTGTTAGTATTTTTTTTAGTCGGATGGTTTGGATGCGGTGTATATCGCTGCCACGCCGGCGACGAGGTTTCTATATGCCGCGTTTACGAAACCTGCCGCCGCCATGATGTGAGTCATTGACTGCCGCGCCGGCACAGCGCTTATGGATTCGGGCAGGTAGGTGTAAGCCCGGCCGTCATGCGACACCAGGCGCCCGGCCGCCGGTATGACGTGACGGGTGTAGAGCCGATAAAGCGGTCGGACTAACGGGGACGACGGCTCGGTGAGTTCGAGCACGACGAGAGTGCCACCGGGACGCAGGACGCGTAGCATCTCGGAGTATCCCTTGTCGAGCTGTTCGAGGTTCCTCACCCCGAAAGCAATGGTCACAGCGTCGAAACTGTTGTCGGCAAACGGCAGATTGAGGATATCGCCTGTCTGAAGAGTCACACGGCCGGCGAGACCCGTCTCCTTAACTTTTTTGTTGCCGATATCCACCATGGCCGGAGAGAGGTCGACGCCGGTGATGTTAGACGTCGGGATGAGTTGCGCCATCCTGATAGCCAGATCTGCCGTTCCTGTGGCCAGGTCGAGTATATCGACGGCTCCAGCCTTATGTACGGTGTCGACGCATTTGCGACGCCATCGCTTGTCTATGCCCAACGTCATCATTCGGTTCATCAGGTCGTATGCCGGAGCTATGGAGTCGAACATGTCTCGCACCTGCGCACCTTTGGGGCGATTGTCGCCGGTGACACCATAGGGAGTTATGTTTTCGACTTTCTGCATCGGTGAGCGTTGGGATTGATGATGAGAGGGATTAATCGATATTTACGGAGGTGTCGTCGGTTGTGGACACTTCTGCTTCGCGTTCTTTTTCAGCCTCTTCCTTGCGTTCCTTGTCGAAAACCTCGTAAGCTTCGACGATGCGCTGAACAAGCTGGTGACGCACGATGTCTTTCTTGGTGAATTCGACTCGTCCTATGCCTTTGACATCGCGCAACACATGCATGGCCTGTATCAGCCCCGACGTTGTTGAGCGCGGCAGGTCGATCTGAGTCACGTCGCCCGTTATTATCATTTTGGCATTCATGCCCAGACGGGTCATGAACATTTTTATTTGGTGAGTGGTGGTGTTTTGCGCCTCGTCGAGCACAATGACGGCGTCGTTGAGCGTACGGCCGCGCATGAAGGCGAGGGGAGCTATCTGGATAACCTTGGTCTCCATATACTCCTTGAGTTTCATGGCCGGTATCATGTCCTCAAGCGCGTCGTATAGAGGCTGCAGGTAAGGGTCTATCTTGTCTTTCATGTCGCCGGGCAAAAAGCCGAGCTTCTCGCCGGCCTCGACAGCGGGACGTGACAGGATGATTTTGCGCACCTCGCGGTTTTTGAGCGCGCGTACAGCCAGTGCTATTGCTATGTATGTCTTACCTGTGCCTGCGGGTCCGAGAGCGAAAGTGAGGTCGTTATGGGCGAACTCCTCGACGAGTTTCTGTTGGTTGGGAGTGCGACCGCTAATGGGTTTGCCGTTCATGCCGTAGATGATTACATCGTCGCGTTTAAGCTCGCGTGTGGGCTCGCCTTTGACGATGTCGAGGATGTTCTCCTCAGTCAGGCGATTGTATTTTTCGGCATGCTCGGTCAGTTCGCGTATTTTCTTTTCGAAATCGGCTGTTTCAGATTCTTCCCCTATAACTTTGATAACCATTCCCCTTGCGACGATACGCAGTTTGGGAAACAGGTTTTTAATCAGTTGCATATTGGCGTTGTTCACCCCGTAGAAAATCACGGGGTCGACACCTTCAAGTATGATAACTCTTTCTGTCATATTCAAATTATTATTCTACAAAATTAATTATTATTTAAAAGTTGACAAAACGCGTGCCAAAATTTGAGGTGACAGTCGGTGCTGATGTCTTGATGCGCACAGTGGGGGAGGGTTGAAATAACTGACAATTGTTAAACTGTGTTAAATCATAGTACTATGTATTGCAAGGTACTATATTTTTGCTATCTTTGCGCCGTCAATCTACATAAGCCCTTACTTGGAGCGGCTTCGAGAATGGCAACTAAATGTATCATTAAAGGCTCATATCACACTTAAAGGCTCATATCACACTATGAACATAGACAATATCAAATCGCAGATGCGCAAGGGTATGCTTGAATTTTGCATACTCCTTGTGCTGAAGCGTGGACCGGCTTATTCGTCGCAGCTCATTCAGTGTCTCAAGGACGCAAGGCTGATAGTGGTTGAAGGAACGCTCTACCCGTTGCTGACCCGACTAAAAAACGACGGACTGTTGTCGTACACCTGGCAGGAATCGACCTCGGGTCCGCCACGCAAGTATTACAGTCTGACCGATGAGGGACACAACGCACTCGCGGCTCTGTCGGACGCATGGCACAGCATGGCGTCGA
The DNA here is from genome assembly GCA_022509065.1 of Muribaculaceae bacterium. Taxonomy (GTDB): domain Bacteria; phylum Bacteroidota; class Bacteroidia; order Bacteroidales; family Muribaculaceae; genus CAG-873. Next base: position 79,956 of record JAFLTY010000004.1, read on the forward strand.
CGGTGAGTCATCTGGCAAGCCGGAGTGACGAGGCAAATCCGACCGTATTACCTGAAAATTAACTTTAACATCTCTGAATATGAAAAAATCTTTTCCTGTACATATCCGCGGCCGCATCTATTACTTTGACGAGGATGCGTACGAACGCCTAAACAACTATTATGATAATTTGACACGAGCCTTCCCGGGTGAGGACGGCAAAGAGATAGTATCCGACATAAAGACTCGAGTGTCGGAGCTTTTCTCGGAGAGCCATGTTGACGAACCCTTCGCGGTGATTACCATAGAGGAGGTCAACGAGGTGATAACGCGCATGGGTAAACCCGAAGATATTGCCGATGCACCGAGCGAGCCGAGCGGATGTAAAGAACCGGAAGAAACTTCGACCGGTGGCGCCACTCCTCCTCCTTTTAACGGCTATGTCGGCGTTCCGCCGGTGCCCCAGCGACGTTTGTACCGCGACGGCAACAACAAAGTGATAGCGGGTGTAATAAGCGGACTGGCCATATACTGGGGTGTCAACATAACGGCGTTGCGAGTTGCCGCGGTGCTTCTTGCCATCTTCACTTATCTGTGGCCGCTTGTGGTTCTTTACATCCTCGGGTGGTTGCTTATTCCGGTGGCCGAGACGCCACGACAGATTCTTGAGATGCGCGGCCAGCAGGTTACTGTGGACTCGGTGGGACAGACCACCATCTTCGGCGCTCCGAATCCCAACGGAGACTATGTGGCCTCGCAGAACTTCTGGGGTTCGGTAGGACGAGTGGTCGGTATCGTTGTGATGTCGTTCGTCGGACTTATAGGCATAGGACTGGGCATAGCCGGCCTTGTCCTTATGGCAGTGTCGCTTGCCGGTTTCCTGTCGTACGTCGGGTGGGGCAGTTACGGACTGATATCGTATGTCAACACGCCCTTGCTTAACCTCACGGCCGTGCTGGTGTTGGGTGTGACGTTGCTCATTCCGGCCATAGGGGCGGTGTGGGCTACCTGTTGCACGTTGTTTAGGGTGAAAGGTGCGAACAGACGCACCGCACTCACACTGGCGTGCGTTGAGTTCGCGCTTATAATAGCGTCAATAACGCTTTTCGCGGTGCTTAAAGACGCGAACGTGCATTTTCACCTCTAATAAAGCGTCGGGGTTATTCGTCGCATTTTTTGCGGGCTATCACATAGACGGGGGACAGGGTGACGGTGTATTTGCCGGTCTCCTCGTCCTGTGGATAATCGCGAAGGATTTTTAAGGCGGTTTTTACGGGCGACATGTGAAAGGACACACCGTTTAAGCCTCCGTCGCGAAGATGGCGCAGCAGCTCTGCCGGACTATCGAATTCGAGGGTGATGGTGTCTGTTTGGAACTCGACAATTTCAAAGTATTCCGATATCATTTTTTGCCATTCGCGTTCGGTAGGCAGCTGGAGCGAGCCTCCGACAGCGCGTTTCATTTCCGGCATGTTGTCGGCGGTGAACGACGCCAATATGAGGTAGCCGTTGTCGGCGAGCACGCGCTGGCACTCTTTTAGGAAGCCGTCAACAGAGCAGAACCATTCGACCGTCGCCGACGAAAAGATGAAGCCTGTCGAGGCTGACGGCTGACGGCGTATGCGCACTTCGGCGTCGCAGCTCTCGGTGACGACATTTTTGCCGTAGGAGTGAGCGGGAGCGCTTATCAAGTCCCATAGCCTGAGCTTGGCACGCGGGTCGGTGTAGGGCATCCATAGCCGGGTCAGAGAGAACCGCTTGCCGTAACCCACCTCTATGACATTGCCGGTGATATCGCCGCGGCCAAAAGCGTACCGAAACAGCGAGAACAAATGGCGGTTGATGAGGTCGAGGGTATCGGTGACAGTCCGTGTGTCCGAAGCGGCTGTTTCAAACCGGTGACGCACGGTGTGTTTGTCTATAATCAGTCGGTTGACAAACATCTCGAAATCAGGCAGATGGCCGTAGTCGGCCATGCGTATGGGGGTGGTGGAGCGCCACGCTTTTATTTGGTTTTGTGGGGGGAAGAAGTTGTTGTTGCGGCCAATAACAGCCATATCCCACTGCTCGATCTGTTCGACATGAAAAATGGTGTGGGTATAGATGGCATCTAGTTCCTCCTTTAGTTCCGCCATGGTGTGTTTGGGTTCTGCGGTGCAGAACTTCTCGTATTGTTCGGGGTTGTCGCAGATGCTTTGTTTGTAACGCCGCCATCTTGAAGGGGACAGCGTGTTGAGCAGGTTCATCCACTTCGAGGCCGGTATTCCCAGGGAATCGCTGATGGGCGTCAGAGTGCCGTTAATGGCCAGACGCAGGGTAATGCGCGGAGCTATCTCGTGAACGGTTACCGAGGCGACAAAGACGCCGATACCCCAGGCGATGAGACATATTTCGTCATAACGCAGGTAGGGTTGCCAGTTGAACGACAGGTCGGTATAATCCCATATAACGACAATGTCGCAATCCGGGTGACTCAGCTTTGCAAACGGGCGCCAGTCCACTCCCCAGTCGGAAAAAATGACGATGAGGCGTTTCGATTGGTTGCGTTTTACAAACTTACTTTTCATCGGGGATTGTCGAACCTGTGGTGCTTGGAGGGTGGCAGTACGCGTCTAAATTCTGTGGGATTGGGGTATAAAAAGCACACCGACACCAGCCGTGACAGCTGTGTCGGTGTTTGTTTAGGCTTGTTGAAGCGCTTTGTCAAGCGTACTCATTCGAATACTTGATTATCAGTCGGTGATAAGGTCTGTGCCTGTCATCTCTTTAGGCTGCGGCATTGCCATGATGTGGAGCAGGCTTGGTGCCACGTCGGCCAGGATGCCGTTTTTGACTTTAGCGTTCTTGTCGTCGCTTATGTAAATGAACGGAACGGGGTTAAGCGAATGGGCGGTGTTTGGAGTGCCGTCGTCGTTCAGAGCATGGTCGGCGTTGCCATGGTCGGCTATGATGATGGTTCCGTAGCCGTTGGCTTTAGCGGCCTCGACGACAGCTTCGACACAGCTGTCGACAGCCTTGACGGCTTTCTCGATGGCCTCGTAGACGCCGGTGTGTCCCACCATGTCGCCGTTGGCAAAGTTGACAACGATAAAGTCGTATTTTCGGGTGTTGATGGCTTCGACGAGCTTGTCTTTAACCTCGAAAGCGCTCATCTCGGGTTTCATGTCGTATGTGGGCACTTTGGGTGAGGGGACGAGGATGCGGTCTTCGCCTTCGAAGGGTTGTTCGCGGCCACCGTTAAAGAAGAAGGTGACATGCGCGTATTTTTCGGTTTCGGCTATGTGAAGCTGTTTCTTTCCGTTTTTTGACAGATACTCTCCCAGGGTGTTCTCGACGTTGTCCTTGTCAAACAGTATATGTACGTTCTGGAACGAAGCGTCGTACGGCGTCATGCAGTAGTACTGCAGGTCGGGGATGGTTGACATGCCTTCTTCGGGCATGTCATGCTGTGTGAGCACGATGGTGAGCTCTTTGGCGCGGTCGTTGCGGTAGTTGAAGAATATGACGACATCGCCCGGCTTGATGGTGCCGTCGACGGTGGCGTTATTGATGGGCTTGATGAATTCGTCGGTAACGTCGGCGTCGTAACTGTCCTGCATGGCCTGTACCATGTCGGTGGCCTGTGCGCCTTCGCCCTTAACGAGCAGGTCGTAGGCTGTCTTTACTCTGTCCCAGCGTTTGTCGCGATCCATAGCGTAATAGCGGCCGATAATCGAGGCTATCGTTCCGGTGGACTTGGTGGCCATGTAGTCTTGGATTTCTTTGATGAATCCTTTGCCGGAGCGTGGGTCGGTGTCGCGGCCATCCATGAAGCAGTGCAGGAAGACCTTGTCCAGACCATAGTGTTTTGCAATGTCGGTCAATGCCAGTATGTGGTCGAGGCTCGAGTGAACGCCGCCGTTTGAGGTCAGTCCCATCAGGTGGAGGGCGTGTCCGGTGGTTTTGGCGTACTCGTAGGCGCTTTTAATTTCGGGGTTGTCGAGTATGGAGTTGTCGGCGATGGCGCGGTTAATCTTTACCAAATCCTGATAAAGCACACGGCCGGCACCTATGTTAAGATGCCCCACCTCGCTGTTGCCCATCTGTCCGTCGGGCAGACCGACATCCTCACCCGAAGCCAGCAAATGGCTGTGAGGGTAGGTTGCGTTGAGATAGTCTAAATACGGTGTGGCGGTGTTGGCGATAACGTCGTCTTTTTTACCGTCGCCGAGACCCCAGCCGTCAAGTATGATAAGTAAAGCTTTATTTGCCATAATTGTTGTGAAAGATGATTTGTTAAATTCCGCTACAAAATTAATAAAAAATTTGCGTTTGTGGTAGATATATATTATTTGTGGTAGATATATATTAACAATTCGGGTCAGAGGATGTTCGGATAGTCGGCGAGAAATTGCGCCACGGCATCGTGGTTGTTGTCGCCGATGACGATATTGGCGGCATCTTTCACCCGGGGTAACGCGTTGTCGACGGCTATGGGCACGTCGGCGACAGAAAACATTGACAGGTCGTTGAGATTGTCGCCGAACACCACAAGACGCGAGCTTTGGAGCTCGTTTTTGAGCTGCATGAGGGCGTTGGCTTTCGAGACGCCATGGGCGAACACCTCGATGAGGGCGAGGCCGGGGTTATAAACGTCATTGTAAACCGAGACGTAGCAGCGAGTGAGGCTTTGGACGGTGTCGGCGACGCGGCGAAGGTCGGAATGGTCGCCCGATGCGAAAAACAACATTATGTCGGAAAGGTTGCAGTCCGGAACGGGCTGACCAACATAGAAGTTTTTTATCGCGGAGCCTTTGCGCTGGCTGATAAACTTACGGTCGGGCTCTGTGGGGTCGATGCTGTTGAAGTAGACGTTGAGTATGTTGGGTTTGCGTGTGACGTCGAGGGTATAGACAAACGGTGTGACGCCTTGGTCTTGAAAGGCCTTGATGACGGTGGCGGCGCTGTCGCTGTCAATCTTTTTGACATGGGAGTATGTCTGCGAATCGAAGTGCCACCAGGCGGCTCCTGTCATTACGATAGCGGGTAAGCGCATTTGGACGTCGCGCATAATGGACTGTACGGTGGCCGGGGTGCGCGCTGTCGCCACGGTGAACAGGCAGCCGCGGTTAATGGCGTCGTTTAACAGCCGGGCGGAACGTGGCGTGACGCGCGCGTTGGCGTCAAGGAGTGTGCCGTCAAGGTCTGAGACAAAAATGGTGCGGGGGTGTGGCGCTGTCTCGCTATGGGTCATTGTTTAGAGCCGGTTCTTAAACCTGGTTTTAAGTGATATAGAAGTTGCGGCGCACTATGCGGCATATTGCAGCGATGTTGAGCAGGCTCACCGTCGCCGATATTATAAGGCCGACGATGATAGCGCTCCATGGCGATGCGCCGGTTATCCCGATTGCGTCAAAACGTGTTGTCCAATATCCCGAAGCGAGCATCATGACAGCGACGGCCAGACAAAGCACCGTTGCGTTGATGGCCACAATGAGTTTGGCGTAAGGGCGCGACACTTGCCACGGACTGTAACCGAGCAGCATGAGGTCTTGTAGCTTGCGCCGGTTTTTTTGCAGCAGCAGATAGATGGACAGCATCAGGATGAAGAACGCCAGGAGGGTGATGATGACACCCACCGTTATGACTATGGTCGTGGCCACGGTAAGGAAATAGTTGGCTTTGCCGTTGTCTGCCTTGTCGCCTGCCACCTCGTATCCGTGCGCCTCGAGGAACTGATTTATGGCAGGGTCGCCGGGAGTGTTGGCCTCAATGATGAGACGCGACGGTTTAGTGTCCGAATAGGGGGCATAGCGTTTGTTTGCCCAGGTGATGAAGTTTTCGGGCACGGCTATGGTGTTAAGGCGCGACGAGAAACCCACTATGCGGCCGCGATAACGGTCACGGTGTCCGTTGCCTGACAGATAGAACGTTATGGGGATGGATTTAATGAGGCCTTCGGTGAGCTGTGGCATGCCGCGTCCTGTGGCATAGCCGAAATTGTATAGGGTGAGGTAGTCCTTGGACATGACGATGGGTATCTCGATGTCGTCGGCGTTGCTTGCCGGATAATAGCTGTCGGGTGCTTCGAATGTCCAGTCGTCAGACTTGATGTCGAAGAACTTGTCGGGTATTGACTCAAAAAACAGGTGTGTGGCCATGCCGTGGCCACCGAGGTTAATTGCGGCCTCGACATTGAAGTCGGCGGCGGTGAACTCGCCCACGTCACGCGTCCATGGCTGCGCTTTTATCTCGGCTATTTCTCCTTTCGAGAAGGTGGCGCCTCCGCCCAACCCTATGGTGCCGGCGGCCGAGACGGGTTTGGATATGATGATGTAGTCCTTTGAGATAAACGAATCCTCATCGTTGAGCGCCGTGTTTACGTCGGCATAGAATTTGACGGCCGAGATGACAATGGCCATGCCGATGAGCGATGCCAGCGAGTAGCCGATTATCTGGCCGACAGATATGTTTTTGCGAAGTAATTTCCAGACCATAAGTCTTATAGCTTAATCGATTGGACGGAATGAAACCCTTCGATGTCTTTGATAAGCAAAGGGTTGCCTACCGATGTTGTTATTATTGAGGCGTCGTTGCGACGGGCGACATCGGCAATGAGCTGCGAAACGGTGTTGTTGTTCCGGCGGTCGAGATGGCTGACCGGCTCGTCAAGAATGATAAAGTCGAAGGGTTGCGCGATGGCGCGTAAGATGGCTACGCGTTGTTGCTGTCCCACAGACAGGCGCCCCGCCGGCTGATTGACCTTGTTTTCAATGCCCAGCAAGGTGAGCAAATCGACGATTTCGTTTGCGGAGAAGGTGTCGGTGAGGCGGTTCTTGACCATAATGTTCTCCATCACGGTGAGTTCGGGGAAGAGACGCATTTCCTGCGGCAGATAGGCTATGTGGTGACGCCGCAACTCGCACCAGTCGTTCATCGAGAAGGTGCGTATGTCCCTGTCGTTGAAGCGTATTGAGCCTGAGTAATCGCGACGGCTTCCGTATATATAGGCGCAAAGAGACGATTTGCCGGTGCCTGACTCGGCTTCTATCATATATGAGTCGGGTCGTCTGAACTCCAACTTGTGGCACCATACGGATGACGACGCGACCGGTTCGTCGTGTTCCGAGCCAGCAAAGACCGTCGGCAACACGTTTTCCAGTTTTATCGAATTGATGCGCTGCATGTTACAACACTCTGAAAATTATTGTTTTGATGAAATCCAATGTCTCGGCGAGATTGGTGGCGCTCTCTTTAAAATCAATCTGCAGACGTGCGTGTGACGGTGCCAGTTCAAAATAAGCCGTCACGCTGTCGTCGTCTTTGAGGTCGAAGCGGGCAAAAGCGATGGCGGCCGGATTCTCTGTCTGGCTGTGCAGGTGAGGCGTCATGCGGTCGCGCCCTATCTCGGGCATTTTGTCTTTAACGGGGGTGCTTATCTCGAGGATGTCGCCGATATTCTTCAGGTCGAAATGTCTGTCATCGGTCTTCAGGATGGTTTCCAGGCTCTTTTTGGCTGTGAGGACAGCTTCGCGCGAGTCGAAAGGCACACGTACCTTCAGCTCCTTGGTGTCCCAAAAAGCAGTGACTGTGCCCGAGGCGGCTTCGAACAACGGCGCGACGAGCTGGGATGCCAGTTTAATTGATTTTTTGCCGGACAGCTTGGCTAATCGCACAATGAGCTGTGGCATGGAGCCTTTGTCAATCTGTATGGCGGCAAACGGCGACCGGGGCGAGACGTCATTTATAAACTCGTACGGCAGACGTCCCAGCCCTTGTACCAAATCGATACGCTTGTCGGCTTTGTTGTAGGCGTCAACATCGACGCGCACCAGTCCGTCCTCGTGGTTGAGCTGAGCCACATAATAGCGGTTTTCGTAGGGCACGACCACGGTTGCGGCCTTCGGTGTCGAAGCGATGCAGCGCGCGTAGGGTTGCACATGGACAGCCTTGGTGTTCATGGCGGCCGACAGCAGGTCGTTGACATTGTCGGCGCCATGCTCGCTGTTAACCACCCATGCCTGTGTGCTACTGATGACTATGCTCGCGTCGCCCAACACCCGCATGTGGGCGTCGACAGTGTTGTTTAACGAGGCGGTAGGCCAGTCGGCTAAATTGTCGTTGACAAGGCGGGGGGTCTGCAAAGGCCATGTTACGTATGTGGTGCCCGACACGCGAGCCACCACGACGTGGGGCGGTCGCACAGTATCCAAATTAAGACCCATGGTGAGCAATGCGGCCATGTCGTTGTCGCCCCACACATTATTAAGGACAGAGTCGGCCTCGAAGTCGAGGTTAAGGGAGGCGATGTAATCGGGATTGGCCGGTATGGTCGACGCTATATCCTCCCATGTCACCGGGTTGGGTTTGAAGCCGGTGCAGCCGCAAAGACACGCTAAGCAAGCTATCGCGGCAAGCCGTCCGAAAAATGATGTCATTTAGAGTATGCTGTAAGATGCGAGTTTGAATATTTCAGGAATGACCTTGGTGTCGGTGTGTGTGAACTCGAACACCAGTTCGCCGGTGCTTCCGGTCGACTGGGCGGTCAGATTGATGCCCATATCCATGCCGGCTATCTTCATAAGCGGCGACTCGGGAGTCATCGTCATCTGGAAGGCAGCCATCTTGCCGTCAAAGAGTTCTTTGCTGAAGGGTATGGCCTGGTTGCGCTTGACGGGCTTGTTCGAAACGACAAGCACGTTGTCGACAAGGGCTATGTAGACCTCGAAGAAGTCAGTATTGTATCCGGAGGCTGCGGAGTAGGCCGTCGTGTAACGCACGGCGATTGTTTTCTGGGCGATGCCGTCAACGGTTACCTCGGTCATTCCGGCGCCGGGAGCGTCGTCAAACATGGCCGATACTGACCGCGTCACTTCGGCGTAGGCCGCACGAGCCTTGGCAGGCTTCAGGTCGGCGGCAAACACTACGTGGTAGGATGAGGGCGAGTCGTATTTGAGGGGCGAGAAATTGGCGTCGAGACCTCCGGCGGCAAAGATGCCTCCCTCCGAAAGATATTCGGCGGGCACTCCGGCGTTATCGCGCATGAACTCGTAAAGTTGGGTCAAGAAAAAGCGATACTCGTAGTAACCGTTAAGGTTGGGTTGCAGATTGGGATCCTTAAGGCTGTTTTTGAGGAAATCGTACCCTTTTTGGTTCATGCACCATCCGGCGGCAATGATATCCTCGGGATAAGCGAAGTCCATCATGGCGGTGTTGAACTGTCCGTTCATTTGCGACTCCAGAATGGCTCCCTTGTTGTCAAAGACTTTCAGGTAAAACTTCATTGCCGAACCGTCCAGGTCGGCGCCCAGAGCTATAAAGCCGTTACGGAAGCCGTCGGGAGTGACCGATTTGAGGCGGTTAAGTTGCGACGAGCTCAACATGCTGTCGGTGTTGGCCATAAGGGTGTTTACCGAGATGAGGCAGTTCACCACGCGGTGTTGGCACAGATACTCTTTCTTCCAGTCATCAAGGGGAGTCGCGTCGGCCATGCGATTCCATCTCTCGACGATGCGCGCCGACTCGTCGGGCATGAGAACACCGTAGTCGTTAAAGACAAAGTAGGCCAGATTGTCCTTTATGAGCAATTGTTGTCCTCCGTCACCTATGGTGAGGTAGTCAAGGGCGGTGCCCTGGTCAAGGCTGTCGTCGATTTTTTTGAGCGACGAGACAAAATCTTTCTCGTCTGTCAGGCCAAAGACCAGCATGCCTTCCAACCCTTCGTTGGGCTCTATGTTGAAAGCCAGTACGGCATCGGTGTAATCCACACCGTCAAGGGTCTTTAACACCTTGGCGCAGTCAAGGCTGTCCTCGTCGTCATCTTCGTCGTTACACAAGGCTGTTTTGAGGTAGTCGGGCAACACGATGTGTCCTTTCTCGACCACGATGTCGAGTTGTTCAAAAAGGCGGTGTATGTCGCCGGACATAACGACACTGGTGTTGTCTGAAACGATAGTTTCGAGTTTAACTTTTAAATCGGGCGCTTTTTCGGAAGTACACGACGGAAAAAACGCACACATCATTACTACAAGGCTGACTGCCAAAAGGTGGATAGCTTTCTTCATAAATATAATAATTTTCGGTTGGAAAGGATTAACAATATTATATCTACCACAAAGGTAGCTATTTTAAGGCAAACCTCAAAAAATCGATTCTCCAACACCTTCCCCTATGCCTTGGTGTGGTCGGGTGTTTGAGTTTCTGCAGCAGAAACCCCCGGTTTCTGTTACAAAAACCCCGGTTAATGTTACAGAAACTATGGGTTAATGTTACGTAAACATAGCCAATTTTTCAATTTTATATCCCCAAGTTACCCTTCGTCAGACCCGCTTTTTTGAGTTTCTGTTGCAGAAACCCCCGGTTTCTGTTACAAAAACCCCGGTTAATGTTACAGAAACTCCTATAAAAAAGAAAAAATAAAAATAAAAAAGAACTCCTTACGGAGTTAGAAAAAAGTTGAATCGGTCGCAGA
>JAFLTY010000040.1 GCA_022509065.1 Muribaculaceae bacterium
AAATGTCAAAGTGCGAGTTGTTGTTGGTTCAATATTTACTCTTAAACATTGAATCTGCTACAAAGGTACAACAATTAAAAATATCAACCAAACAAATAATCAACATTTAACACATTTTAATATTTGCGTAACTGACAAAGGTTGCAAAAGAGGTAAGGAGGGAATTGTCGGTCGCAAGCGACCGACCGCTAAGACAAAGAGGGAGCTTCGCTCCCGTTGGGACGAGGGATGTTAAGGAAGGTAATGACAATGACAACGGCACCTATGAAAGTAAAGGTGAAGACAATGATGAAATTAACGGTGAAAACAACGGCGAGGGAAACGGTGAGGGCAACGGCGAGGAGTTGTCGGTCACAAGCCATCAACCGCTATGACAAAGCAGGCAGCTTCGCTACCGTTGGGAGTAGGAATGTTGGGGGTAAGGAAAATATTCGTAAATGATAGAAAATATATGATACAAAATGATATAAAATGAATGGGTTTATTGAAAAAAAATAGTATTTTTGCAGACAAGAAAAGTTAGCACTCTATATAGAGATTATTTGCCTGGCAAAAATAATTATGAACAAGTTACAATTATATATAACGAAATCATTTGGCGGATACAAGACGTTACTGAATATCAATCCGTCAGCCGAAGTGTCACATTATGTGCGCGAGCTTACTGATGTTGTTAGTCGCGTCAATTATGACGCATCGGAGAAAAACATATTTTATTACGTCACGCTTGCGCAGGAAGGTATTTTTACGGTGATTATCCGCACCATCCCGCATAACAAGCCTGACCATCTTGCCGCCTGGATATATGTTCCACATGGTCTGACTATAACAGGCAATGAGTTAGAGCAGGTTGTCAGTGGTGTTACTCGTCGAATTTCGGGAGAGCGCGTTTTGAATGAAGACGTTAACATGTTGCGCGAGCTTTTTTCGAAAGACTATATCGAAGATCCTGAGACTCCGGCATTGCCTCATAACGCAGAAGGCGACGCTGTAGCATGGAGGCGGTACGGAGGCAACACCAATATAACGCTGGAAGACTTGATGGGGAAAGGTCTTTTTCAGGTGCCCTATCTTGACTATAACGGCATATTGTTAGTCGACGATGAACTCGGAATAACAGTAGAGGGGGCAGATTTAACTGACATGCCCATAGAAGCTCCGGCGACTATACTTCCGGTAGCCAAGACTCCCCAGAATTTTGTTCCTTTTGTTTTCGGGAGCATTCTTGACAAACCGATCCGAGCCACATTAAACTCCAACGTTGCCTTTGTCTGGAAATGTCCCGGTTTTGAAGATGTGATAAAAAATGAGGTTATCACGACAGAGCGTTTTGAGCCAACACAGCCGGACACAACCAAATCGCGCAAATCCATTTCGACAGCCTCTTTCCAGATAGCATCGAATGCCGGCAGTATCGATGCCTCGCGTTGCGAAATCACCGTCAACGGTATCAAGATCAACACCACCCCCGGCTTTTTTACCGCCGACGAACTGACATCGGCGCTTGTGACAATTGTATGCGATGGCTACGCGCCATATAACGCACGGTTGGATTTGGCATCAGCAACACGTACCCTTGTCAGACTGCATGAGCGCACCAAAGTGTATTGTTTCGAGATGCCGGTGAAAAGCGCCGATCTTGGAGCTCCAGTTAAGTTTAAGATATATACAAAAAAAAGGATTATAGAAAGTCCAATTGAAGGATATATCGCTCAGAACCACGCCATAGAAGACGGCGAAGCCCATATCAATTACTTAAGTTACTCACCATCGAAGAGTACTCTCACCAAACGAATCACAGACATCGTTATAGGTGTAGTTGCCGGATTGCTCATAGGAATGCTTTTCAGATGCGGAGGCAGCGATAAACCTGAAGAAAGCGTTACAGAAGACAACACGGTAGCTATGGTTCAAAACGTCGTGATGACAGACAACACCGCCGCTAAGGAGCCAAACGCCACCGAGCCTGCCAAGGAGACCAAGGCGACAAACAACACGGCGAAAAACAGTGACGCCGACAAGGCTACCCAGCCTCAGGCCACCACCACAAAGATACCGACAGCCAACGCCCCCGTTACAGCCGAAGCAATAAAATATCTCGATACAAATAAACGGTGGACAAAAGACATCCTTGAAAGTCAAGCCGGATTACAGGGGTTGTATGACGATATGATTAATTATCGACTCGATGTCATCATCAGCAAGTGGGGACCCAAACTGAAAGCGTCACAGAATTTCGCCCGTATTGTCGAACATGCACAGAAAGGTAACACACCCACAAAAAGAGCCAAATCGGGCATAGACAAGACGACATACCCGGGAGGCGCCGAGCAACGCATCAACATAATAGATTACCTGAACAAAATTGACCCCTAAGCTCATCATGAAAACAAAAATAAATGCGCAAATGGCCCGGGGAGGTCTTCTGTTTGCTTTTTTGTTTTTTGCCATATCATGTTTTAAAATACACGCCACCGGGATTGACGCACGTTACAAGGACGGCACCATGGTTTCGGTGGTAGCTGTAAGCCCTACCATTGTCAAAGTTGAGATAGCGCAACGTGACAAGCAAGGAAAATATTTCACTGAAGAGCCCCAGACGGTACAACGGGTAGGCCATTTACTGCGAACGGCGATGGCTAATGAAAAGAAACAATTTCTGGAACTTTTCGGTTTCATCGAAGTTGAGTATGAATATGAGTCCGGCAAAATCGAATTCTTCCGTCTTGACAGCGAACGCCATATTGTTATACGTGACGGCGTAGCAGAATTGACAGATGTCAACCGAGAACTCATCGTCACTGATGAAGGTGTCCGCAATATAAATGGCAAAAACGGAGTCGAGCTCAAAGTTACGGGTAACGGTTCGTTTTACGGCACCGGAGAGCGCGGTCACAAACTGAATCTTCGCGGTGATACATTAATAATGTATAACAGACAGAACTATGGTTATACCGGCGCTGACCCGCGCATCAACCAGATGAACATCACGATGCCATTGTTTCTGTCCACCGACGGTTATGCCATAGTTTTTGACGACTACGCCGCATCAGAGCTTATTTTTTCCGATCCTATACAATACATCACTGAAAGCAACAAACCCATTACATATTATATAGTAGTTTCGAAAGACGGCTCGCTGGCTTCGCTTACCGAATCACTGACCTATCTTACCGGCCGTCAAGACCTTCCGCCCTTCTGGTCCTTGGGATATATAACCTCTAAATACGGCTATCATACTCAAGAAGAGACCATAGGTGCCGTAGACACTTTGAAGACCCTGGGATATCCGGTTGACGGCATCGTTCTTGACCTTTACTGGTATGGTAAGGAACAGGACATGGGACGACTTGCCTGGGAACCGACCCAGTGGCCAGATCCCGAAGGGATGCTTGCCAATCTTAAGAAACAAGGGGTGAACCTTGTTGCCATCAGTCAACCCTACGTGTTACGTAACGGCAAAGGATTGGAGAATTACAACACGCTTTCGGAGCAAGGCATGTTTGTCCGCGATTCGACAGGAACTTCACCACAGGAAGTAGAGATATGGGTAGGTGAAGGCGGCATGTTTGATGTATCGAATCCAACCACACGCCAGTGGCTCGCCAACCGTTATGATTCACTCACCCACATGGGTATCGAAGGATGGTGGGGCGATTTGGGCGAACCTGAAGTTCACCCCGAGACAGGACGACACGCCAACGGATTGTCAACCCGACTGTATCACAACAAATATGGCAACGACTGGAGTGAAATCATATACGAAATGTTTCGGGAAAAATATCCGGACAAACGTCTGATGACCATGATGCGCGGTGGCACCACAGGATTGCAACGCTATGATGTTTTTCCGTGGTCGACCGACGTGTCAAGATCATGGGGAGGCCTCGAGCCACAAATAACCATCATGACCCAGTCGGGACTTAGCGGCTTGGGTTATATGGGACACGACGTAGGCGGTTTTGCGGTAGACCCAGACAATCCTTATATGCCAGAACTATACCTACGATGGCTGCAATTAGGAACCTTCTCGCCTATCTTGCGGACACATGCGCAGCAATATGCAGAGCCGTACCACTATCCGCAATATAAGGATGAGACACTTGCTCTTATCAAAGAGCGTTACCGTTGGTTGCCATATAACTACACCCTGGCATACGAAAACGCGACAAAGGGTTATCCCCTTGTACGTCCCCTCGAATTCCACTCGACCACACCGACAGGTAAATACGACGATATACGCGACGAGTATCTGTGGGGGCGAGATGTCCTGGTAGCACCCGTACTGAAAGAAGGCGCCGTAACACGTAACGTGGTATTCCCCGACACAGACTCTTTATGGTATGACATTAATAACAAAGGTGTTACATATAGCGGAGGTACAACGGCTACCGTCAGCGCTCCACTCAATGTATTGCCGATATTTGCCCGAGCCGGAGCCTTTATTCCTACTGCCGATTATGATTTCAAAGACAATACACACGATTATAATACGCAGACGTACACCATTAATTACTATATGGGTCAGGAAAATGTCATATCTTATGCTACACTCTATGAAGACGATTTAACTTCACCGTCTTCCAAAAATGCGGGGAGTGCCGTTATCACCATGACGGCTTTGCCGGTAAGCGACAATACTTCATTTTGCTTTAATTCCGAAGGTGATTTTCCCGGCATGGTTCGCAAAAAAACATTTACTCTGATAGTACACGGACAAGCGACAGATCCAAGAGATGTTATAATCGACGGTAAATCCGTCCCCTCCGTTTATGATGCGATAAATAAGACTTTGACTGTCACGGTTCCATTTAATGCCGACCGCGCGGTATGGGTCAATATTATGAACAACGTCTCGAAATAGATATAAAATATACTAAGCAATGTTTTCAGGAATAGTAGAAGAAGCGGCACATGTTGTAGGAGCCGACAAGACTGCCGACGGCAATCTTTCGCTTCGGGTGAAATGCAGCTTTACAGACGAACTTAAAATAGACCAGTCAGTCGCTCACAACGGCGTGTGTCTGACAGTGGTAGCCATAGACGACGATACCTACACCGTTACGGCGATTCAGGAAACATTGGATCGTTCGAACCTTGGGCTATTGCGACCGGGTGATCTTGTCAACCTGGAACGCTCCATGTTAATGAACGGCCGTCTTGACGGTCATATCGTTCAAGGACATGTGGATACCACAGCCTTGTGTATCGATATCGAGGATGTTGAAGGCAGCCGGTATTTCAAATTTCAATATGATGTCAGCCGCGAACTTATGGCAAAAGGCTACATGACCGTAGAAAAAGGGTCAGTGACCGTCAACGGCGTCAGCCTTACCGTATGCGACAGCACCCATGACACTTTCCGCGTCGCCATAATCCCATACACAATGGAGAACACCAACTTCCGGGCTATTGAGGTGGGTACGAAAGTGAATATAGAGTTCGACATTATAGGCAAATATCTTGCACGCCTGGCTCAATTAAGCAAGGAGGAATAAAAACCAAAGTGGTTTTTTCGACGTTTAAAAAATTATCATTAATTTTGTCGTATCAAACCCTCGCCCAAAAGGAGACACGTTGAAACGAATTTAATACTATCAAAATAACTAACCCTTAATATTTGATTAACAATGTCAAAAGTTACAGTAATCGGCGCCGGCAATGTAGGCGCAACATGTGCTAACGTTCTTGTATGCAACCAAGTTGCTGACGAAGTGGTACTGCTCGACATCAAAGAAGGCGTAGCCGAAGGCAAAGCCATGGATATCATGCAGACCGCCAATATTCTTAATATCAATACACGTCTTGTAGGTGTCACCAACGACTACGCCATGACCGAAGGCTCGGACATGGTAGTCATCACATCAGGTATACCTCGCAAACCCGGCATGACTCGCGAAGAACTTATCGGAGTAAACGCCGGCATTGTGAAGTCGGTTATGGAAAATGTATTGAAACATTCGCCCAATGCAATCATACTTTGCATTTCGAATCCGATGGACACAATGACATATCTTATTCACAAGACTACCAATCTTCCCAAAAACCGCATCATCGGTATGGGAGGCGCACTTGACAGCGCACGCTTCAAATATTTCCTTAGCATAGCTCTTAACGCCAATCCGACCGAAGTTGAAGGTATAGTTATAGGCGGTCATGGCGACACAACCATGATACCTTTGGTTCGCTACGCCGCTCACCGCGGTATCCCCGCCAGCACACTTCTTCCTGAAGAGCAGCTTACCAAAGTAGCTGCCGACACCATGGTAGGAGGCGCTACCCTGACAAAACTGTTGGGCACTTCGGCATGGTACGCACCCGGTGCCGCAGGCGCACAGGTAGTAGCAGCCGTTCTTCACGACCAAAAGAAACTGATATCGTGCTCAGCACTCCTTGAAGGCGAATACGGCCACAAAGATCTCTGCATCGGCGTTCCCTGCGTGCTTGGCCGCAACGGTATCGAAAAAGTTGTTGAGTTCGAACTTACAGCAACCGAAAAAGAACTCTTCGATAAGAGCGCCGAAGCTGTTCACAAGACCAACGAAGCTCTGGCTACAGTTCTCTGATTAAGAGTCACATAATTTAATTTAAATCAAGAGACATACTTTTCTTCCTCAATGAGGGAAATAGTATGTCTCTCGATATTAAAGGTTGAACGATAATAAATAGACATTGCTGCTATAGGATAAACTAATTGACGCAAATCAACGTTTATTGTAAGAGATACGCAACTTTTCAAGTTTATTTTTATTATACGAGCCTTTTAAAATATACAATAATAACATAATGAAAAAGACGAATTTAATTTTAGCCACGATTTTTGCTACAACTGCTTTCACCTCGTGCGCCAATAACAATAATCAAGGTAACGAACAGGATAACATTGCAGTAGAAGCTAATCTTGAGGAAAAGCCTACTGATTCGGCGACTCCTGCTACTATGGATGAGCGTCTGGCAGTAGTTGACCTCCATAACGATGACGTTTTGCGCCCCGGACGACCGGTTGAACGATTGACAGTACTTGATTTTAACGCAACATGGTGCGGACCATGCCATCGTTTCGCTCCCGCATTCCACGAGGCTGCCGAACTATACGGACAAAAAGTGGATTTTATCAGCATCGACGTTGACGAAAATCCCATTACCGCCACTGCATTCAAAGTGACATCGATTCCCACTGTGGTTTTTCTGTCACCTGACGGAACATCCAAGACCTACGTAGGACTTCAGGACTTACTCCCTGCACAAAAGTTCTTCGAATTGATAAAAGCATCTCTTTAAATAACCTACCGATGGGAACGAAAGATATTACGAATACTATAACTAAGACTTTAGGTATTGACAGGCTAAATGCAATGCAGGAGGCAGTCAAAGCAAGCCGTTCCCATCGGCTGATACTTCTCTCCCCCACCGGAACAGGTAAAACCATAGCATTTTCTGTTTTTCTATTCAGGAATTTAAGTCTCTCAGCAACATCGTCTTCAGCTTCGGTACAAGGATTAGTTATTGCACCCTCACGCGAGTTGGTAAGACAAATATATGATGTGTTGAGAGCTGTAGGCGCAAGACTAAATTGTAAAGTTACCGCTCTTTACGGAGGGAATTCGTTTGTCGATGAAACTGCCTCGTTACAAGGAGCAACTCCGACAATTATCGTAGCTACGCCGGGCAGATTGTTGGATCATATACAACGAGGCACTCTTGATGTTGACCATGTCAAGGTCGTTGTACTCGATGAATACGACAAGATTCTCGAATTGGGTTTTCAAGACCAGATGAAGCAAATCTTCAGATATTTATCCGGCACGGGAATTGTCAAAAATGGCACAAAGCACTTGTCGCGACCTGAAAATCTCATGGTAACGTCCGCCACAGCTCTCGAAGAATGGCCCGATTTTGTCGACGTAACAAAAGCTGAGATTATAAATTTCACTGTCGAAACGCCAATAGAAACGCGTATAAGGATAATGCAGGTTCCATCCCATTCGCGCGACAAGCTGGAGACATTGGCAGCACTTATCCGTTCAGTAGCTTCCGTAGGTCCTATAATAGTCTTTGTAAATCACAGGGAAAGCGCCGAACGCGTTTCAGATTTCCTCAAAAAACAACATATTTCCGTTGTCTTGTATCACGGAGGCCTTGACCAACAACAACGCGAGATTGCCTTGTCTAAATTTCACAGCCGCGCCGCCAAAGTTCTTGTAGCCACAGATCTTGCCGGGAGAGGCCTTGACATCGATGATGTCGCATCAGTCATACATTATCATCCTGCAGGCGACAAACAGATTTGGACACATCGCAACGGCAGAACGGCACGCATAAACAAGACAGGTCAGGTTTACGTCATTACGCATCCGGACGAAGATATCCCCGATTTTGTCAACTTTGAAAACGAATATTATCCCGATATGACCGCTTCAGTAAAAGTCAAGGCGGAATATGAACTTATCTATCTGGACAAAGGGAAAAGGGATAAACTTTCGCGCGGTGACATAGCCGGTTTTGTGATGAAAAAAGCGAATGTCCCGTTTGATGCGGTAGGAAAAATTACAGTCGGGAGTCACTACTCATTGGTGGCGGTAAAGCCCGAATATGTCGAGGCTGTCATTGAAGCATCGCATTCAGACAAACTGAAGAACACACGCGTCAGAGCCTCTTTAATTGACTGAGCTACTCAGTCGTAAGACTCTTCATCTGACTACTACATTGAGATTAATCTGCCCCCTTCAATTTAACGTTTCATCATTGCGCGAGCCATTGAGCGCTTGTCGTCACGTTCTTTGAGGGACTGACGTTTGTCATATTCTTTTTTGCCGCGGCCAATTCCGATGACTATTTTGGCATAACCGCGTTGGCTGATAAACAATCGCAGAGGCACGATTGTAACACCTGGTTCGGCATTGGCTTTCTCTATGCGTTCTATTTCCCTTTTTGTGAGTAACAGTTTTCGGTCATGCCGTTCGGTGTGATTGTTGTATGTTCCGTAGAAGTATTCAGCGATGTACATGTTTTTTATCCATACCTCTCCATTGTGAACATAGCAATAAGTATCAACAAGACTTGCTTTACCCATACGGATGGACTTAATCTCGGTACCTGTAAGAACAACTCCCGCGGTATAAGTGTCTCCTATCGCGTAATCAAAGGTGGCACGTCTGTTTTTTATATTTATATCTTTGGCGAAGGTTGACTTCGTATTGTTCTTTTTGGCCATATTCTTACTCGATAAGGAAGTGCATAAAGAAATTGATGATGATGACGGGCAGAATCAATGCAGCTATTGCGATAAGCATGAATTGGATTTCGCCTTCACGTTCGATATCAAGGTATTTGCCGGATTTCCAGATACAAACGGCAGCAAACGCCGGTAGCAATTGAATGACAGTAAGCTCGACCGGCAAAATGTTCTCTATTATCTGAATCAATGTCATGACACCGGTGCCGTATGTTGCGACATTGCCTACAGCAATGGGATCATTTTCTCCGCTACTGTTGTATGTAGGTAAAAAATGTTCCATGACACTTTTCGAAATATACAGCGAAGCGAACAAGGCTATGAACTGTCCCAAGGCGATTTGCAACAGGGTGATGAGGTTGAAATCCATTATACCGTATAATGGCCTGATAAACACTGTCAGCAACATGACGGCCATAAGCGGATAAAGACCTCGCTGTATGGATGTTTCGACCGGGATATCTTCTTTTTCAATATCTTTCCATCCATTGACGGGTGAAAGAACTATTTGTATTATGTTTTTAAAAAATATAAGAAGATTCATATTAAAACAGCAGTTGAAGTCCGATTGCAATGCAAAATTACATAAAATCTTTTATCATAGCAATTCCACATGGTGTATTAGTAAAAAATATGTAACTTTGTAGACAAATGTAACAAGCGACACAACTTACAAAACACATACATTATGGCTACAAAACCTTTTAAGTATCAAAAGATGTTCCCTCTGGGGCCTGATACGACCGAGTATTATCATCTGACTGACAAATATGTTCATGTTGAGAACTGGGGCGGACATGAGTTTCTGGTAGTAGATCCCGAAGCTCTAACAGTTCTTGCCCGTCAGTGCACTCACGACAACGCTTTCATGCTTCGCCGCGAACACAACCGGATGGTTGCCGACATATTATCGAATCCCAAAGCAAGCGAGAATGACAAATTCGTGGCGCTGACCATGCTTCGCAACGCCGAGGTAGCAGCCAAAGGTGCTCTTCCTTTCTGTCAGGACACCGGTACAGCTATTATCCATGGCGAAAAAGGCCAAAACGTCTATACAGGATGCGATGACGAAGAGCGTCTGAGCCGTGGTGTATATGACACATATACCACTGACAACTTGCGTTACAGCCAGAACGCGCCCCTCAATATGTATGACGAGGTGAACACCGGTTGCAATCTGCCTGCGCAGATAGATATTCATGCCACTGAAGGAGACGAATACCATTTTCTTTTTGTAGCAAAAGGTGGTGGCTCGGCAAATAAGACCTATCTTTATCAGGAAACTAAAGCGCTCATCAACCCCAAGACTCTCCTGCCCTTCCTCATAGACAAAATGCGCAGTCTCGGGACAGCTGCTTGCCCTCCCTATCATATTGCCTTTGTAATAGGAGGCACATCGGCCGAAAAGAATCTTGAGGTAGTCAAGAAAGCCTCTGTGAAATACTATGACAGCCTCCCTACCCATGGCAATGAACTGGGTCACGCCTTCCGCGATGTTGAACTCGAGAAAGAACTTAAAAAAGCCAGTGAGGAGCTGGGTCTTGGCGCACAGTTCGGAGGTACATGCTTTGCACACGACATCCGCGTAATTCGTTTGCCACGACACGGTGCTTCGTGTCCAGTAGGTATGGGCGTTAGTTGCTCGGCCGACCGCAACATAAAGGCTAAAATAAATCGCGAAGGCCTGTGGATTGAAAAGCTGGATGCCAACCCCGGCGAACTCATACCCGAAGAATATCGCAAAGAGAACGAAGGTACCGTGGTTAAAATAGATCTTAACAAACCCATGGACGAGATTCTTAAGGAACTGTCCAAATATCCGGTTTCGACCCGTCTGTCACTTAATGGCACCATCATAGTGGGACGTGATATAGCTCACGCCAAGATTAAAGAACGTCTTGACCGTGGCGAAGAGATGCCTGAATATCTTAAAAACCATCCTATCTATTACGCTGGTCCAGCCAAGACCCCCGAAGGCATGCCTTCAGGATCTTTCGGACCCACAACAGCAGGTCGTATGGACTCGTATGTCGACCAATTCCAGTCGGCAGGGGGGTCTATGGTGATGATAGCAAAAGGCAACCGTTCGAAACAAGTCACCGATGCATGTAAGAAACATGGCGGTTTCTATCTGGGTTCGATAGGCGGTCCGGCAGCGATACTCGCACAGAATTCGATAAAGAAAGTCGAGTTGCTTGAATACCCCGAACTGGGTATGGAAGCTATTTGGAAAATCGAAGTGGAGGATTTCCCAGCATTTATTCTTGTAGACAATAAAGGCAATGACTTCTTCACTCAGATTAACGAGAAGTGCCAAATCTGCGGCCTGAACAAATAAATATCCGCATGCTCAGTTATAAAAAGCCCCTCTAACGGGGCTTTTTTATTTACTTTATAAGAAGGAGAGAAAATTAGTTATCAGCACTTTGACCTCTTTTAGCGAACTTATCTCTATAATCTCAGTCTCTTTACGGTAATCCGTAGTAAATTCATTTTGGTGGATGGATAAGTGAAAGGAAGTGTTGAGTGTATCATTTGGCATTATACCTTTGTTATTGAGCCATAATGCCAACGGCCAATTTGCTTCAATGGCACCTGCTATGTCCGTCTTAAAGTTGTCAC
The DNA here is from genome assembly GCA_022509065.1 of Muribaculaceae bacterium. Classification (GTDB taxonomy): domain Bacteria; phylum Bacteroidota; class Bacteroidia; order Bacteroidales; family Muribaculaceae; genus CAG-873. Next base: position 11,858 of record JAFLTY010000040.1, read on the forward strand.
CAATCATTACACAATGCGATGCATCACATTCTGCGATACGTTCAGCTTCACGGTATATTCGAGGATTCGGTTTATTGTATCCGACAGCGTCGCTAAGAACAACATAGTCTATATATTCGTCCAACCGACCGTATTTTAACTTATTGGCTTGGATATCATTGAAACCGTTTGACAGTATACCAATACGGAAACCTTTTCCGACAAGCCAGCGCAGGGTGTCTATCGCATAGTCAACGACTCGCGTTTTGTGGCTCAGAGTATCAAGATAAAAATTGTCAGCTTCGGGAGACATTGCCGAAGCGGCTTCCTGATTTATACCGGCATGTACTAATGTACGAAAAAACCGTTGAAATCTAAGATAGTCGGATGTTATGGTGCCTTTGGCGTATTCTTCCCACAATTCGGCATTAAATATATGATAATCATCTCGCCATGCATCCACATCCGGCCACCAACGATTCAGTCTGAAGTGACTATATACTTCTGCTAAAGCCTCATGCGAGTTTGCTGTGAAATCCCAAAGTGTGTCATCAAGGTCGAACCAGATGACGAATTGACGACAAAGAGAAGGGTTTAAGTCATTCATTGGATGTCTGTTCAGGTAATTTGTTGCTCGGATCGGGTGACGTCGCTATTGCTTCAATCTTGCGACGAGCTCCTGATACCAAGGCTCCGAGAACTATGGCGCCAAGGCCGAAAACAATCATTGACACTCCGGTGAGTATCATGATAAGTGGATCGGAAACATTAGGTTGGCGTGTGATTGTTACTGCTCCCAATACTGCAATGACAAAAGGAAAAAGCCACATCCAACCCGGAGTTTTCACAACTTTTCTTACTCCGAACAACATGTTTATTATCAACATAACCGCTCCGAAGAATATAAGCAATCCAAAGATGAACGGTATCATGGAACTAAAGACATCTTCAAAAACAAGCATACATAGACCAAGAATAATTGCAGCTATGGAAACTAACCAACTCATAGCAAGTGACATGCCGGTGAAAACACGATGTCCGTCAGATTTTCGGTGAGTCAGATAAAGAACGATATTTATGACTCCGGTAAGCAAAAAAAGAATACCCGCTAAAACAATGAAGCCTTTTCCGGTAATGCTTTTATTACAAATTATCAATACTATACCAATGACAAAAATCAAAACTCCGGTAAGCAAGGAATATGTTTTTGAATTGTTTTCTGTTGTCTGACTCATCTTTTTTAATATTGTTCTTGATGTTGTTGGAGAATAAACTATCTGAATATGTTCAAGTTTTTAATAATAAAAATCTCAAAACATTTTATTACCTTTGCAAAGGTAAACATTTTTGATTATATAAAATAAACACCCTACCCTCATTTTTTGTTAATGTGAATCGGTAAATAAAGTTCCAAATATTGTTTTTCATTGTTCCGGGCGTTTTTATATAAAAATGTAAAACACATAAACGACGAAACATCATACAATATAGCACTAATTTATTTATCATATCTCTATAAATCAGCTAATAATTATTAACCATATCAATAAACCAAAATGAAAACAAAACATCTTATCACCGCATGCTTTATCGGCGGCATAGGCCTGATTGGCGTCATTACGGCATGCTCAAATTCGAACGCGATGAAAAACAATCCCTTTCTAAGTGATTACGACACTCCTTATGATATTCCACCTTTCGAAAGCATAAAGTATGAACATTACATGCCCGCTTTACAAGCCGGCATAGAGAAACATAAAGAGGAAATCGAAGCCATTGTAAACAATCCCAAAGAACCGACATTCGAAAACACTATATTGGCGCTTGATCGCTCCGGACGCGACCTCACTCGGGTAGTTATGGTTTTCAGCAACCTTACAGAATCCAACTCCTCGCCCGAATTTATAGAATTAGCCGCTGAATTCGAGCCCATGGTGGCGCGCCACAGCGATGAGGTGTCGATGAACGACAAGCTTTTCGAACGCATCAAGACTCTGTACGACAGACGCGAAAAGCTGGGTCTTGCCACCGACCAGCAACGTCTTCTCGAACAATATTACAAGAACTTTACACGTTCGGGTGCCCTCCTAAACGATGAGGACAAAGAGACACTGAAAGCTCTGAACGCCGAGCTGACAGACCTTTATCTGGAATTCAACAAGAATCTTCTTGCCGCTACCAACGAATTCGAGATTGTAGTGACAGATAGTGTCGAGTTGTCAGGTTTGCCCGCTTCAAATATTCAGGTTGCAGCTGAAGAAGCCGCTGAACGTGGTTACGGCGATGGGCATTGGGTATTTACCCTCCACGCACCCAGTCGTTTGCCGGTGCTTGAAAGTGCCGACTCACGTGATCTTCGCGAAAAAATGTACAAAGGTTACACCTCACTTGCATCCTCCGGTCAATACGACAATCGACCTGTGATAAACAAGATTCTGCAAGCTCGAGCTAAAAAAGCCAAACTACTCGGTTTTAAAGACTTCGGGTCATATATGACCGATAATGTCATGGCCGGGACTGTAGAAAACGCCGAAAACCTTCTATATCAAATATGGTATCCGGCCGTACAACGTGTCAATGAAGAAGTCGCCGAAATGCAGGCAATAGCAGATGCCGAGGGTAACGGAGTCGTTATCGAACCTTGGGATTATTATTACTATAATGAGAAAGTCCGCGCAAAAAAATATGACATGGATACGGCCAAACTACGCGAATACTTCGCTGTGGATTCTGTCCGCAAAGGCATCTTCACCATGGCCGAACGCTTATATAACGTAAAATTCACCGAAATGCCCGATGCTCCAAAATATTACGATGAAGTCACCGTCTACGATGTGACAGACGCCACTACCGGTGAACATGTCGCTGTCTTCATGACAGACTACTTCCCCCGTGCATCCAAACGTCAGGGCGCCTGGATGAGCGAATTTAAAGGCTCTTGGACCGAGGATGATGGCACTTCGTCGCGTCCCGTCATTTTCAATGTGGGCAATTTCTCCAAACCTACCGCAACTACGCCCTCGCTTCTCACTATCGATGAAGTAGAGACAATGTTCCACGAGTTTGGACACGGCCTTCACGGTATGCTCTCCAAAGCGCGCTATGAAGGTCAGTCGGGTACTAACGTCGACCGCGATTTCGTAGAACTCCCCTCGCAAATTCACGAACACTGGGCTTTCGAACCCGAACTTCTTGAAGTTTACGCACATCACTATAAGACAGGCGAGGTAATACCAACCGAACTTATAGAGAAACTCGAAGCTTCGAGCACCCACAACCAAGGTTTCCGCACCGCCGAACTGTGCGGAGCAGCACTTCTCGACTTGGAGTATGGCAAACTCAATCCCGAAGGTGACATTGACATTGACGCCTTCGAAGCTCAAGTAACAGAAAAACTGGGAATGCCTGCTCAACTCACCTACCGTTACCGTTCGCCATATTTTAAACACGTGTTCGGATCTGACGGTTATGCTTCGGGCTACTACACATATCTCTGGGCTGAGGTATTGGATTGCGATGGATTTGAACTCTTCAAGGAAAAAGGCATCTTCGACCCTGAAACTGCCGCTTCATTCAAAAAGAACATTCTCGAATCAGGAGCCAGCGAAGACCCCATGACATTGTTCGTACGTTTCCGCGGTGCTGAACCCAGCGTTGATGCCCTCCTCAAGAAACGCGGTTTGCCTGTAAACAAAAAAGCTTCTAAATAACTCCACATCTAATCTCTTCCATGCAACATGATTAACGGCGTCCTATTCGCACCGTTATCATAATCAAGAAGCTGTCAAACTATTTTGTATTTAGACCCCGAAAGTTTTTCACCTAACTTTCGGGGTTTAATTATGAACGGAAAATACAATTAAAAAGAAGGTCTTCTACATTCTCACATGCTTGAAAATCGGTACAATTTCAAATACATCCAAATTCATAACGGCATAAATAGTAATCTTTTCAAATCATTTTTGGAAAGGTATAAGGATAATATTCCGTTACTGCTACCGAATAAAAGGATATGTTTGTAATTGATTGATTGACAGGCTCGAATAACGACACTCTTCTAAAACATTAAGTTTTTTCTCCGAAATATCGATTCTCATTGATTACATTTTTTGGCTCCGATTAAGTTTACAGCTATTATTGTTTCTTCTGTATACCTTTGGGAGAAGCATGTCAGTTATAAGTTTGTATGTTTGCATCCTTTTTAGGATGCAAATAAAAAGGTTAGCGCCGGCAGACGGGGGTCTGTCGGCGCTGTAGAGGGGGCGGTTACCTACTTTTCCACTTTCGCAGTATCA
>JAFLTY010000041.1 GCA_022509065.1 Muribaculaceae bacterium
AGTAGCGAATCCGGGAATCGAACCCGGGTTTCCACCGTGAGAGGGTGGCGTGCTAGGCCACTACACTAAATCGCCTTATGGTCGCCAAAACCCGGTAGGGACAACAACATCCTTGGTTTGTTTCAGCGTTTGCGCCGCAAATTTACAACTTATTTTTGAAACCACAAAAAAATTTAAGTACCGGTTCGTTTTTCGAATCGTTCTATTAAACGCACCATATCGTCGGGCAACGGTACCTCAAAATTCATTTCTTGTCCTGTTTCAGGATGTCTGAATCCCAAAGTGCGGGCATGAAGAGCCTGGCGGGGACACACTTCGAAACTGTTTTCAATAAATTTCTTATATGTACCCGTGCGCTCACCCCGAAGTATCTGGTCGCCCCCGTATCGGGCATCGTTGAACAGCGGATGACCTATATGAGCCATGTGGACGCGTATCTGATGTGTGCGACCGGTTTCCAAAACACATCGCACAACGCTTACCGGTCCAAGGTTTTTAATGACAGTGTAATGAGTCACTGCATGTTTACCCATGTCGGAGCCCGGGTCGTAAACTGCCATTTTCAGCCGGTCGCGCATATCCCGACCGACATTGCCCACAATAGTGCCTTCGTTATCCCGGGGACAACTCCACACAACCGCTACATACTCGCGACGCGTGGTTTTGTTGAAGAACTGCTTTCCCAAATCTGTCTTTGCGTCCGGAGTCTTTGCCACGACAAGAAGACCGGACGTGTCTTTGTCTATTCTGTGCACCAACCCAAGGCGCGGGTCAGTGACATCGTAGTCGGGAGTGTCTTTGAAATGCCATGCCAACGCGTTGACCAACGTTCCGTCGTAATTGCCGTGACCCGGGTGAACGACCATACCTGCCGGCTTGTTTACCACCAGCACCGTATCGTCTTCGTACACTATATCTAAAGGTATATCTTGCGCGACTACCTCAAAGTCATATCGCGGTCTGTCCATGACCACTTGAATGACATCGAGAGGCTTTACACGATAGTTCGACTTCACCGCTTTGCCATTGACAAGTATGCAACCGGCGTCGGCCGCATTCTGAATGCGGTTGCGTGATGACTTCTGCAGCCTTTCTACCAAAAACTTGTCGACACGCAACAAGGCTTGTCCCTTGTCAGCAACAAACCGGAAGTGTTCGTACAACTCACGTCCGTCCTGCTCGACGATACATTGGCCGCCTTCCTCGTCTTCGTCAAACACTCTTTCTTGCTCGTCGGTCATTGCTCACTTGGCGAAAGTGTTACGCACATGTTGTTCGGGCGACAATGTTGTCTCGGCTTCTTCGTCCTGTGGGTCGTTTTCGACAGGAGTGCTATAACCCCCTATGGAATCGGCTGCGATAGCGGCCTCTATCATCAAGTCAAGGTCGTCGATAGCTTCGTAATCTACTTCCGGCACCTGACCAACTTCGAGCACTATGACATCGTTGACTGTCACCTGACTGCCTACTGCAAGGCTGCGACCTTTACACTTGACATCGACTACAAGGTCGGGATACTGTGAGGTAACCATCTCCTTTTCAACACGCAGCCCTTTTGATTTCAAATAAGCCTCCGCCTGCTTCCACGATATGTCGGTCAACAATCTGTCTATAATGATTGGTTCTGGCGAGAAAGCCACTATCGTAAGGTACACTTCCCTTCCCTTTTTCACTACTGCTCCCGACTGGGGATTGACATCCACCACCGAACCGGGCGCATAGTTCTTGTTGTATATCGAATCAACGATGACAACTTGCAAGTCGGCATCTTTCAGAACGCGTGTTGCCGATACACAATCCATACCCTTCACCTCGGGCACACGGGTGGTCGACCCGTGATGCGTCCATATATCAAAGAAACACAGCGCAAGATATCCCACAATAAGGAACGCTATGAATATCATAAACAGATTCCATAATATCGGATGCTTCTTCCACGATGTTTTCAGTCGGGTCATAAATTTGTCCATACGTCGGGCTTATTGGGTTGTTGACTGCAAATTTACAATAAAACAACAAAATATTCTCGCATGAGATATAAAAATGTGCCGTGTTTTTGTAATTTTGCGTCCGAAATCCATTCCGGGACAGAAACCATAGAATATGAGTGCCACCTATTTTCAGCTTTTCATCACTTTCTTTAAGATAGGATTGTTCACCTTCGGTGGTGGATGGGCCATGATATCGATAATCGAACGTGAAATTGTCGACAAACATCACTGGCTCGATCGCGAGGACTTTCTTGACTTGCTGGCTGTAGCTCAATCCTTGCCGGGCATTTTGGCTGTAAATATTTCTGTTGCTGTAGGAGACAAGATACGCGGTCGTTCCGGCAGTATTTTCTCAGCTTTAGGAACTATCCTTCCCTCTTTCGTAATCATACTGGCCATCGCCATCTTCCTGACACCGGACACCATCAACGGCAACCCGACGCTGGTAAGCATTTTCAAAGGCATACGTCCGGCTGTGGTGGCGCTTATCGTTGCGCCGGTAATCTCGTCTGCTCGAGCTGCTAAGATAGGTTGGAAAACCATCTGGATTCCGGTCGTCGTCGCGTTGTTCATTTGGTCTAAACTACCTGTGGTGTCAAACCCCATATTATGGATTGTCTTAGGTGGTTTGGGCGGATATATCATTTTCAGGCAAGCTTTATCTCATAGACCTGATGCTGAGGAGAAAGGAGGCGGCATATGATATACCTTAAACTCATCTGGAGCTATTTCAAGATTGGTCTGTTCGGCTTCGGAGGCGGCTATGCCATGCTATCACTTATCGAAAACGAGATAGTGTCTCCGGGATGGATAACTGAGAAAATGTTTACCGACATTGTCGCTATCTCACAGATGACCCCGGGTCCCATCGGCATCAATTCAGCGACCTATATTGGCTATGTGGCTCCGGGTGAAGCCGGTTTTGACGGCTGGTGGTGGGGCATCCTCGGCTCTCTGATATGCACTTTGGTTGTGGTTCTGCCGTCTTTCTTACTTGTCACATTCGCCAGCCGTTACATTCGTCGCCATCACGACTCGGCACTGGTCAAGGGCATCTTTTCGGGATTGCGTCCCGTTGTTGTCGGTCTTATTGCTTCTGCCGCACTGTTGCTGATGAACGGCGCTAACTTCGGTACAGAGAACTCTGATATTATCATAAGCGTGGCAATTTGCGTGATTGCCTTCTGCACGGTATATTTCACTAAGATACATCCCATCCTGATTATTATCGCTGCCGGTTTTGCCGGTTGGCTCATATACTGATGACTTACGACGAGACTCTAAACTATCTGTTCACACGCCTGCAGTCGTTCCATAACTGCGGCGCTGCGGCTTACAAACCTGGACTCGAAAAGGCTTTTCGGCTGTCAGAGGCTTTCGGCAACCCACACACCCGTTTCAAATCCATCCATGTCGGAGGTACCAACGGGAAAGGGTCGGTATCTCACTCTCTTGCGTCGGTACTTATGGAGGCCGGCTTAAAGGTCGGACTATACACTTCGCCGCACCTTGTGGATTTTACCGAAAGGATTAGAATTAACGGCAAACCCATCGGCCATGGTGAGGTAATCCGTTTTGTCGAGCGTTTCAAACAAATGGGAATGGAGGAGAGTGACCCCTCGTTCTTCGAACTCACAACCATCATGGCCTTCGATTGGTTTGCCCGCAAAAATGTAGATGTGGCGGTTATCGAAGTTGGGCTCGGTGGGCGCCTCGACACCACTAATATCATAACCCCGTTGCTTTCGGTCATCACTAATATTTCGTATGACCATACTGCCCTGCTGGGCAACACTCTGCAAGCCATCGCCACCGAAAAAGCCGGAATTATAAAACCGGGCGTCCCGGCAGTTATCGGCAGGAGACATCCCGAGACCGACCATGTTTTCACATCGTGCTCAACTCAAGTGATTTTCGCTGAAGACATCCCGTTGTATGACGCCTTTATGGTGAACGAACACACTGTTACCTACAACTCATCTCCTTGGGGAAATATAGAGAGCTGCTTGACCGGAGACTGCCAGCAAGAGAACATGCAGACTATACTGACCGCTCTTAATGTTCTCGAAAAATCTGCCGGCTTTCAATTAAGCGCTGAAGCTGTATTACAAGGTTTAAGGAATGTCTGCCGTAATACAGGACTAATGGGGCGCTGGATGACTGTCTCAGATAATCCGAGGGTAATATGCGACACGGGTCACAATCCCGATGCATGGAAGTTCTTGTCTCAGCGCTTGAACCGTTACAATCCACAGCAACTGTATTTGGTACTGGGATTTGTCAATGACAAGGATTATGGCACCATCCTCGACATGCTTCCTCGCGATGCCCATTATTATTTCGTACAACCGTCAGTCAACCGGGCTGCCTCGTCGGTCACAGTAAAGCATACCGCAAAATCCTTGGGTTTCGAAGGAGAGGCGTTCCCCTCTGTCATGGAGGGATACAACGCCGCCATTGACGATGCCCGCAGTAACATGTGCTTTGTAGAACCGTCTCATCAGGCTCGGTCTAAGGACACCTCTCGACTCGACGAAACCCGGAACCCTGTTGTTTTCGTGGGTGGCAGCACGTTTGTGGTAGCTGACCTCATTGCGGGTCTCAATTAAGCGGCTCTTAAACACTTTTTCCTGCAAATAGACCGCCTTCAAGTCTTTTTGCTATCCAAAATGAAATGTGTTTAATATTTTTTTCAACAATTTGTTAAAAATGTTTGCGAATAACCAAATTTTAATTATATTTGCACATTGTTTCTACCGACATTTTTCTATCAATTAACCCCAATATTAACTAAATCAGTTGTAACATGAAGAAAATCTATTTATTAGGATTTCTAAGCATGCTTGCCCTGACAGTAAGTGCCACAACAAAGCACTATACACAGGCCGAGATGCAGAACCGTGTTAAAGAAGGACTGGCTCGCGAACTCCCCGCCAAGGCTCTTAAGACTAAAGGCGCCGTTCAACAGGCTCTTCCCGTACGTACGGATCAACAAAAGTCCACAGTGAAAAACCTTGCGCTCAACCCTGCTCCTCAGTTCGGTTTTGCCAAGAAAGCTCAGAAAAACATCTCAACTTATTCAATGTCGGACGCCGGCGGTGACGTCTATGGCTATCTCTCGTACGAGTACAATATGGAGAAAGATCCCGGCATGTACGAACTCACTCCCACCGGTTACAACCTTAAATGGGTTGACCCCTTGTACGAGGCAGCTGGTTTACAGGCATCAAACGGTTGGCTTGTCGACGGCAAAATACAAGGTGTCGTCACAGAAACATTTTGGGGCTTCCTCAATGGATACTACAGCTTTACCATTGACTTCGAAACCGGCGAACTCGAAGCAGCCGAAGACCTCGACCTTCAGGCAACAGATATTTTCTTCCTTGTTCCTGCTTACAACAGCGAGGATGGTCTCGTTTACGGTTACGCCTACAACTGGGCTGATGACGCCGAAATCTACTGGGCTGTCGCTGACCCCGAAAACATTTTGGAAGCTGAAGCCGTTAAGTACGCTGGCGAAGATTTATGCTATTCGCTTTGCTACAACAGCACCGAAGGTTGCTTCTATGGCGTGAACGTTCAGCAGCAGTTTGTACGCATCGACCTCGACGGCACACAGACTGTCGTTGCTACCGTTCCCAATGCCGACTTTATGGCTACTTACGTCACAGGTCTCGTTTGGAACCCTGTTACCGGCCTTTACTACTGGAACTATAATGACGAAGATGATGAAGCCGGTCTGTACAGCATTACTCCCGACGGGACATTCGATCTCCTCGTCAACTATCCTTCCGGTGAAGAGTTCACATACTTCGTAACCACCGACGTGGTCGTAGATCCCACCGTTCCCACTCGTCCCGTCTATTTGGCTAACTCATTCGAAGGCAACTCGATGCAAGGAACAGTAACCTTCACACTGCCCGAAACATTCGGCGACGGAAGTCCCCTGCCCTTCCTGCTCGATTACACAGCTACTCTCGATGACGAAGTTTATCTGACCGGTCAGGGCACACGCGGCTCTGACGTCAGTGTTGGTTATGTTGTTAAAGAACCCGGATGGCACACCTTCGGTCTCTATGTAACCGCTTTGGGTAACAACAGCTCAACAACAAAGATCAAATTGTACATCGGCAACGATACCCCCATGGCACCCGCAAACGTTCAGCTCACTGACACCGAAGTGACCTGGAACGCTGTTACCGAAGGTGTAAACGGCGGTTATCTCGACCTTTCCGCAATGTACTATATCGTATCGATTAACGGTAAGGAAGTAGGCACTACCACCGGCACCAAACTGTCAGTAACCTTACCCTCTACCGAACCTCTCGCACAGTATGTTGCCAGCGTGGTTGCTGTTTGCAACGAGTTCACCAGCGCTCCCGGCTATTCAAACAGCCTCGTGGCAGGTGCTCCCCTCCAGGTTCCCGTTTATCTGCAACCCACCCAAGAGGAATTCGGTCTGATGACCGTCCTTGACAGAAACGCCGATGATAATACTTGGTATTATAACACTGACTATGAAGCTGCAGCCACAACATATGGTCTCTATGAACCTATGGATGACTACCTCTTCCTGCCCCCGGTAAGCTTGACATCGACTGACAAATATTACAGCTTCAGCATGGAGTCTGCTATCCGCAGCACAAGCTGGAACGAAGAATATCTGACAGTTTACTATGCTACAGCTCCCAACCCCTCAGCTATCAAAGGTACTCTGGTTGAAACTTTCACTCCCGACCACGTGACTGCCGATCCCGACTGGACATACTCTGAAGCTCTCTGGCAAGTTGAGACTCCCGGTGTATACTACATTGTCCTTCATTGCACATCTGAGGTTGACCAGTACGGTGTGATGGCACGCAACTTCCGCATCGAGACTACAAACATCACCACAGAGTCGCCCGTGGCTCCGCTCAACCTGAAAGCCGTAGCTGCCGAAGGTGGCGTTCTCGAAGCAGCTGTTAGCTTCACATTCCCGTCACAGACTCTCGCTGGCACAGCTATCGAAGCTGGCACAGCTATGACTGCCACAATATCGCTCAACACCACCGATGCCACTTATACAGTGGAAGGTAAGGCTGGCGAAACAGGCAATGTTACTGTGACTACCGTTCAGGGCAACAACACCGTTTACGCTCAGGTTAAGTGCGGTGACCTCGAAAGCCCCAAAGCAAGCACCACCGTTTACACAGGTATTTCTGTTCCCGCAACTCCCACAGGCGGTTACGCTGAAGTTGCTCCCGACATGCTGAGCGCTGTCCTTCACTGGAATCCTGTAACAACTCCCTATGTCGAAGGTACATACATCGATCCCGAAACCGTTACTTACGAAGTTTACGTTTACCGTGACTATGGCTTCTATGCAACATGGGTACTTCTCGAAAGCGGTATCACATCGACATCCTACACATTCAATGTCGAAAAAGGCAGCGTCCAGGAAATCTACAACCTTGGTGTAGTAGCTACCAACGAAGCCGGTTCGAACGGATACCTCAATGTCATCCAGAATGTCTACATGGGTAGCGCATACGAACTCCCCTTGGTAACAGTTATCAACGAAGAAGTTGGTCCCACACCCGAACCCTGGTATATTTACAACGCAATCAACGGCGTACAGTACACCGGCGGTTGGATGCTCGACTACATCAGCTTCTATCTTGATGAATATACCGAAGACGCTCCCGCTCTTCTCGCTTATGCTTCAGGCGGTGTTCCCTGTCAGGCTGCTGTAGGTGTTCCTCGCTTCTCGACAATGAACTGCAAAGAGGTTAAACTCGAAATTGAACACGGCGCAGGTCCCATCATGACTTCGTACAATGTTTACGGTCAGGTTAACGGCTCTACCGACTTCATCCTCGCAGGTAGCTACGAAGGCTTCCAGGGCGAAACCAACGTACTGACAACTTCCGTCTTTACTCTTCCCGACGAACTCCGTGGTCAGCCTTGGGTACAGCTCTACGTCATTCCCGAATTCACCTCTTACCTCGATGTATTCGTGATGACCAAATTGAATGTGACCTCTGACACATCGACAGACGCTATCGCCACTCTCCTTCCCGGCAACTCCATCTCAGCCGAAAAGGGTGCAGTAGTAGTCAAAGGCTTCGAAGGTAAGGATATCACTATCTCTACCCTCACCGGCGCCAAGATTGCAGGCGGTAAAGTTGTTTCCGATTACGCACGCTACAATGCTGCTCCCGGCGTTTACGTTGTTAAAGCCGGCGATGTAACAGCTAAAGTTATCGTGAAATAATCACAAAGACAGAATCATCAAGTAAGCTCTGACTTACTGACTACAATCAAAGAGGGTGCCTCATCGAGGCATCCTCTTTTCATTTCATCATTGCTCTTTTCATATCTCAAAAGCATGTGCGCACAATCATACACACCTTGTCAAATGTCCTTAGTCATAGACTACGGCAACACAGTTCCACAAATTGTGCAAGGAAGATTAGTCGGGAATCTGAAAGATGGAAAAATTTACCGACCCGTACGCGCGATGTTGCAGAAAGTTTTGAAGACCCGAGAAATCGTATGCCTTCGAGTGTTCGATAATGAACAACGAGCCGGGTTTCAATAAACGTGAACCAAGCACCAAACCTGGAATTCCCCCAAAATCAGGCAGATCGTATGGCGGATCCGCAAAAACTATGTCAAAAGCGTTTGTGGCAGTCTCGATGTATTTAAGCGCATTGCCACGAATGACATGAAGATTATTGTCCCCCAAAAGCCGTGCCACTTTTGTAATGAAATTATACTGGGTGGCCGCTTTTTCTACGGCAGTAACCGTACGACATCCGCGCGACAGAAATTCGAAAGAGATTGCTCCGGTACCGGCAAAAAGATCCAAAGCTGTCTTTCCCTCCAAATCGATGAGGTTTTCAATAACATTGAATATGTTTTCACGCGCGAAGTCTGTAGTGGGTCGCGCTGTTATGTTGCCGGGAACGTCAAAGCGTCTGCGTCCGTATTTACCTCTTATGATACGCATAATACGCAATCAATTGGTTCGTTGACAAAGAGGAGCAATCAAGAGTTCAAACGGCAATGCATCGGCATTCTCTACTGCCGAACTGATGCTCTCTGACATTATGTCCGGCATTACCAACGACACGAAACGTCGCAATGCTGTTGTCAGACTGTCACGTAACTTACGGTCTCCACCAATGAGGATTCGGTCTGAGGTCTCATCATAATTAAGATGCCTTGCCACAGCAAGGGTGTAATAAGCCGAGTCATCGGTACATTCCGTACTGTATGAGTTTACCAGCAAAAGACCTTTTTGATTCAAGGCTATCACATCGGTACGACCCGGTGTGACGCGCACATGAATTTTACCCATGTTCCCCACTTTGTTGTTCATACACAAATATTGGGTCAGGAGACCCATGCGCACCATTATGGACGGTTCGATGAATGTACGGCGCAGAAATCCAAGCATAGTCTTATCTATAGCACCAACAAACACTGCCTCGTGCTTCGAACCTTCGTGCAAGGTTATTTTTGTGGCTTCGAGACGTTCATCAGGCCACAGGAGTGTCAACCGACGTTCTATCTCCTCGTCGGTAGCCAAAGCAGCCGGAACCACAAAAAACTTGTCCGTGTCGAAAACGATATCGGTGCTATAAAACTCAGCTGTCAGAAGAGGATTGTCATAAACTACCTCCTTCAAAGCGTTCATCTGCGACAAGTTGCTTGCCAAATCAATATGACGGTACACGACCGTTCCGTCATTAAAACGCGACCGCACAAGCACATCGACGCCCATGGAGCTTATCAACAAGCCAAGACGATAGACCGAAGGATCGCTTATCAAATCGGTAGTTAACTGTGTACTGTCCTTCAGAGCCATATTTAAACGAGTTTGTCGAAAGATGCTGGTGGTGCGGACGTGAAATTCATATCACGGCGTGTAACGGGATGTACAAACCTTAATGTCGCAGCATGCAAAGCAAGTCTGTGAATAGGAGAAGTGCGCGCACCGTATTTCTTGTCGCCGACAATGGGATGCCCCAGGTCTTTCATGTGAACACGAATCTGGTTCTTACGACCGGTGTCAAGACTCACTTCCATAAGAGTGTAACCGTTGTGGCTACGCAATGCTTTCCAGTGCGTGACGGCCAACTGGCTTCCTTCTTTGGGTGTGTCGGAGCTAAAAACTATATGTTGGTCGTTTTCGGATAGGTAGCTTTTTTGCATTCCCTCACGCTCTTCAGGTCGTCCTTCGACAATAGCGAGATACCGACGCTCAAGCACCATATTGTTCCAGTTGTGTTGAAGATTGTTCTTGGCTTCCTCTGTCTTGGCGAAAACCATCAGACCTGATGTATGTTGGTCAAGACGATGCACTATGAAAATTTTATTTCTCGGGTCAATCCTTTTCACGTAATCACGCAAAATGGAATAGGCGGTCCCGTCCTTCTTTTTGTCGTTACCCATAGACAACAACCCGTAACCTTTATGAACCACAATAATGTCATCGTCCTCATAAAGTATTTTCAATCGGGGATTTTTCAGAGTCTGCCACTGTCGGGAAGTATTGACGGCAACAATATCGCCTGGCGTAACCGGGAAATCGAACCGAGTTGTCACCGTAGCGTTGATTTTTACCTGTTCATACTTAAGAAATGCTTTTACAGCCGACTTCTTCCTGTCGGGCATTACCGCAAAAAGGAAGTCGAGGAGTGTGATAGGACTGTCCTCCGTTGCGGTGAACTCCAATATGACGTCGGGGCGAAAGCGCGACCTTTCAGCTCCCGGTTTGACACTTAGGTTACGACGAGCCATCAAGCTTTCTTTTTTGTTGTCCGGGTTGTTTTACGCGGTTTTGATTCCTGGCTGTTGACTATATCCAGCACTTCGGCATGAGAGAGACTCAGAGGCTCTGTTACGTTACGCGGTATCTTGTAATTTTGTCCCTTATATACGATGTAAACACCGTAACGACCATTAAGTATCTGCAAATCGGCATCTTCTTCAAAAGTTTTCAGCACTTTTTTGTTTTCCGATTCACGTTTTTCGTTTATGAGTTCTATTGCCTCATCAAGTGTTATGTTAGATGCTTCGACACCTTTAGGGATGGATACGAACTTACCGTCATGGCGTACGTAAGGTCCGAACTTGCCAACACCGACAGTAACAGCCTTGTCCTCATACGTGCCGAGTTCTTTGGGAAACTCAAACAGCTTCAAAGCCTCGTCGAGAGTTATGGTGTCAACGCTCTGTCCTTTCTGCAAAGAGGCGAAACGCGGTTTGACACCACCTTCGTTTGAGCCTATCTGGATGAGTGGGCCGAAACGGCCTATTTTCACCGACACAGGCTCACCATTTGCTGTCTGGCCAAGCGAACGCTCGCCAACCTTATGCTCCATACGAAGATTAAGAGCTTTCTCTACTGCAGGATGGAAATTGTCATAGAACTGTTGCATCTCATTGGTCCAGTCTATCTTGCCATCGGCTATCTCATCGAAACGTTCCTCAACACGAGCTGTGAAATTGTAGTCGAGTATCGAGGGGAAGAACTCCGTGAGGAAGCGATTCACCACCATACCTATATCGGTTGGTATAAGCTTGTTTTTTTCAGCTCCGAAGGTTTCTTTTTTAGTACTTTCGGTTATTTTTCCTTTTGCCAGGGTAAGTGTCTCGATAGTCCTTTCTTGACCGCCACGTTCACCCTTCTCGATGTATTCGCGCTGTTGTATCGTCGATATTGTAGGCGCGTATGTCGATGGGCGGCCTATGCCGAGCTCTTCCATCTTTTTAACCAACGTTGCCTCGGTATAGCGGGGATGTTGTAATGTGTAACGTTCCGTCGCGGACATAGATACCAGTGATAGCACATCGCCTGCAGACATCGAGGGCAACAACGACAGGCTCTCAGCTTCGTTATCATCATCCCGGCTTTCGCTATACATTTTAAGGAAGCCATCGAATTTTATCACCTCTCCCGTAGCTGTGAGATGCTCGGGTCGGGTACTTATTTCGATATCGACAGTGGTTTTTTCGAGTTCGGCATCAGCCATTTGCGATGCTATGGCGCGACGACGTATAAGCTGATAGAGTTTCTTTTCTTGTGCCGTACCTTCGACTGTTTCAGCGTTGATATAAGTAGGACGTATGGCCTCGTGTGCTTCCTGCGCTCCCTTTGCATGGGTGTGATAATGACGTTCACGCACGTATGCCGCTCCCAGCTTTGTGGTAATCTCGTCTTTAATGGCATTGATGGCCTGGCTGGATAGATTCAGTGAGTCGGTACGCATGTATGTGATATGTCCCGCTTCGTAAAGTCGCTGCGCTACCATCATTGTCTGCGATACAGTGAAACCCAGTTTGCGAGATGCCTCCTGTTGGAGAGTGGATGTCGTGAAAGGGGGAGCCGGACTTTTGTGAACCGGTCGTACCTGAACCTCCTTCACCGAGAAAGTAGCATCCTTACACGCTGTCAAGAACTCCGAAGCAGCCTCGTGGTCGGCCAAACGTTTAGGCAGCTCGGCTTTGAAACTGTTGCCGGCATCAAAAACAGCTGTCACGCGATAGAATTGTTCGGGGACAAAGTTTTTTATCTCCTCTTCGCGCTCTACTATAAGCCTTACGGCTACCGACTGTACGCGACCCGCAGACAGAGCCGGTTTGATTTTCTTCCACAGAACCGGTGACAGTTCGAAACCAACGATACGATCAAGCACACGACGAGCCTGTTGCGCGTCAACTCGGTGTAGGTCAATGGCACGCGGATTCTTAATTGCATTCAAAATAGCATCCTTGGTGATTTCATGGAAAACGATGCGCTTGGTGGTTTTAGGGTCAAGACCAAGAACTTCGCTTAGATGCCATGCTATAGCTTCTCCCTCGCGGTCTTCATCAGATGCAAGCCATATTGTCTCGGCTTTCTTTGCCGCTTCTTTTAGCTCTTTGACCAGTGATTTTTTGTCATCGGGTATCTCATATTCGGGTTTGAAACCGCCTTCTATATCTATTCCGAAGTTTTTTTTGCGTAAATCACGTATATGACCGTAGCTCGACATCACTTTATAATCTTTGCCGAGAAATTTTTCGATTGTTTTAGCTTTGGCCGGTGACTCTACAATAACCAAATTTTTTTGCATATATCAGGGTTTACATTGTGACAAATTAATGAATAATGCCTGGTAATCGGCGGCAAAGATACATAAAAAAATGATATTTCCTCATCTTTGATTTTCGATTTTTAGTATCTACACATATTTATATTAGATTTATATATAGAAAGTTCAAATAAACCGAAATGTCACATGTGACGTATATACACCGTCTGCATCCCGAAAAATAGGGACGCAGACGGTAAAATCGAAACAAGCAAAAACTTTATTTTACGATAATCTTGGTGATTGTATTACCGGTCTTTTTTATCAGCATTTGCCCGGGTTGAGCGTCATATACACGTATGCCCTGCACGTTATAAAATTCGGGAAGAGTGTCTGTTTTGTCAGGAACTATGACAGGAAGAGCGTCTATGTCCTGATTGAAAATTATTTTTGACGGCTGCGCCATATTGATCCAACTGTAACCGTAGCGGCAATCTGCATTCACATCCCATATAATACTGTTAATTCCTATATTGACTACACCATCTTTAAAAGTATCGAATACTCCGTGAGTCCCGTTCTGTAGTTTTTCAATGGCTTCTTCCTTACTTATTTGATAGTAATTCATACACCATCCCAACCAGTTGGAAACGAAAAATTCGCCAATAGAATTGTCCCTAAAACCGGCAGGCATTCCCGGGGGAAATATTACATGATCGGGATCGCTGATATCAAAGACTATCTGACCATCATACTGAGATTTGTTCTTTTCGAAAAGAGGCGAATCCTCGTTCCAATACGGTCTCCAAAGACGATATATGTTTGCATTTTCGACATTACGCTGGAGTTCAACCTCCATGGGATGTTCCGCGCCCCATTCTTTTATAGCGGGGAATACCCAACCATCTTCGAAAGTAGCCGTTCCGACACTTTCCCATTGTCCTTCCTGTTCTTCGTCAAAAGCTTCTTCTTCAGGACGTTCAGCAACGATAATGTCATAGATATTAAGGTATCTCTCCATTGTGTTTGGATCCTCTTCTGTACAAGCTGCCCAGATTATACCTTTTTTTTCGCCAAAGTCAATTCGGTCGGCCTTTTTATCATATTTTGCCCTGATTGGAGTCAAAGTAAGGTTATTTTCTCCTGTTATTACATACGGCATTTGATACACATAGTATTGTTCGTATGTTCCGAGACAGAAAACATCAAAAACAAGTTCGTCTGTATTTTTATCAAACACACCCATAAACGGCCATTCGTACTCTGTCGGATCCTCGAAATATATCTCATTTTCATTGTCGAGAAAAGCATAGAACTCAACTTTAATATCCGTGTTAAACGAACTCTGAAAATAATAATCCCCGAAAGTCACAAACCACGGCCCCTGGATGACAGCCGGGTCGGTATAAACGGGCGTAAGGGAGACTCGCTGTTGACCAGGTGTCGATATGTGCAGGTTACCCTTGGCGGAGTATTGTCGTTCGGGAGCGGTAAGCGATACAACTGAGCTCGGTGTTTTAAATGTCTCAAACTTATATTCCCTGGCCACAGCGGACACGACAAATAAAATGACAAGACTTAATGCAGTAAAAAATCTCATAATCGTTTGGTTTTTATATTCTAATTTAAAGCAAATTTACACAATTTTTTCATATCTGGAAGAATGATTCTTCATAAAAAAAGACAAACACGAAAAAGACGGGTGCCAGTATCCATCTACAGACACTGGCACCTGTGTATAAATAAAATGTCTAATTAGCCAAATTTTTATTCGGCTTCGTTAAGTATTTCAAGCATCTTTATAGCCGAAACAGGGACACGTGTACCGGGGCCGAATATAGCGGCAACACCGGCTTTGTAAAGGAAGTCATAGTCCTGGGCGGGAATCACACCGCCGGCAACAACCATGATATCTTCGCGGCCAAGTTTGCGGAGCTCTTCAATAACCTGAGGCACAAGAGTCTTGTGACCGGCTGCCAACGAAGATACGCCAAGAATATGCACATCGTTTTCGACGGCTTGGCGGGCAGCTTCGGCCGGGGTTTGGAACAAGGGCCCCATATCGACGTCAAAACCACAGTCGGCATAACCGGTAGCCACTACTTTGGCGCCACGGTCGTGGCCATCCTGTCCCATCTTGGCAATCATGATACGGGGTTGACGGCCTTCGCGCTTAGCGAAGTCTTCGCACATAGCCTGAGCTTTCTTGAAGTCAGGATCTTCTTTTGTTTCGTTACTATACACGCCTGA
>JAFLTY010000042.1 GCA_022509065.1 Muribaculaceae bacterium
TCGCTCAGATTCTTAAAGAAGAATACGGTATCGAACCCGCTGCTGCAGCTGTTGCTGTTGCTGCCGCTCCCGCAGGTGGCGAAGCCGCTGAAGAAAAATCAAACTTCGACGTAGTGCTCAAGAGCGCCGGCGCTGCTAAACTTCAGGTCGTTAAGCTCGTTAAAGAACTTACCGGTCTCGGTCTGAAAGAAGCTAAAGAAATGGTAGACAACGTTCCTTCTGTTGTTAAGGAAGGTCTTGCCAAAGCTGATGCTGAAGGTCTGAAGAAACAGCTCGAAGAAGCTGGTGCTGAAGTTGAGTTGAAATAATACAATACGCAACTTATCTAAAGGTTAAGAACCACCAATGGTGTGTTCTTAACCTTTATCCCACCCTATAAAAAACATAATTACGGCGAGAGCCACCGTTCGAGGCCGTTCGGCATAAAGAGTGCCGGACAGAAAAATGAACCCGAATGTTGTCTTTCCTTTCTTGGTCGTGGCATTGCAATGAGCATGCACTTATCGACACAGAAAGGATTTCGTGTGTCTTAACATCCCCCTTTGACGTAAAAGCGGATGTCACCTGGAGTTAAAAATTATTAACGAAGCACATATAAACCAGACACACAGGAGAGCTCTTTTCACGCAACCCTCCCAAAACATCCCTTCCAAGCTAACACAGCTAAGTTAGCTACAATAGCTAAGATAGCTAAGATAGCTAAAATAGCTAAGATAGCTAAACAGCCCTTTCAGCTCACTCACTCGAGCTAAACATACCCACACAAGCGAAACGCTTGCCATTAATTTGACAATACAAACCAATATCAATCATATATTAGACAGATGTCAGAAACATTAACCAAACCCCGTGTAAATTTCGCGTCGGTAAAGAATCCGCTTCCTTACCCCGACTTTCTCGAGGTACAGCTCAAGTCGTTCCGCGACTTCCTGCAACTCGACACATCGCCGGAAAAACGCAATCATGAAGGTCTCTTTAAAGTATTTGCCGAGAACTTCCCTATCGTGGACACACGCAACAGTTTTGTTCTTGAATTCCTCGACTATTATATCGATCCGCCCCGTTACACCATCGAAGAGTGTCTCGAGCGCGGTCTTACATACAGTGTGCCCCTGAAGGCTAAACTCAAACTGTACTGTACAGATCCCGACCATGAAGAGTTCGATACAGTCATTCAAGATGTGTATCTGGGGCAGATACCTTACATGACTGACAAGGGTACATTTGTCATCAACGGTGCCGAACGCGTAGTCGTAAGCCAGTTGCACCGTTCTCCCGGTGTATTCTTTGGACAGAGCACCCATGCCAACGGTACAAAACTTTATTCAGCACGTATCATTCCTTTCCGCGGTAGTTGGATAGAGTTTGCAACAGACATCAACAACGTGATGTATGCTTACATCGACCGTAAGAAGAAACTTCCCGTGACAACTCTGTTACGTGCCATCGGTCTTGAAAGTGATAAAGATATTATCGAGATTTTCGGTCTCGCAGAAGAAATAAAGGTTAACAAAACCAACCTTAAAAAAGCCGTTGGCCGCAAACTTGCCGGTCGCGTCATGAAGACATGGTATGAAGATACCACCGACGAAGATACCGGTGAAGTATCGTCAACTGAGCGTAACGATGTAATTCTCGACCGAGAAACTGTCTTGACTGAAGACAACATTCAGGAAATCCTCGATTCGGGAGTCTCTACTATACTCCTGCACAAAGAAGACGGTCTGTCGACAGACTACTCGATAATCTTCAATACCTTCCAGAAAGACCAGTCGAATAGCGAAAAAGAAGCTATCCAATACATCTACAGACAGTTGCGTAACGCCGAGCCACCGGATGAAGCAAGTGCCCGCGAGGTCATTCAGAACCTTTTCTTCAGTGAGAAACGTTACGACCTGGGCGAAGTAGGACGCTATCGTCTTAACAAAAAACTCAATCTGTCCACCTCGATGGATGTCAAGGTACTTACCAAGGAAGACATCGTGGAAATTATCAAGTTCCTCATCGAACTGATTAACTCTAAGACAGATGTCGACGATATTGACCACCTGTCCAATCGTCGTGTGCGCACCGTAGGCGAACAGCTTTACAACCAGTTCGGTGTAGGGCTTGCCCGAATGTCGCGTACAATCCGCGAGCGCATGAATGTTCGTGACAACGAAACATTCACACCCATCGATCTTATCAATGCCAAGACCATATCGTCGGTTATTAATACCTTCTTTGGCACAAATGCGCTGAGCCAGTTTATGGATCAGACAAACCCACTTGCTGAGATTACCCACAAGCGCCGTATGTCGGCTCTTGGCCCTGGCGGTCTTTCACGTGAGCGCGCCGGTTTTGAGGTTCGTGACGTACACTATACACACTATGGTCGTCTTTGTCCTATCGAGACACCTGAAGGCCCCAATATCGGTCTTATTAGCAGTCTTTGCGTATATGCCAAAATCAACGATCTTGGCTTCATGGAGACCCCTTACCGTAAGGTTGAGGATGCCAAGGTGAACCTTGACAACAACGATGTCGTTTACCTCACCGCCGAGATGGAAGAAGGTAAAACAATAGCGCAGGGTAACGCACCGCTCAATGCTGACGGCACTTTTGTTAACAGCCGCGTTAAAGCGCGTCGCGACGCTGACTTCCCTGTAGTGGCTCCTGACGAAGTCCAACTCATGGACGTATCGCCCACGCAGATAGCCTCAATAGCCGCTTCTCTCATCCCGTTCCTCGAACATGATGACGCTAACCGCGCACTCATGGGATCAAACATGATGCGTCAGGCAGTGCCCTTGATGCGTAGCGAAGCTCCTATTGTGGGTACCGGTATCGAAGGTCAGCTCATTCGTGATTCACGCACCCAGATAACAGCTGAGGGTGACGGCGTTATCGAGTATGTGGATGCAAGAGTTATACGCATACGCTATGATCGCGACGCCGACGAAGAATTCGTGGCATTCGAAGATGCTGTCAAGGAGTACAGTATCCCCAAATTCCGCAAAACCAACCAAAGCACCACAATTGACCTTCGTCCGATATGCAACAAAGGACAACGTGTCAAAAAAGGTGACATCCTTACTGAAGGTTATTCGACAGAAAACGGCGAACTCGCACTTGGACGAAATCTTAAGGTGGCGTTCATGCCTTGGAAAGGATATAACTACGAGGATGCTATAGTGCTCAACGAACGTGTTGTCCGAGAAGATATTCTCACCTCGGTGCATGTTGACGAGTATTCTCTCGAAGTGCGTGACACTAAACGCGGTGTCGAAGAGCTCACCAGCGACATTCCAAATGTCAGCGAAGATGCCACAAAGGATCTTGACGAACGCGGTATTATACGCATCGGCGCACACGTGGTTCCCGGCGACATCATGATTGGTAAAATCACTCCCAAAGGTGAAAGCGATCCCACCCCTGAGGAAAAACTCCTCCGCGCCATCTTCGGTGACAAAGCCGGCGATGTTAAAGACGCATCCCTCAAGGCCACACCGTCGCTTAAGGGCGTAGTTATCGGAACGAACCTTTTCTCAAAGGCCACTAAAAAGAAATCGAAAAGCGCCAACGCACTGTTGCCCAAGCTCGATGAGGAATATGAAGACAAACAGACCGAACTCAAGGAGAAACTTGTCGGCAAACTGCTTGTACTTACAGAAAAACATAAGAGCGCGGGCGTAAAAGACTTCCTCGGTAGCGACATCATTCCGGCCGGAAGTCCTTTCAACGCGGCAGCTTTGAGAGACATTGACTACGATACACTCAATCTGAGTAATTGGACCGACGACGAGCATACCAATGACCTTATACGTCGCACTGTCGTCAACTATCTGCGCAAAGCCAAAGAACTTGACGCACAGTTACGCCGTAAAAAATTCGACATATCTATCGGTGACGAACTGCCCTCCGGTATCCTTCAGATTGCTAAGGTATATATTGCCAAGAAACGCAAAATCAGCGTTGGTGACAAAATGGCTGGCCGTCACGGTAACAAGGGTATCGTCAGCCGCATAGTTCGTCAAGAGGACATGCCTTTCCTTGAAGACGGTACTCCTGTCGACATCTGTCTGAACCCCCTCGGCGTGCCTTCGCGTATGAACCTCGGTCAGATTTTTGAAACCGTACTCGGTTGGGCAGGTCGTGAACTGGGTGAAAAATTTGCTACACCCATCTTCGATGGTGCCAACCTTGACGACCTCAACGAATGGACTGATAAAGCAGGGCTACCGCGCTACGGTAAAACCTATCTGTACGACGGTGGAACAGGCGAACGTTTCGACCAACCCGCTACAGTGGGCGTGATTTACATGCTGAAACTTGGCCACATGGTTGAAGACAAGATGCACGCTCGTTCAATCGGTCCGTACTCGCTCATCACGCAACAACCCCTGGGCGGTAAAGCTCAGTTTGGTGGACAGCGTTTCGGTGAGATGGAGGTATGGGCTCTCGAAGCTTTCGGAGCAGCTCATATTCTTCAGGAAATCCTCACTGTCAAGTCCGACGACGTTAATGGTCGCTCGAAAGCCTACGAAGCTATTGTCAAAGGCGATGCTATGCCCAATCCCGGCATACCCGAATCGCTCAACGTGCTTCTGCACGAATTGCGTGGCTTAGGTCTGAGCGTAAATCTTGAACAGTAACACAACGTTCCATTTCGTAATCAACTGAATGGAACGGAACCATCCCCTTAGTCGGATGTTTCGTTGAGACATCGGATGCTCTCCTTAAAACTACAATATTTCAACACAATATAATGCAATATTTGGCGTTATTAATAAGCTAATTTCCAAACAACGTGCAGTCCGGTTCTTTGAATCGGGGCTGCATGTCGTGTGGTACTTTTATAATTAACTACTGACCAAGATATAACACAATATGGCTTTTAAGAAAGACAACAAAAACAAAAACGGTTTTTCAAAAATCACCATCGGTCTGGCCTCGCCCGAAGAAATTCTTGCCAACTCCAAAGGTGAAGTTTTGAAACCCGAAACCATTAACTATCGTACCTATAAGCCCGAACGCGACGGATTGTTCTGCGAACGTATTTTCGGTCCCGTTAAAGACTACGAATGTCACTGCGGCAAATATAAACGTATCCGTTATAAAGGTATTGTGTGCGACCGTTGCGGTGTCGAAGTTACCGAAAAGAAAGTTCGTCGTGAACGTTCCGGTCACATCAAACTTGTCGTTCCCGTGGCTCATATATGGTATTTCCGTTCTTTGCCCAACAAAATAGGTTATCTGCTCGGGCTCCCCTCGAAGAAACTCGACGCTGTAATCTACTACGAACGATACATAGTTATCAATCCCGGAGCAGCTGCCGATTTTGGAGTTGAAAAACTCGACCTGCTCAGCGAAGAAGAATATTTCGAAATTCTGGATAAGCTACCCGAAGGCAATCAGCAACTCGAAGATGGCGACCCCAACAAATTTGTTGCTAAAATGGGTGCTGAAGCCATCTATGACCTTCTCAAAGACCTCGATTTGGACTCACTTTCCTACCAGTTGCGTCACCAGGCCGATACAGACGGAAGTCAACAGCGTAAGACAGAAGCGCTCAAACGCCTGCAGGTCGTTGAGTCCTTCCGTGCGTCGCGTGGTAAGAACAAGCCCGAATGGATGATTCTTCAAGCAGTGCCCGTCATACCGCCCGAACTCCGTCCTTTGGTGCCTCTGGATGGCGGTCGATTTGCAGCAAGTGACCTTAACGACCTTTACCGTCGTGTCATCATTCGTAACAACCGTCTTAAACGTCTCATCGAGATCAAAGCTCCCGATGTGATTCTACGTAACGAAAAACGCATGCTTCAGGAAGCTGTCGACTCGTTGCTTGACAACTCACGCAAGTCGTCAGCCGTCAAGTCTGACGCCAACCGCCCGCTCAAGTCGCTGTCCGACTCGTTGAAGGGTAAACAAGGTCGTTTCCGTCAGAACCTGCTGGGTAAACGTGTTGACTACTCGGCACGTTCGGTAATCGTCGTAGGTCCCGAGTTGAAAATGCACGAATGCGGCATACCTAAAAATATGGCTGCCGAGCTTTACAAACCTTTCGTTATCCGCAAACTCATTGAACGCGGTATTGTAAAGACAGTGAAGAGCGCGAAAAAGATTGTCGACCGCAAAGAACCTGTGGTATGGGACATTCTTGAACATGTAATGAAAGGACATCCCGTATTGCTTAACCGCGCCCCGACACTTCACCGTCTGGGTATTCAGGCTTTCCAGCCTAAGATGATTGAAGGCAAGGCAATTCAGTTGCATCCGCTTGCTTGTACCGCATTCAACGCCGACTTTGACGGAGACCAGATGGCCGTTCACTTGCCTCTTGGCAACGAAGCGATTCTTGAGGCGCAGATGCTTATGCTCGGTGCCCACAATATCCTTAATCCCGCTAACGGCGCCCCCATCACTGTGCCTTCGCAGGATATGGTACTCGGTCTGTATTATATCACCAAGCTGCGTCCCGGCGACAAAGGCGAAGGTACTATCTTCTATGGACCCGAAGAAGCGCGCATAGCTTATAACGAGGGCAAGGTTACTCTCCATGCTCCTGTCACCATTATGGTTGACGATGTCGACAAAGATGGCAACCCTATTACACATCTGGTAGAGAACACATCAGTTGGACGTGTGCTCGTTAATGACCTTGTGCCCAAGGAAATCGGTTATGTTAACGAAATCCTGTCAAAGAAATCGCTTCGCGACATCATTTCGCGCGTAATCAAGAAATGCGGTATACCTCGCTCGGCTAAATTCCTTGATGACATCAAGAACCTTGGTTACTATATGGCCTTCAAAGGCGGCTTGTCGTTTAACCTCGGTGACGTAATCATTCCGCCCGAAAAAGAAGAAATCGTGGCTCAAGGATACGCCCAGGTTGAGGAAATCATGAATAACTACGCAATGGGTGTCATTACCAACAACGACCGCTACAATCAGGTTATCGATGTATGGACACAAGTGAATGACAAACTCACCAGCGTGCTTATGAAACAGATGACATCGGCCAATCAAGGCTTCAACTCTGTATTCATGATGCTTGACTCGGGAGCCCGTGGTTCTAAAGACCAGATACGTCAGCTCGCCGGTATGCGTGGCCTTATGGCAAAACCTCAGAAAGCAGGTGCTGAAGGTGGTCAAATCATCGAAAACCCCATCTTGGCTAACTTCAAGGAAGGTCTGTCAGTGCTTGAATACTTCATCTCGACCCACGGCGCACGTAAAGGTCTTGCTGACACCGCACTTAAGACTGCGGATGCCGGTTATCTTACCCGACGTCTTGTGGATGTGGCTCACGATGTCATTGTTACGGAAGAGGATTGCGGCACACTGCGTGGTCTGGTTTGCACCGAAATTAAGAATAACGACGAAGTTGTGTCTTCGCTCGGCGAACGTATTCTTGGTCGTGTTTCGGTTCATGACATTCTTGATCCTACCACAGGTGAAGTCATTGTACGCGCCGGTGAGGAAATTACTGACGACGCTGCCGAACGCATAAACAACTCTCCCATTGAAAGTGTGGAGATCCGTTCCGTCCTTACCTGTGAAAGTAAGAAAGGCGTTTGCGCCAAATGTTATGGTCGTAATCTTGCCAACCTGCGAATGGTACAAAAAGGAGAGGCTGTCGGCGTCATAGCCGCTCAGTCTATCGGTGAACCCGGTACACAGCTCACTCTGCGTACATTCCACGTCGGTGGTGTTGCTTCGAATATAGCAGCGGTATCTTCTGTAACCTCACGTTACGACGGACGTCTTGAAATAGAGGAACTCCGTACCGTAAAAACAGACGAAGTCGATGCCAAAGGTCATCCCGTGCAGGTTGTTATCGGTCGTTTGGCCGAAATGCGCATCATGGATCCCAACACGGGCATGATGCTGACTAACGCGCACATTCCTTACGGTTCGAAACTCTATTTCAATAGTGGTGACATGGTCACTAAAGGTGATGTCATTTGCGAATGGGACCCCTTCAACGCCGTTATCATAAGTGAGGTAGGCGGTCTGTTACGTTATAAAGACCTTATTGAGAATGTGACATACCGCGTTGAGGTTGACGAACAGTCAGGCCTTCAGGATAAGATTATTATCGAGTCTAAAGACCGTACCAAAGTGCCCGAAGCTCAGATTGTCGATGCTAACGGCGAAATCATCAAGACCTACGCTCTTCCTGTAGGCGCACACTTGATGAAGAACGACGGCGACGAAATAAAAGTCGGCGAAAGCCTCGTCAAACTGCCTCGTGCCGCCGGTAATGCGGGTGATATTACCGGTGGTCTGCCGCGTGTTACCGAGCTATTCGAAGCGCGCAATCCGTCGAACCCCGCTATCGTCAGTGAAATTGACGGTGAAGTTAAGTTCGGCAAGGTGAAACGCGGTAACCGCGAAATTTCGGTCACAAGCAAACTCGGCGAAGTCAAGAAATATCTTGTACCCCTGTCCAAACAAGTACTTGTACAGGAGAACGACTATGTTCGTGCAGGCACCCCGCTGTCTGACGGTGCGATTACACCGGCCGACATCCTCAATATTATGGGTCCGACTGCTGTTCAGGAATATATTGTTAACGAAGTGCAGAACGTTTATCGCCTCCAGGGTGTGAAAATCAACGACAAACACTTCGAGGTTATCGTTCGTCAGATGATGCGCAAGGTAAATATCCTTGACCCGGGCGACACCAATTTCCTCGAATCGCAGGTTGTTGACAAACGTGACTTCATGGAAGAAAACGATCGTATCTGGGGTAAGAAAGTAGTTACCGATGCCGGTGACTCCGAGACCATAAAACCGGGTATGATTATCACACCGCGTAAATTACGCGACGAAAACTCTATATTGAAACAGCGCGACCTTCGCACCATCACTGTTCGCGACGCCATGCCTGCTACCAGCGAACAGATTCTGCAAGGTATTACTCGTGCCGCTCTTCAGACATCAAGCTTTATGTCGGCCGCATCGTTCCAGGAAACCACCAAGGTGCTCAACGAGGCAGCTATCAACGGAAAGACTGATACACTCGAAGGCATGAAAGAAAATGTTATCTGCGGACATTTGGTACCGGCCGGAACAGGTCTCAAGATTTACGACCGTCTTGTTGTCGGAAGTAAAGACGAGATGAACGCCGGTTTCGATGATACAGTCGATGTGGATCACCTCGAAGTAGTAAACGACTAATTTCAATGACCATTAATAATAAAGAGGGCGCCCGAAGGCGCCCTCTTTATTATTAATGGATTAACGAATTAATTAAAGTACAACTTCGCCGTGACCGTTGGAAACTTTGCTCCAACCCACAAACAGAAGTACAAGCGCTACGATTTCGCCGATGATAGCAAGAATGTTGACGACGGGGATAATCATAAGGATAGCGCAAATCAAAGTGATGATGGCCTGTACCTTAAGCAAAGAAGCGCCCGAGCGTCCTGTCGGATTCATGAATTGCGAATTGCTGAAGTTGTTGAACGCAATGATAAGCAGTATGTTTGCGACAAGAGCGCAGATAAGGTTAACTATCCATCCAATGACGGGAATGAAGTTAAGAATGGCTCCTACGATGAAAATGATGTAGGAAGTACGTACATTAGAAATCGCCGAACGGTCCGCATCGGTCTGCTGAATGGTGATAAATTTCGAAAGGTTGATAAAGAACCATACGAAGCCACCGATCATGGCCAGGAGGCATACGATGGTTAAAAATCCGAAGCCACCTGCAGCCCCACTTGAACCGAAGAGAGCACCTGCTACAGCTACCATTGCCGAAATACTCATGAGGATGGATCCGGCCATCATAAGGACAAGCGCCCAGATAACACCCATTACGGTTTGTTTCCAAACTTGTTGCATAAAAATTAGTTTTTAAGGTTAGTAAAAAAGGTTACCGCACAAATTTAATGTTTTTAACTAAATTTAAGAAAGATAAAAATGTTAAATAAACTTAAATAATTTTTATATAATCTGGGTGAAGTGAGCGTCTTACATTGCATCGGCTTCGATATAATATCTCATTGAGAGGTGTTATCAATATCTGTATCAGTTTCGTGATAACGCCTTTCGGGGGGAGTCAAGTCGTAAGAGTCTATATTAAATTTAGTACCGAAACTTAAGTCGAAACCCGCTTTGAGCAATTGTCGAGCAGTGTCAGGCTTTCCGCGGAAACCGTGTATTATCCATTGGTTAGTGGTTTTGATTTGTTTCCGCAAGGCGAGTAAGGTATCGAACGATCTGACGCAATGAATGATTACTGGCAAGGACAGTGAGTCAGCTATTTGTAGTTGTTTGATAAATACAGTCATCTGAACATCGCGCGAAACATTGACGGCGCGATCCAAACCAATCTCGCCAATGGCTACCACGCGTTTGTCTTTGAGCCATTCGTTCAAACGAATCCATGTCTCTTCGGTGGCATGTTCGGCGTTCCATGGATGAATGCCGACGCTCAATAAGCCTTCGCCCTCGGGAAGTTGGGTGTGTTGAGTCGGATCTACGCAAAGAATAGCGTCTAAACGCGGTACGCCTGTGTGGGTATGAATGTCAATGTCGTGCGATAATCGGTGCATGAAAAAGGGAAGACATTCCTCAAGCTTTCGATGGGCGAATGAACTGTTCTTTAAGGGTATCTATGACGTTAATGATATAGTCACCGGTGCGTTCCAAATCGCCAACCAGGTCCATATAATAAATACCTGCCTGGTATTCGTATTTGTGTTCGTTGATGTTGTCAATATTGTCACGCCGCAAAAGGTTGCGCATATTGTTGATTTCGCGCTCCTTGTTATACGATTCGGTGAGGGAAGAATTCGAAAGTCTTTCTATCTCCTGCAAGTTTGCAATCATGAGATGCATGGCATCGATAACATAGCTGTACAGCGTGTCAACGTTGGTGTAAATGTCATCGGTGAAATCAACATGGCTGTCACGTTTTCGTACCAGTATCTTGCCAACACCATAACAGCAATCGGCTATGGATTCCAGCTCACTGATTATACTGAGCATGCCGGCTATCTTTATCTTACCTTCGTTAGACAGTCGACCCTCGGCAACGTGGTTGAGGAACTGGGCTATTTCAAGTTCCATGCTGTCCGAGATGTCTTCGTATTTCTCTATTCTTGAAAGCAGTTTATTGAATTCCTCAGTGTGTTCGGGAGTGTGAACGAGTTGATGAGCCATGTTAACCATACGCCCTATACGTTCGGCGTACACTGCAATTTCTTTTTCGGCCTGTGTGATGTTAAGCTCGGAGGATGACAACAAACCACCGGTGATGAATTTGAGACCGAAGTCGTCTTCGGTGTTTTTGCGGGTGGGTATGATCCATTCCACAATCTTTACATACAGTTTGGTAAACCAAATCATAATCATCAGGTTTATGAACTTGTATGTTGTGTAATAAATGGAAAGGCAAATGGAAACGGAGGCCTGCATGGCGAAAACCCGAGCCTGTGCCTGTGAAGCCGGATGATGGGTCGGCAGGTTGGTGTCAAAGAGATGGTTATAGACTTCGGGATCGGTGGTTTGTAGTGTCGTTACGTATTGGTACAGTTCGTTGGGATTGCCCAAACCCATCGCTTCGCACATCTTAGTAATCATAGCAATGAAGGGGAAGAAAAGGGCAAGATTCCATATCGACCCAAGGACATTGAAAAGCAAGTGTCCCATGGCGGTGCGTTTTGCTGCCACATTACCACTTAAGGAGGCCAGAAGCGGTGTGATAGTCGTACCAATGGCGGAACCAAGCACGATGGCACATGCCAAGTCGAAGTTGATCCATCCTTTGGCAAACATAACGAGGCAGATGGCAAATGTAGCGGCCGAACTCTGTATTATCATGGTGACAACCAGACCGACAAACCAGAAAATGAGAACCGACCAGAATCCCATCGACGCATAGCGTGTTAGGAACTCGAACATCTCGGGATTTTTTTGCAAATCGGGTACATAAGCCGATATCATGCTCAAACCCAGGAAAAGCAAAGCAAAACCGATGATGAATTCACCGATGGATTTTTTCTTACCGCTGCGAGCGAACAGGAGGGGAACGGCAATGGCCATAAGCGGAATGGCAAAAGCCGAGATGTCCACTTTGAAACCCAGCAACGATATTATCCATGCCGTAAAAGTAGTACCAAGGTTCGCACCGAAAATCACTGACATTGACTGAGCCAATGTCATAAGACCGGCGTTTACGAAACTGACAACCAGTACGATTGATGCAGATGAACTCTGAATAAGCGCAGTGATGAGGAAACCTGTGATACAACCGGTAAGACGGTTGCGCGTCATTGCCGAAAGAATGTTTCGGAGACGGTCGCCTGCTGTTTTTTGCAAGCCTTCGCTCATTACCTTCATGCCGTAAAGGAACAGTCCGACGGCACCTAAAAGGCCAAGCAACTGAAGAAAAGAATATTCCATATACCTGTAAAGGGTGTGTGGGGATGTAGAGGTTGAAAAGGTCAGTCAACAGACCCCTTTTCGTGTGCAAAGTTAGACATAAAAAGTCAAATTTTCAAGACTTGACATTAAACTTTATGACGCATTTGGTCAACTGAATGATAAATAGTAATTTTGGTACGGCAACAGGCAAGAATAAGGTTGCAAGACAATGATTTGTTAAGGAATGTGACAACTAAAGATTGAATGATATGGATATTAAAGACCGGTTGTTGTATCCCCAACTCGACATGAGTCATAGGCTACGCATTCAGATACGGTTTACCGATTATGATACATTCGGACATATAAACAACAACAGCTATATGTCCTTTTTTGACTTGGGTAAATCTGATTTTTTTCATGAACTGACCCATCATGATGGTTTGCCGTCTGATTTTTCTGTGGCTATTGTCAATATCAATGTGGATTTCCTTTGTCCGGCAGTAGCTTCTGAACCACTGGAAGTGCGCTCGTCGGTTGTCAAGGTTGGCGATCGTTCATTTACAGTTTATCAACGTATTGTCAATCCCGATACCGAACAGGTAAAAGCTCAGGCTGTCTCCGTATTGGCCGGTTTTGATGTCAAAACACAACAAGGGTCGCCATTGTCCGAAGCATTTCGTGAGAAGCTTGTTGCATCGATGAAAGGTTGAAACTATAAACAATTACCCCGACTGCCAAAAAACAGTCGGGGTAATTGTTGGTTATTCGTTACTTGTTTTTATATCAAGTTTGAATATAGCTTAGAGTTGAGGACCGGCAGCAACAAGAGCTTTACCGGCAGGGTTGTTTTCGTATTTCTTGAAGTTCTTGATGAAGCGTTCTGCCAGGTCGGTAGCTTTCACAGTCCATTCTTCGGGGTTTGTGTAAGTATCGCGCGGGTCGAGGATTTTGGGGTCAACGCCGGGCAGTTCGGTGGGAATCTCAAAGTTAAAGATGGGCAGTTTCTTGGTGGGAGCTTTGAGGATAGCACCATCAAGGATGGCATCGATAATGCCGCGAGTGTCTTTGATGGAGATACGTTTGCCTGTTCCGTTCCAACCGGTGTTCACGAGATAAGCTTTCGCTCCGCTTTGTTCCATGCGTTTAACGAGCTCTTCGGCATATTTGGTGGGATGGAGTTCAAGGAAAGCCTGACCGAAGCAAGCCGAGAAAGTGGGTGTGGGTTCTGTGATGCCACGTTCGGTACCGGCGAGTTTAGCTGTGAAACCGCTCAGGAAGTAATACTTGGTCTGTTCGGGAGTAAGTATGCTTACGGGAGGAAGTACACCGAATGCGTCGGCACTGAGGAAGATGACGTTCTTGGCGGCGGGACCTGCCGAGATGGGGCGTACTATCTTTTCGATATGGTCGATAGGATAGGAAACACGGGTATTTTCGGTAACGCTCTTGTCGTTGAAATCTATTTTGCCTTCTGCGTCGACAGTTACGTTTTCAAGAAGGGCGTTGCGTTTGATAGCGTTATAGATGTCGGGTTCGCTGTCTTTGTCAAGGTTGATAACCTTTGCATAGCAACCACCTTCGAAGTTGAACACTCCATTATCATCCCATCCGTGTTCGTCGTCGCCTATAAGGAGGCGTTTGGGGTCGGTAGACAATGTTGTTTTGCCTGTGCCGGACAGACCGAAGAAAATAGCTGTATTTTCGCCATTCATGTCTGTATTGGCCGAGCAGTGCATCGAAGCGATACCTTTCAGGGGCAGATAATAGTTCATCATTGAGAACATGCCTTTTTTCATTTCACCGCCATACCAAGTGTTGATGATGACCTGTTCGCGGCTTGTAGTGTTGAAGACTACGGCAGTTTCGCTGTTAAGGCCAAGTTCTTTGTAGTTGGTAAGTTTGGCTTTCGATGCGTTGTAAACAATGAAATCGGGAGTGAAGTCGGCAAGTTCTTCGGCTGTGGGGCGAATAAACATGTTAGTAACAAAATGTGCTTGCCATGCCACTTCCATGATGAAACGAACAGCCATGCGGGTGTCTTTGTTAGCACCGCAGAAACCATCGACTACATAAAGTTTTTTGTTAGAAAGTTCGTCAACAGCAAGTTTTTTGCATTCTTTCCAAGCTTCCTGAGTAGCGGGTTTGTTGTCGTTCTTATATTCCTCGGTTGTCCACCAGATGCTGTCTTTTGAATTTTCGTCAAGAACAATGAATTTGTCTTTGGGAGAACGACCGGTGTAAACACCTGTCATAACGTTGACGGCGTCAAGTTCGGTGTTGACACCTTTTTCAAAACCTTCGAGGGAGGGAAGGGTTTCTTCCTTGTAAAGAGCCTCGTAAGTGGGGTTATACACAACTTCGGTAGTACCTGTGATGCCATATTTGACCAGGTCTTCCTTTACGCCGGCAAGGCGTGCTTTTTTGATGTCTTCGAGATTACTCATTTCAGTTGTTTTTAAATATCAGGTTGTTAGTTATTTATTACTGGACTCTGGGCGTTGACCGGAATGCTTGTGGCAACCGGACGCCGTTGCCTTGTTTAGGCACTACAAAGGTACGAAGTTTTTTTGATTCGAGACTTATTTTACTGCTTAATTATGGAAAAATTTCTTTATTAAATATTCTTAAAGAAGTACGAATAATTATAAGAGCCGTTCCACTACCTATATTTGAATTGATAAGAGTTGCGGCACTTACTGATAGGGCAGTAGATGAAAGGTTATCAAAAATGAGTTTTTGGTGGTTTTTCAAAAAAAATTTTGTAAATAGAAAAAAACTTCATACATTTGCACCGCAAAACGCCAAAGGGCGTCGATATCCGCTTCAATAGCTCAGTCGGTTAGAGCATCTGACTGTTAATCAGAGGGTCGTTGG
>JAFLTY010000043.1 GCA_022509065.1 Muribaculaceae bacterium
CAATGCGTCGGCTACACACCGTGCCGTCTTGGATGCCGGGATTTGATATGTACCATATCCTATCATCGGCATCTCAACTCCGTTGTTCAATCGGATTGAGTGGCTCATTTGTCTTCCAATGAAAATTTATAGACTGCACCCCAATATTCCGCACTTTTGTTTTCA
Source organism: Muribaculaceae bacterium (assembly GCA_022509065.1). GTDB lineage: Bacteria > Bacteroidota > Bacteroidia > Bacteroidales > Muribaculaceae > CAG-873. The sequence continues at coordinate 166 of JAFLTY010000043.1, forward strand.
AAGGTTCCATACTCATTTTGTTGTGCCGAGAGTTCAGGGGTCTCGTAGGCATATTCACATTTGTCGCGGGTAAGGTACATCCGCCAGTATGATTCAGCGATATTGTCGGCGGAGAAATAAGGCGAGCCGTTGATGGTTCCGCAGACTTCCACGATACCGACAAATATGCCATGCTTCTTATATTTATCATGAAGTATGTAAGCAAGTGTACGCAGAGCTGCTTTGTCAAGGGATAATGGAATGAACCCATCGGCAGGATACATTGCCAAGCCACCACCCGTGAAGATTATCGCCCCTCTTTTTTCGACAAATTGCTCATCGGAGAAACATGTAGCGGTAGTATAAGCCCCGGCAACATCGGCCTTAAAATGCTCTACAAGAGTTTCTGCCGTAAGGCTATCTGAATCGGGAGTTGTGATTCCGACATTATACAATACTACGTCTGGAGTGCCATATTCATTTTTGATTTCATCAATGGCATTCTTCAGGTTTGCCGCATCGGAAGCATCTGCTGTCTTAAAGAAAACAGCCTCGCCAAGATGCTCGGCCATTTCTTTAAGAGACTGCTCATTGCGAGCAACGAGCACAACCTTAAAACCCTCATTTTTGAATTTCTTCGCAAGTCCTAAACCAAGACCTGAACCTGCGCCAATAACTACTGCTGTCTTATTCATATTATTTGTGTATTAGTTTTATGATACAATTGAAAAAACGCGAGTGAGCTTGAAGTACATGTCGGCCGAAGGCTGGTGCACGTTGGCGTAGTCATCAAAACTCAGCGCAAAATTACAAATATAAAACCTGAACTATGTTGTTTTAAGGCTCAAAAATATGTTGTTCTATGGCTTAATTTTATAAGGCGGATTATCCTCGAACCGGCTCTTAATTTGGAGGTGCAAAGCGACCTTGTCGATGACTCGGCGCTGCCTCCCGACAATCCGAGTATTTCGCCACTTTCCATAACGCCATAGATAAGTGATATGTCAACAGCCGAAGGCATGCACTGTAGTAACCGTAGACATGACATCAAACACAGTAGTAGCCGGAAATCCGACATGTATTGTAAAACATGGGTCTACATAATAATAGAACTTCATGCTCCTGTTGTTTAGATTAAAGTGTGAGAGTTGCTCCCATGATGAAATTGATGCCCTCTGTTAACGGAGCATTGAGGTAATAATACTTGGGTCGATAATTGAGAAGATTGTCGAGTGCTATTGTCAACCTTACTTTGCCCAAAAAACTTTGCGATACGGAAAGTTTCAATAAAGTGTAAGCCGGATAACGAACAGATACCATCCCTTTCGAGAGATCATAATAGTCCTTATAATCTCGGTTGGAAACAGCCGACAGGAATCTTCCGCTCAAATCGATAGCCATGCTATAGTTTCCCGAGAAAGACCTGTCCCAACCCACTCTCGCTGTCAGAGAGTGAGGGCGAGCAGGCATAAACTGGCTATTGGCTTCTTTATCTTCTTTATTACGACTGTTTTGTTCGTATATTAATGCGTATGATAATTTGGCTGAAATCCCATTACGCCATGCCCCCTGTGCGGTGATTTCAACGCCGCAGGAATTGAAATCAGCAAGATTCTCATAGTTAAGATAGAGCTGAGAAGTATTGTCGTTTAGGTAATAGGGTAATCCTGTGGTTATCTTATTTTTGGTATGATTGTAATAGGCCGTTCCAGTAATATTGTAATGACTTACAGTGTAGTCTACTGAAAAGTTGAAGTTATGTGCAGTTTCAGGATTTAATTCTGCATTTCCTTTTACGATCCAAATTCCGGCCATGTCAAATTCATAATATTTTTCCTTAAGAGTGGGTGTTCGAAATCCTATTCCGTATGCAGTCCTGATGTTCAACCTCGAAGTGAGTCTATACCGAGCGGAAATTTTAGGAGTAACTCTCGATATCCTTCCGTCTGAAAAATAATCGTAACGTAACGTTCCTACCACTTCCAATCTGTTTGAAGCTTTCCAATCGTATTGCACGAATCCGTCTCCACAATCCTGAGTCTTTTTCGAGCCGGTAAGTTTTGTATTCATCAGATAGTCGCGCATGTAGTCTAATCCGACGGTCAGCATGGAACCGTCTGCAAACGTATGATTATAAAGAGCACGAATAGAGTTTTGAACGTTGCTGTAATTTCGGATATCCAAACCTGAAAAACCGTTATATTGCGATTTGTCATACTGATCGAAAGTGTAAGAGAATTCCAATCTGTCATTGAATCCAAAATCCCATTCTCCCTTTAACCCTCCGTTGTAAGACCTGTATCTGTCGGGGGCTTTAATTTCGCGCGGAAGCTCCCTCATGTAAAATCCCGCTCTACCCGAAAATTTCAGACCGATAAAAGGTTCCCATATTAAATGCTCGCGCACATTCAAGGTTTTATGTCCAAAAATTGTGTTTACAACAGGTGCTTCGGCTTCCGGTGCATTATGAACTGTATAACTGTTCATTCTGGAGGCTGTAACAGATAAAGAATTTTGAATATGTTTGAAGCTGTTTCCCAAACTTAACATATATCTTCGATTCTCATGCCGACTGAATCTGACATCAAGGTTAAGTTCGCATTTCTTCGTGGCTCCTTTTGTAATGATATTAATTATTCCTCCACAGGCATTACTGCCATACAAGGCACTCGATGCGCCTCTTACAATTTCAATCCTCTCAACATTGTTCATGTCGATACGCGAAAAATCAACATCGTCGAGTGTTTCTCCGGCCATTCTTTCTCCGTCAACGAGAAAGAGTAAGCTTTGGCCTCCAAAACCTCCGAAATTCAGATGAACCTGCTGGTTCATGGCGTAAGAAAATTCCACCCCGGGCAGTTCCGTTTGAAGCAATCCTTGAATATCTGTGGCATCCGAGCGCTCTATATCCTTCGATGTAATGAGGCTGGTTTGTACGGGAGTATCTTTGAGCAATTTTGGCACCCTTGTGCCGGTCACGACAATCTCATTAAGATTCAAGACATCCCAGTCGCATGAATCCGTTTGCCCAGTATCTTGTGCAAACGAATAAATAAAGAGTAACATCATGTGTAAAGAGATATGTAACCTTAATGTCTTCACAGAGGATATTTGTAATTTATGGAAAGACAACATTTTGTGCCCGAGGAATTCATGTAATCTTCAAGTTGCAGAGCTGCGAAAGAGCCATCAGTTAGTTTTAGGACAAAAACATGACAGTTGATCTCATAGAGCGGCGGCATTGGGGGGATTAACATTTTGAGCCAACCACTCAAAACCTTATTGATATAAATACCTTGGTTTCCGATAATGCCGTTAAGCATTCTGTCTTGCACAGTCCACACCTCCGTTTGATTCCATTCATCGGGTGTGAAAACAAGGGTTGAAACCCAGTTCGAATCGTCCGGAATTTGCGACAGAGAAGAAAATTCAGTTTCGGCAACAAGACAACCGTTTGTCCTGACATTATTGCGATGTACGGCAAAAGTCCATTGATCCGGTTCGGGTTGAGGTTCGGTAGGAGTAAAACCTATGAATTCCTGGTTTGAAATTCCCTCTCCAAACACATCATACCAGTAAGTATAGAGACCGGCTTTTTCATTATTTCTTTCAAAGAATTCTTCAGGAATTCCAAGAGTGGGGATTTCTATTGTTTCCCATAAAGAGGAAGGATTGAAATCAGTATATGTAGCAACATGCTCGGCAACAGACCTTAAATCTATATAATGCCATTCCTGCCAGTTGGATGCATCTATATAAAGGTGGCCGTCTGTGGTTGACTGAGGTTCAGATTCCGGCTCATCGTAGACGCTCTTAAAAATGCCTTCGCACCCCGAGAGCGTCACTACGGTCAGCAGTGCGAGGCTTTTGATAAGATATGTGGCTAACGTAATAGGTTTCATTTACTATTTCCAGCCTATGAATGTTGCAGTAATCGGCATTGGCATCGTTCCGATTCGGAAAGAATTGACAACTGTAATTTTCCCATCTTCACCCTTGGTCACAAGTATATCGCTGGGTGCATTTAGCGGATACTCGCTGTCCATTGTTACCGTTCCATTTCTTTCTGCTTTGAAATACTGGTTTTTGCCGGCCTCCCCATAGTTAAGATAGAAGCCGACTTTTAAAGAATCGTACGTAAGATTTTCAAGTGTAATGGCTCCCATGGTGATTTCGCCCATCATCGTATTAGACATGGAATATTCCGGGAATGTAACACTCAATGTCTCATTTTTCCCTGCTGAAATTAATATTTTTATATCCGTGTCATAATCATATTGACCTGCAATATTCAGCGTGAGCTGTCCTGCAAATTCTCCGACATATCCGTCTGTCAGGGATGGTCGTTCCGGTTCATCTTCATCAGAACCACATGAAGGCAGCGAAATAGTTGCCAAGGCAAATGTCAAAAGACTGTAAAAAAGATGTTTCGAATTTTTCATTTTGAATGTTTTTGTTGTTAATAGAATTAGCTCAAGTAGTGTGTGGCGTGCGAGTCTTAAAAATGAGTAAGACCGCGAGCAAAACGAAGGCGACTAAAATCAAGGTCATTTCATAAATATGATCGAACGGAGCAATCCAAATCTCATTTAACAGTTTGATTCTCCCCATTATCTCAACAGGAGTCCAAAAGACTATAACCGTAGCAATAGCCATTCGTATGTTGCCGCCCCACGTCGGAATAAAAAGTTGTTTGCGAAAGATTAAGACTGATGCAATCAGACATAATAGTCCTATGATCAACGTCACTGGGTGGTGGTCGCCGATGAAACTGTCGTCATAACAGAACATCAGCAGTAGGTAGCTGGCCCACATCATCATTACTAGTTCCATGAAAGTAACAATACCGGCATGTCGGGTCACCCCTCTTGATACAATCTCTTCTTTTCGTTTTCCTAATAGAAGTTTCTGCCACCATCGGATAAAGTCGCAGCCTGAACGGCAACAAAAAACATAAAGCACCATTATCATCACCCATAATCCGAAAGTTGCCGGAAGAATGAGATATTCTGGTTTGGTCACGATTTCACCTGAAATAGGATCTAACTGAGGTTGCGTTCCAAATCGGTTGGCAAAATATTGAAAAAGAAATTCTACCCAACCAGTCCAGAACAGCATTCCTCCGGTCAGACCCCAAAGAGTTTGGTGCGTGTCTCCTTTGACATATACGCTTCGGATAACCATCAGAATGCCGGTTAACCCAAGTGCAAATGCTGAATAATGTAGGACAGAGGAACTTAAAGTATGCTCCATTATTATCATTGCTGCATGACCTAAAGGCATCATTAAGAGCACAAGGAAGAAAGAGGCAATAGATTTGCCCCACTGCAATTTATTTTTCATCACGCAAAATTTTAAGAAATTTTCCGTTGCAAAATTACGTCCTCTTTTGCAGCTGCACAATACTCTTAATTTAGTAAAAATACATCAGGCACGTGAACCTAGAATAACTATTATTAAGTATTGTTCTTCTTTTATAAAATTAATGATTTTGCGACATTAACAAACGATGTTATGATAGATAAAGTCTTAGGTTATCATGAAGAGAATACAATGAGAGAGATTTTGCGTGACAGCAGCCTGCTCATTAAAACAATAGGCAGGTTCGGTCTTGCATTTGTTCCTCGTGAGTTGATTTCGGTATAATCCTTTCAGCAGATGGTGTTCTCCTTGTGCTTTTTCATTCAGGTTTAAGCACTTCTATTGATTGGAGGTTGATAATGATTTGAAACGGCTGATACTGAAAACTCCCGCTATGATGGCGCAACTAAGGGCGATGAGCAGACACACATGCACACCTGGCGCGCCATTAGACATCGATCCGGCATCGGTAGGTTGGGCGAGCCACGCAAAGACCAGAGTGACGATGGTGGCACCTAAGGTTTGTCCTCCTATGCGTGCAGTACTCTGGAAACCGCCGGCGGCTCCCGAACGAGTGACCGGAGCTGCCGATATCATAACCGTTGAGTTCGGTGTCTGGAATATACCGAATCCGCATCCGCACACGGCCATGCGCCATACAATCTGCCATTCAGATGCCGGACTGCCTGCTGGCACCAATAATAATGCCAATAAGCCGATTGCGTACACAAGCATACCGAAAGCTGCAGTGACACCTGCATTATGACGCTCTATGAACCGAGCTGCAAAAGGCGAGATTATCATGGTGGCAAGAGGCCACGGCGTCATAAGCAACCCAGTCGTTAGCTCAGAAAAACCAAGACCGTTAAGAAACAAGAAAGGGAGAGCAATCATGGCAATGTTTTGGGCAATAAAAGAGCACGTGTATGTTATGATGCTTAAGGAGTAGAGTTTACTTCGCAGTAGATCAATCGGGAACATCGGGTCATCATGCCCTCTCAAATGTCGTATATAAAATATTCCTATCGAAATACCGCTTAACAACAGGATGATGTTGGTAAGAAGGTCGCCTCCCCGGGCAAAATTACCCATCGCGTAGAACAGTGTACCGAAAACTATGACGTTGGCTATTGAACTTGTCCAATCAAATTTGGTATTATGGTTGCGGGGAGGATTGGCCGGCAGATATTTGTAAGCCATAAAAAATGCGGCGACGCCGAGAGGTATGTTTATAAGAAAGAGCCAATGCCATGTAGCTACTGACAGGAGGGCACCTGCAAGCGAAGGTCCAGCGGCCGATGCTATGGCAATAACCATGGTATTTATGGCAAGTCCGCGCCCAAGATATTCGGGAGGATAGATCAATCTTACCAATGCCACATTGACGGCCATTACCATGGCGGCTCCGATACCTTGAATGGCACGGGCGATGATAATAATCTCAAAAGAAGGAGATAAACCGCAAAATGCCGAACCCACGGTAAAAATTATTATACCAATGATGTAATTTCGCTTATAGCTGTAAATATCACCCAAAGACGATACTGGTAATAGCAGCATGGTTATAATTAACTGGTAAACAGTAACTATCCATATGGCGCTCGAATCCGAGACATTAAACTCCTTAGCCAACACCGGTAGTGCTACATTGACAACAGTGCCATCAAGCACAGTCATAGCCAAAACAAGCAGCACGGAGCCTATCGCGATGTATCGGTGAATAGTTTTAGTGATATTAGGCATAATCGAAATACGTTTTTATCCTGACGCAATTGCTTGGGTACTTTCTGCAAAAGGTTAAAGGTTTTGCGTTGCAAAATTATGGATTTTTGTTGAATTATTGACTATGTGAATATGAACATCGCTTCAAGCAAAACAGAACGACTGAACGGATTAGAATCAAGAGTAAAAACAAGAAATGGCCGTTTGCTCATTTCATAAAAAATGCGTACATTTGTGTGTTATTTTGGAACGAAATCAACATGTTGTCGATTACGCTGAAAAACCTTATGATATAACGTTGATTATCCTGTTCCATTTTATGAAAATTGCATCTAATTAATCATTCCAATATGTCAGAAATAGAGAAAGAGAACGAATATAGCGCCAGTAATATTCAGGTGCTTGAAGGGTTGGAAGCTGTACGCAAACGCCCCGCAATGTATATAGGCGATATTTCCGCCAAAGGTCTTCACCACCTCGTCTACGAGGTAGTTGATAACTCGATTGACGAAGCTCTTGCCGGATATGCCAGCCACATTGAGGTTACTATCAATGAAGACAATTCCATCACCGTCGTTGACAATGGACGAGGCATTCCTGTCGACATGCATGAAAAGGAACACAAGAGCGCGCTTGAGGTCGTCCTTACCGTACTCCATGCCGGAGGTAAGTTTGACAAAGGGTCATATAAGGTTTCGGGCGGCCTTCACGGTGTAGGTGTCTCGTGTGTCAACGCTCTTTCAACATATCTTTGTGCTAAGGTGCGACGTAACGGTAAAGTTTATCAGCAGGAGTACTCGCGTGGTATTCCTACAACCGAGCTTTTGGTTGTAGGTGAAACTGATACGACTGGCACGTCTGTGACTTTCAAACCGGATGATACAATTTTCACCACCACGGTGTATGAATATTCCACTTTGGCCAACCGTTTGCGTGACCTTGCCTTCCTAAATGCGGGTATCACCCTTAAACTGAGGGACAAACGCAATCCCGATGCGAATGGCAATCCTAAAACCGAGACGTTTTATTCCTCAAAAGGGTTGAGCGAGTTCGTTGAGTATATCGATTCAAACAAGGAATCGCTCATTAACGACGTTATTAGCCTTAATACAGAGAAGAGTGGGGTGCCTGTCGAAGTAGCTTTGACATATAACACGTCATACAATGAGAATATATATTCGTTTGTAAACAATATCAATACAATTGAAGGTGGTACACATCTGACAGGGTTCCGTCGAGGCTTGACCGCGACCTTGAAGAAATATGCCGATCAGAACGACCTACTGAAAAACGCCAAGGTTGAGATAGCCGGTGACGACTTCCGTGAAGGTCTGACAGCTGTCATATCCGTTAAGGTTATGGAACCACAGTTTGAAGGCCAGACCAAGACAAAGCTTGGAAACAGTGAGGTTGCCGGTATCGTTCAGACTGCAGTTAGCGAAGCGCTTGCCGTGTATCTCGAAGAGCATCCCGCTCAGGCGAAGATCATTGTGGCCAAGGTAGTACAAGCTGCTCAGGCACGTCACGCTGCCATGAAGGCCCGCCAGGAAGTCCGTCGCAAATCACCCCTATCAGGAGGAGGTCTTCCCGGTAAGTTATCCGATTGTTCATCACGCATCGCCGAAGATTGCGAGATATTTATCGTTGAGGGTGATTCGGCAGGTGGCACCGCACAGGAAGCGCGCGACCGTCGTTTCCAAGCTATCCTTCCTCTCAGAGGTAAAATTCTTAATGTCGAGAAAGCAATGGAGCATAAGATACTTGACAACGAGGAAATACGCAATCTCTTCCGCGCTCTACGTGTAACTCCCGGAACTGACGAGGATCCCAAGGGCTCGGATATATCTAAGCTGGCTTATCACAAGATAATAATAATGACCGATGCCGATGTTGACGGCGCTCATATAGCTACTTTGTTGATGACGTTCTTCTTCCGCCGCATGCGTCCCATCATCGATAACGGTTATCTTTATCTTGCTACCCCTCCGTTGTACAAATGTAAACTTGGCAAGAACGAAGAATATTGTTGGAACGATATGCAAGTTCAACAATTTATTACACGTTACGGCGACAAAACTAACATACAGCGCTATAAAGGTCTTGGTGAGATGAGCAAACAAGAGTTGCGCGAGACAACAATGGCTCCCGGTCATCGTATGCTTAAGCAGGTGACCATAAACGATGCTGTTGAGGCTGACCGCATTTTCTCTATGCTAATGGGTGAGGATGTAGCTCCACGCAGAGACTTCATCGAAGCCAACGCCAATTACGCCACTATAGACGCATAATCAGCATAATAGCAGATTTTGGAGTAAGCGGCAGCTTGAGAAACAGGGATGTGTTCCCTCTCAAACTGCCGCTCACTATATCTAAGCCGTGGGATTCTGCTGCCTACTCTTTCTAATTTACTAACGTTTAGAAAGTAATGTGGATTATCATCGCGCCTGCGCTTAGTTTTCAAGTACCTTGGGGTCGGTAATAGGTAAAACAGATCTGGACGACGTTGTAACAGAAAAAGAGGGGATTTCTTCGTATGCAGCAATGGATTTGCGTAATTCTTCCATGATGCGTAACCGAAGTTCATGTGGTTTTTCCACAACGATGCGACTGCCTTGACCCAGTAATTCCTGAATGAGATCCTCTGTAATTTGCATCTTATACCTGAAAAGGCAGTAATGGTCATGAACTGTCTGTTGCTGAGATGAGTGCAAGGGTAGGGCGGCAAGATATTTGGCGTTGAAATGGTCAGTGCGAAGTACTATTTCGCGCGGTTCAGAGCTATTGACTACTATACCGAAAGAATCCTCGAAATAGGTCTCGGGGTTGAAATACTCTGGCATTTTAAAAGACACCCCCGTGTCGTTAACCTTGGACATACGATCCAACGCATATGTCTTTAGTTTGTTCTCGCGTACATTCAACCCGATAACATACCAGCGTTGTTTGAAAATACGCGTTAAATAAGGTTCGAATATTATTCCGGCCGTAGGTCGTGAACGGGTATAGTTGTGATAATCAAACTTGATGCGATTGTTTGTCTTTAGCGACTTAAGGATGACTGGAAGATGTTCGCGTGCCGAGGGGACATCCTCAAGCATTATTCGGTCACTTATGTCGCGCGAGTTTGAAAGTGCTTCGTTGACAGCCGACGAGTTGAGTAACCAGTCGGTCAATTTGGTGTTTTTATTATCACTGTCAACTATGTGATATTCGAAGGTGGCGGTATCGCATTCGATATCGATGCCAAACAGTTCGCTGATGGCTAACTTGTAATTGTACAAAGTACGTCGGCACATAGGTTGGCCGTTATTGTTCAATGCCGACTGTTTCCAGAGCTCGTTCAGTTGTCTACGTGTCAGCCTGCCCCTTTGACGTAAAGTATCTATGAGCCAGATATAGCGGCTGAGGAGATTACGCGTCATTTGTCATTTTACAGTCTGAAGTTCTCGTTGAGAAGCGCTCGGGCGTTTGCTTAAGGCAAGAAGACCTATGATTGTGTACGCGGCGTTTATCAACAATAACTCAAAGCTGGTTTCATAACCTACAAAATGATGCAGGCACCACTGTGTCACCCACGAAAGGGCAGGTGCGGCGACACAAACCACAGGCACCCATTTGTCATGAACGGGGCGTCTGCCAAACATTCCGAACACGAACAATCCAAGTATGGGACCGTATGTGTACGATGCCAAGGTGTAGACGGCGCTTATGGCATCTTCTTCACTGAGATAATAGAACAAGATGATGACACCACCCATTAGAGCCGACATTACCACATGGACAGCCTTGCGAGTACGCGTCAGTTTCTTGTCATCGCTTGTCTTATGAGCACCCAATATATCGACAGTGAAGCTGGTAGTCAATGAAGTGAGCGCGGAACCGGCAGCGGAGTAAGCAGCTGAGATAAGACCAAGCACGAAAAGAATACCAACAATGACAGGAATGTCCGGATGAGTAGCTACTATACCAAAAATATTGTCGGATTTATCAGGTAAACCAATCTCGTGCCGGTCAAGGAATATAACGAGTAACGTTCCTAAAAGGAGGAAAAGAGCTATAACGAAAAACTGTGTTATGCCACTTACAATCATGTTTTTCTGACTCTGGCGACTGTCTTTGCACGCCAGATTGCGTTGCATCATATCCTGATCGAGGCCATTTGTGGCAATAGCCATGAAGACACCGGCCAGGAATTGTTTCCAGAAATAAGTACCTTCCATCGGATTGTCGAAGAAGAACATACGTGAAGTTTCATGCGAACCTATGGCCGAAACCATCTCTCCAAAGGAGAAACCCAAGTTCTGTGCCACAAAATAGATGCAAAGTACTACACTCATGATGAGACAGAAACTCTTAAGTGTGTCTGTCCAAATAAGCGTTTTCACTCCTCCCTGCACTGTATAGAGCCAAATGAGAGCGATAGTGACTATCACGTTAAAAATAAACGGGATGTGCAATGGAGAGAAGACGAGCAACTGCAGAACGGCACATACCACGAAAAATCTTACTGATGCTCCAAGAAGCTTGGACACAAAGAAAAACCAGGCACCTGTGCGATATGTCTGTCTGCCGAATCTATCTTCGAGATATCCGTATATAGATATAAGATTCTTTCTGTAAAACAGCGGCACAAGCACGAAAGCAATTGCGAAATAACCCACAATAAAGCCCAATACCATTTGAAGATAAGCATATCCTTTCGCTGCTACCATTCCCGGTACGGATATGAAAGTAACACCCGATATGGTGGCACCTATCATTGCGAAAGCAACCAATCCCCAATGGTTGTTGCGTTTTCCGGTGAAAAAAGTCGAGTTGTCGCTTCCGCGCGATGACCACCAGCTTATGCCTATTAGTAATAAGAAATATGCCGCGATGGTTATTATGACTGTTAACGGGCTCATGGTTGATTCTTTTTCAGTTTAAGTAGGTTATTATTCTGCTCCAACAAGTGTCTTATTCAGCGTATAGTAAGTAAGGGCGACGCTGTTCCTTGAAACGTGCAACATCATCGGCCCAGGTAGCTTTGATTTCATCGGCCGATTTGCCATCTTCTATCATGCCACGGATATCGCCACGACCAATTAGTTTCTCAAAAAATGCGGTGAAAAATTCGTCACCCATATTGATATCTCGATAAGCGTCTATAACATATGCAAGATTCACGCCTTGCGCGATAGCGTCCTCGTCGCTGATGTTGCGAAGATCCACGCCATAACACAGATTATCTTTTAGTGGTGGATTCTTGGCACCGGGTGTCGACACGGGTGTGAATTCAAAATCCCTGTTCTTCATATCTGGATGTCCATAAACCAAGAACGGCATTTCGGTTCCTCGGCCAAGGCTGACGGGTGTTCCTTCAAAATAGCAGGTGGAGGGGTAAAGATAGATAGCTTTCATGTCGCGCAGATTAGGCGAAGGCGCTATCGGCAAACGATATCGTGTAGTATGGGTGTAACCTTCGCAGGGTATTACAGTGAGTTTTACATTACGGTCATCTTTTAGCCATCCTTCGCCGTTAATCATCTGAGCCAGCTCGCCCAGTGTCAGTCCATAAACAATCGGAATAGGCAGTCTGCCGACTCCACTGGCGTATTTCATGTCAAGAATCGGACCGTCTACTGTCATGCCATTGGGATTGGGACGATCCAATACCATGAATTCCTTTCCATACTCTGCCGCTGCATTCATCAAGTCGAGCATTGTACAATAATATGTATAATATCGCAAACCGACATCCTGAATGTCGGTGACTATGATGTCTATGCTGTCCATAAGCTCAGGACTGGGACCGCGACGTTTGCCGTCATAAAGCGACGCGATGGGAATGCCGGTAACAGGATCAACCGAAGATGAAACATGTTCTCCGGCATCGGCAGTGCCGCGAAAGCCGTGCTCAGGTGAGAAAATCGCTACAACGTCTATGCCGGTGTCCAACATTATATCCAACGTGTGTTTGTCGCCTACCATGCCTGTGTGATTGGAGAACAATGCTACGCGTTTATCTTTAAGAAGAGGAAGATACTGATTCGTACGTGCGGCTCCAACAACTACATTGTCAACAATTTGAGGTGAATCGTTTGAAGTGGGACACACAATCGGGTTCTCTTTAGATTCAGGTGCAAGAGAATCGTTGGATGCAAAAGAGTTTTGGGAAACGCCAAAACACTGTACAAATAAGGCAATCCCCAAATAGCGAAGGGACGATGAAAAAAATCTGCGATAGGTTATCATATAATAGGATTTAAGGTTAGCTAATGCCCTTAACTCAGTGTGAAATGAGTTAATTTTTAGTGGCAAATTTAGTTAAAAAAATCGACTTTACAATTCGGAGTTTATTTAAAAAGCGTACGAAAAACGAAAATTACCTTATGTGTTGTTAATAAACCCTAAAAACGATATAAAAAACTTGTAAAATAAAAAAAAGATACTAAATTTGCACAACCAAGCAAGGGGTATTAGCTCATCTGGTAGAGCGCAACACTGGCAGTGTTGAGGTAAGCGGTTCGAGTCCGCTATACTCCACCTAAACGGAAACCTCCATTT
>JAFLTY010000044.1 GCA_022509065.1 Muribaculaceae bacterium
CATTGTCGTAACTTTTTATGGAGGTTAGATTTTATGGATTTTTATCTGTTTTTTTTCGTTGTCGTCAACCGCTTTGTTGTCGTTGACGATGCAAAGGTATAGTGAAAACAATCGGTTGTCAAGGGTTTTAGCGTTAAGAAATGTTAATTATGAAATTTTATTCACTTAAACTCTATAAACACCTAATATACAACATAATACAAGCTATAATTTTTGTTACATAAATGTTACAAACCCGAAAAACGCTAATATTCCTGTTATTTTTAGGATCACTGTGTTACAAAACGACACTAAAATGGTTATTTGCGAAAGGCAATTAGAAGAGGATATTATTGAAACGAAAAAAGGACGCGTAGAGATTTCGCGCCCTTTTTGACTGAGGAGAGATATTTGGCTAAGCCATGTGATGATTTAACCGAAGAATTTTTTTGACCTTGCTTTGCGCAAGTGAATGCGCTCGTTCATAGAGAGCGACCTGTCCTCGTCAGCATAATCCTGTACGCAGCAAGCGACATTTTTATTAAAATGGGTGAACATGTGGGAAGCTCCCTCTGGTGAATGGGTAAAAGACATTTTGTTGTCGATGTTCATGGCATCCGCGAGTTTGTCAACATCGATGTTTGCCCCGATAAGGTTGACGGTCCAACCCAGTTCCTTAACCTGAGCGATGAGTTTGGCAACCTCGCGAGGAGAGTATATATGAGAAGAGTTTTCGTAGCCATCGGTAATGATTGTTATGATGGCTGTGGAGTTTTCGTGTGTAGCGGCGACGGTTTTGAGTTCGGAAAGCGTTGAACCGACCGCGTCAAGAAGAGGAGTGTTTCCGTATGGCTCATAGTCGTCGGTAGTGATGTTTTTGACGTCTTGAGGGCCGGCGTTCTTGACGATGTAACGCGAAGGGCGTTCGCCGTCGCTCTGGAAAGCATAGATAGAGACGAGGGAGCGGATGGTTTCGGGGTTTTGTTTGGCAGTGTGCCGGATGACGTTAAGCGTTTCGTTGCAGCCGCTGATTGTCGCTTTGGTAAGATGTGACATAGAGCCGCTTTCGTCGAGGATGATGAGATTGAAAACAGTGGTTTTTTCGGATGTGGGTGAGGAAGAGATTTTTGAGTCCATGATTTGTTGATAAATTGTGAGAGAAAAGAGTTAATAAATTGTTAGAGAGAGTTAGAGAGAGGAGAATGAGTCAGAAGTCGAACAGGTCGCGTGTGGATGACTCGGTATCTGTGTCATTGTCTTCGTTTTTGATTTTGTTAAATAGTTTTTTTATGGAATAGTGTCGTGTGACGGGACGCCCTTTTGGGAGCGAAGATCTGGCATGCGAGCGGTAATCTTGAGGACATTCACCATCTATTTCAGTATCGGCACATGCACGGAGTTGAACATTGTCTTCATCTATGCCGAAGGAAGGGGAGAGAGTTTCCAACGGGTTGTCGACCTCCTCAAGAAGACCCGATTGAAGGGCTTTGCGTTGGAAATTGCGGCGGTCGTAATGAGTGCGGTTGATGACTTCGTAGACTTTTTGAAGTTCGCTAAGGGAGAAGACAGTGTTGAGAAGCTCGAAGGCGGCAGGTTTTAGGCGCAGCATTTCGCAGAGGAATTCGCGTGCCTGCACGATGATTTCGTGGTGGTCGAAAGCCAGGGGAGGCAGTAGGTTCTCGTCGAACCACAGAGCGTTGGAAGCGTCGTCGCCGGCGACCAGCTCATAGTCGGACGGTTTGACCAAGGCGATGAAAGCCACGGTGATGACTCTTTCGCGAGGGTCGCGGTTAACGTCGCTGAAGACCCGGAACTGCTCCATATATATATTGGTCAATCCGGTTTCTTCGTGAAGTTCGCGCCGGGCCGTCTCGTCGACAGTCTCGTCGATTCTCATGAAGCCGCCGGGAAGAGCCCAAAGCCCCTTGAAAGGTTCGATGCCTCGCTCGATAAGAAGAATCTTGAGGGCAGAGCCATCGAAACCGAATATTACGCAGTCTGCGGTTACGGCCGGATGGGGGTACCGATATGAGAAAACGGGGTTATTCATACGGTGTTTGTGTTATTTTGACGCAAAGTTATATATTGTGTCATAAATACGCAAATTATTTTGCGTCAAAAATACACAATTAACACAAATTAACAAAAAAGCGTCAATTTATTTTGAAAATCATAATAGAATTTATGTCTGATTTAAACATTGACAGACGAGACGAGGGAAGAACAGGTTGTACCTTATCCCTCCCTCGAAGCAGGCGATTTTTTTGTTGTTATCAGGAGTTTTTTGCGAGGTTGTTGTAGTAGCTGTCGAGGACAGAGGAAGCGGCCATGAAAGGAGTCATGCGGTTGGCCAGAACGGCAGCTTCGTTTTCGGCGAGGTGAGATTTGACGGTAGGGTTGTTGAAGAAGTGAGAGCGAAGGGTCTCGTTGATAGTCTCGAACATCCAGTACCGGGCCTGGTCGGCGCGACGGCGTTCAAAATAGCCATTAGCCTTGACGAAATCGAAGTAACGGTCAATCATGTTCCACACCTCGTCTATACCTAAGCCATAATATCCGGAGTATGTCAGTACTTCCGGGGTCCAGCCGGAGGGTGTCGGGGGGAACAGGTGGAGGGCGCTGCGGAACTGAGCTTGGGCAAGGCGCGCGCGGTCGATGTTGTCACCGTCCGCTTTGTTTATGATTATGCCGTCGGCCATCTCCATGATTCCACGCTTGATGCCCTGTAGTTCGTCACCGGTGCCTGCTAACTGGATGAGCAGAAAGAAGTCGACCATTGAGTGTACGGCGGTCTCGCTTTGACCAACTCCGACAGTTTCGACAAAAATATTATTGAAACCGGCAGCTTCGCACAATACTATTGTTTCGCGTGTTTTACGTGCAACGCCGCCCAATGAGCCAGCCGAAGGGCTGGGGCGAACAAAGGCGTCGGGATGGACGGCGAGTTTCTCCATACGTGTCTTGTCGCCGAGGATACTTCCTTTAGTTATTTCGCTTGAAGGGTCTATGGCCAGAACCGCCAGTTTGCCTCCGTTGCGCAGGACGTGCAGACCGAAGACATCGATAGATGTTGACTTACCTGCACCGGGCACTCCCGTAATGCCGATACGACGCGAATTTCCTGAAAATGGCAGGCATTTCTCAATGACTTCCTGTGCGACAGACTGGTGGTCGCTGTTTTGGCTTTCGACCAATGTTACTGCGCGGCTCAGTGTCGTAATATCACCGCGCAGGATACCTTCGACCAGCTCGGACACCGTGGGCATAGGTTTGCGTCGGGGACGGCGGTGAAGATATGGGTTTACGGAAGGGGGCTGAGCAACACCGCTGTTTACTGTCAGACCGATATATTTTTCGTCGTTTTCGGGATGTTCCATCATGTGGTAATAGAATGCTTAATGTGCTTTGAAATAATAGGGAATGATTGCCTGGCTATAGCGGAATCCCGAACGGAGCGTCTTGATGAGGAATTATATTGTGGTGGATTCGGGATAATTATATTATATAATAATGTGGAAGCCTAACGGATTTTGAGGGTAACAAAGGTAAATGCAGCCAAAATGATGCCAATAATCCAAAATCGGATGACTATCTTGGACTCGGGTATTGGCTGAAGGGGGCGTTGTATAATAGCATCGATACCTGAGTTTCCGGCTTTTTGGAAGTGGTGGTGCAGAGGTGTCATCTTGAAGACACGGCGTCCTTTTGTCGCCTTGAAGTAAGCTACCTGAATCATTACCGATAGATCTTCGATATAGAACAGGGCGCAAAGAATGGGCAACAATAGTTCTTTATGAATCAAGATGGCAAACACTGCAATTATGCCTCCGAGGGTTAGACTGCCGGTATCGCCCATGAAGACCTGAGCCGGGAAAGCGTTATACCACAGGAAACCGACCAAGGCGCCGATAAATGCAGCCATGTAGACGACAAGTTCCTCGCTGCCGGGAATATACATGATATCGAGGTATGACGAGTAAATGACGTTGCCTCCCAGATAGGCCATTATAACCAAAGCCACGCCAATAATGGCCGAGCAGCCCGTTGTCAAGCCATCGAGACCGTCGGTAAGGTTGGCACCGTTTGATGTGGCCGCAACAAAAAATATTGTGACGATAAGGAAGAATATCCAACCGCCTGTTTGTGCGGCATCTTCGCCCATCCACGATGTGAGGACAGAATAGTCAAAGTTGTGATTCTTGACAAAAGGAATGGTGGTGACGGGCGCTTTCTCAACCTCGTTGTCATTGACAACCAACTCGGTCACACCGTCACCTTCCTGGGTGACTGAGGAGGTGTTTGTCGCTATAACCATATTGGGGTTGACATACATGGTTATTGCAACCACGATAGCTATACCAACCTGTCCGATAATCTTATACTTGCCTTTCATGCCTTCCTTGTTGTGTTTCTTGATTTTCTTATAATCATCAAGAAATCCTATGGTGCCGAGCCAAATAGTGGCAAACAGCATGAGTAGCATATAATTGTTGGCGAGATGTGACACCAACAGGCAGGGAACGACAATGGCCAGGATGATGATGACACCGCCCATGGTGGGAGTGCCGGTTTTTTTCATTTGACCTTCGAGACCCAGGTCGCGCACGATTTCACCCACTTGCATGAGTTGCAGACGATTGATGATGCGTCGCCCAAAAAATATGGCTATGAGCATAGCCAGGACGAAAGCGCTTCCCGACCGGAATGTGACATACTGAAAAAGGTGAGAGCCCGGGACGTTATATTCGGTCAACCACTGTGAAAGATAGTAAAGCATAGATGGTTAGTAAGACAAAATGTACAGAAAGAGGTGTTAGTTAAATTGGAAAAAGTGGTTGAGAGAGGATTAATCGGGTTGAACAGGTACACAGCGCAATTTAAGGGCTGACACAGCGTGTTCGCGGTCATCGAAATGTATGCGGCGTCGGTTTTCGAACTCCTGATAAGTTTCGTGTCCTTTACCGGCGATGAGTATCACAGTTCCTGGTGGCGCCGAGATTATAGTATCGGCGATGGCTTTTTCACGGTCGATAACCGTCACCGTTTTAGCGCGAGCTACCGGTAGAGTAAGAACGCCTTCGAGAATCTGTGCAGCTATATCGGCGGCATTTTCATTGCGTGGATTGTCGGATGTTATGACGAGGCGGTCGCTGAGACGCGCAGCCACAGCACCCATCATGGGTCTTTTGCCGGCATCGCGGTCTCCGCCGGCACCCACTACGGTATAAATCTCGTGCTTGCCGCCCACTATTTCGTTGATGGTCTTGAGAACGTTCTCGAGAGCGTCGGGGGTATGAGCGTAATCGACTATGACAGTTGTTCCGTCCGAGGCGCGGAACGGTTGGAAGCGACCTGCCACCGGAGTAAGACGGCTTAGGGTAACCGCCGTCCCGTAAGGCTCGTGACCCAGAGCCACCCAAGTAGCGAAAACGGCTGTCAGATTGTAAGCGTTGAAACGTCCCACAAAACATGTTTGCACATCGATGCCGTCCAGTTGCAGCTCCATGCCTTCGAAACTGTCGGCGATAACACGTCCGCGATAGTCGGGATTGCCGGTCAGACCGTATGACAGTTTTCGGGCGCGTGTATTCTGAACCATTACTGCACCGTTGCGGTCGTCGTTGTTATATAGAGCGAAAGCCGAAGCGGGCAGAGTGTCGAAAAACGATTTCTTAGCATTGAGGTATTCTTTGAACGAACCGTGATAGTCCAAATGGTCGCGAGTCAGATTTGTGAAGACGCCTCCGGCAAAATGCAGCCCTACGGTACGATGTTGCGTCATTCCGTGACTGCTCACCTCCATGGCGGCGAAGGTACAGCCGGCATCGACCATAAGCCGGAGAAGCCGGTTTGTTTCGAGAGGAGAGGGAGTAGTGTTGAGTGCCGGTTCGACATCATTGTCGACGCGGTTCTCGACGGTTGACAACAATCCTGCCTTTTGCCCCGACAACTGAGCCATGCGATAAAGAAGCGTTGCCACGGTGGTCTTGCCGTTTGTTCCGGTCACACCTACCAAAGTGAGGTGGCGCGACGGGTTGCCATACCACTCTGAGGCAAGATATCCGAGAGCCACCGCCGCGTTGCCAACCTTGACGAAAGTTACGCCGGTACGTCCCGATGTAGGCAATTCCTCGGCTACTATGACCGAGGCGCCTCGGTTTATGGCGTCCTCAATATACAGGTGCCCGTCGTTTAACGGACCACGTACCGCTACAAACATACTGCCCGGAATGACTTTGCGCGAATCGGCCGTCATAGCGGTCACAACAATATCGCCAGAGGTAGCGTCGGCAATAATTTCTTCAGTGATAATCGAAGACAGCAGTTTATTCAGTTTGTGCATGGGCGTGGATAGATATTTAGCTTTTTTGTAAAACAAGCGATACTTTGGTTCCCGGGGCTGCCGGAGTTCCCGGAGCCGGCGACTGGGTCAGAACGGTTCCGTCACCGTCAAAGATTATATTAAACCCGGCGCGTTCAATCTGCACAATGGCTTCGCGGAGACCGAGACCACGCACGTCGGGAATACGGCCGGCGTCAGTTCGAGCCGGAGCGGGTAGACGGCGAGCGGAGTTTGAACCTACCATTGATTTGAGGTTCCGGTCTCGTTCGGGGTCGCATGTGGCGTAAAAGACCGGTGACTGTGAGGAGGGTGATGATAGTCGGAAATCGGGCGCGTCGCCAAGCATTCCGTGCGAGTACATTCGTCGGGCAATGTTGAGCACCACTTTGCCGCTGGTGTCCTGGGCGCTATGTCCGTTACGCGGTCTGGACACCATGACCATACACGTATAACGTGGATTGTCGTATGGGAAAAAACCGCAGAATGAGAATCGGTAGGCGTTTTCCTCGTATCCCTTTGGACGGACAATGGACGAGTCGTTAGGGTTAATGCGCGACTTTTCGCGATCTTTGTTTGAAATTTCGCGTGCGACCTTAGATGTCCCGGTTTTACCGGCGATATCCACCAGGTCATCCCGTAGGCGTTTTGCCGTTCCACCTTCGCCATAAATAACACGGTGAAGCATCTCGCGTACGGTAGCCGCTGTCTGAGGACTGCACATCCTGTCACGTATGTATGAAACGGGTATTAGAGAGTCACCGCGCTCGGTGGTAATCTTCGAGACGAGTCTGGGACGGACGAAACGGCCATTGTTGGCTATCGCGTTATAGAAGGCGCATATATACAGGGGTGGTATTTGCGAGGCGTATCCGTAGGTCTGACGGCCCAGACTGACAAGACCGCCGGCTTTGATGTCAAGAGGAGGGAAATACGGCGGTCGCTCGCCCGCTATGCCTGTGTTGAGAGGTTCGAAGAACCCGAGTTTAGCCAAGCGTTCCCTGAATTTGTTTGGATCGTCCTTGAAATGGGGGGCTACAAGTTTAGTCATGCCGATATTGGATGAATATTCCAGAAAGCGGCTCACCGGGAGTGACCCCGGTGAATGGGTGTCGCGTATAGGACTTCCGCCACCGAACACAAAACTTGCACCGATGTTGTAAAACTCGTTTTCGGGATCCTTGACAAAACCGTCTTCGAGAGCAATGACCATTGATATGGCTTTCATAACCGACCCCGGTTCGAAACCTTGTATGGCATGGTTCATCGACTCGATATAGCTTCCTTCGGTGTCACGCTCAAGATTAGATATGGCTTTTATATCGCCTGTCTGCACATCCATCAGTATGACGGTACCCCACTCGGCATCGATTTCTTTGAGTTTCTCTACCAACTCGTGCTCGACGATGTCCTGCATGGACACATCGATAGTTGTAGTTAGCGTCATGCCGTTTACGGGAGGAATGTCAGTCCAGTTCACTATGTTGTGGGTGAGAGGCACTTTCTTGGCTATGCCGGGTTTGCCGTAAAGCATGGCATCGAGGGCATATTCAAGTCCGGAGCGACCATGCACCTCTTTGCTTTGTTTAGTTTGACCCGTACGTCCAATTGAACGACGTGCCATGGCGCCATAGGGATAGCTGCGGCGCATAATGGACTCGACGGTTAGTCCGTTGCGGTTGGGATTACGTGAGTGTTTGAAAAAAGGATATTGTTTGACAGCTTCGCTTTCGCTGTGTGACAGGTTGCGAAGCAGTGTGAAACAACGGCTGCGGTCTTTGGGCTCTTTGTCGAGTTCTTTCGAGATATAAGCGTGCCATTCGTCGCGCGTCCGCACCGGATGGTAAAAAGCGAGCGTGTCACACAGGCTGTCAAGGGCGGCGCGGAACTTATCCTCGGAGAATTTCGAGGCTTTGAAATCCATACGCATCGTGTAGTAATGCAGATTAGTAGCAAGCACCGAACCGTCTGCTGACAATATATCGCCGCGCAACGGCATAATGGTGTCGCGACGTTGTAATTCCTTGTTGGCCTTTTCAATCCACTTGTCGGCGTCGACAACAGTGGTACTGAACATGACGTAAGCGATACGCGAGGCAAACAGCACTATGACTGTTGACACCAGGATATATCGCCATGTGATGCGAATACCTGCGCTTGCGCGTGAGCCTTTTTCTTTTCTTGGTGACATTAGTGTGGGGATGAGAGGTGATTGGTTAGAGCGAGAGATTTTATTGGTTATTAAGTTTAAGAGTATTTATTCTCTGAGAAATTTCAATCGTCATCCATGTGTAAGACGAAAGGAGGCTGCTGCTGTATGCTGAGGCCGGGACGCACCGAATCGGCCAGAGTAGCCATTGAAGATTCGCGAATACGGCTCATGTAACGCGAGCGTTCGCGTATGCGTTCGGTCTTGACTACTTCGAGCTGTTTTTCGAGACGACGTATTGACTCCATGCCGGTCATGCTTTGATATTTGGTCGAGATATAAAACATGAGGAGGGCGCCGAGCACGAAAATTTTTAACATGTGCCTGAAAAAAAAATCGCTACTAAGAATACCACCGGTCAACACCGAGTGGATAGTCTTGGCTGGAGCTTTTTTTACAGTGTCGCGTAATGACTTATTGTTTTGACGAGCCATTTATGAGAAGGGACGGTTAATTCAATGTAATGGGTTATAGGTTGTAAATCAGCATTTTGAGGCTCGCATAACATTGGTGTTAATCCACACTGCGCGCACTACCGCAAAATAGCATGTAAAATTACACAGAATTTTGTAAAACTTCACTCCCTTTTGCAAAAAAAATTTCCCCTGATCCAAAAAGCAATATAGTTCGAAAGAGGAGTCGGATTATTAGCAAAGAAACCGGAGGTGATCGGGGTAAACGGGTGTGCCTTCATAGAAAAAATCGTCACTTTTTAAGTTTTTCAAGGCAGTAATGTCGTTAATCCGGTCGCATAGAATTTGGCGCAGAAGTTTTCCACGTGCGGTTTTCAGTTTTGTGGCAGCAGGTGTTTTTATTTTTTCTCCTTCCGTAATTTCAGCAAAGTCAACCTTCCATACTTTGCAGAATTTCTTGACAATCTTCCAGTCGATACATTTGGAGGCATCTGAAGGCAGGAGATCCAGCACCTCGCGGTGTCCTTGTTCACGGATGGTTTTAACAAGCTGTATTGTTACGGTTGATTTCCAAAACGTGTTTAATGGCTTTGCGTCCGGAGCGGCTTTGGTAGTAAAATCCAAGCGGTACGGTTTTATTATATCATCGGGACGAAGGAAGCCGTAAAGCGAGGAAATGATTCGGACGTTTTGCTGGCACTCCTGTTTAGCTTGTGCGTCAAGAGAGTCGTAGTCCAAAGCTTTGAATACCACGCCGGTGTATGCCGCAATAGCCTTTATCCCAAGCGCCTTGTTGGGGAATTCGTATATTGACTGTCTGAGCTTTGCTGCCAGAGAGGGCGATAAACCTGTCTGCGCGATAAGATCGGGTTGTGACAGTTGGCCAAGACGGCGCATGATGAGAGTGGCTTGCTCCTCGGTAATAGGACTGTGGTCCTTAAATTCCTTTTGGGTGACGAGGTGTTGCTCGTCAAGCATTGTCTTTGATTCTGCGATAAGTGTCAACATGGAGTTTATTGTCGAACTGGCTCTTAAGTGAAATTAGTAAGGAAATCAAGAAGGCTGACTACTTAAAATAATTGCTGCCAAAGATTCAAGAGTGCTCTCGGAGAGTGGTGATAGGTTAGGAGGAATAGCTATATTAGCTAAGATAGCTAGAGTAGCTAAAATGGGGTTTTTAGTGGTAGTAATTAAGCTGGAGGTCAGGCGAGGGTGGCACCCCAGGTGGCACGATCCATAGAACGGTATGATATGGCTTCATCCACTCCGTTTTCTTTTAACCAAGAAGAAAACAGGATGGTAAGCAAGTATGATTTGCCGCACCTGCGTATACCCGTGATTATTTTTATGAACCCGTTGTGTCTGCTGCTAATCAGCTTATTAAGATAAGTTTCCCTTTTAATAACCGTTTCTTCTATTTTCATATACTGTGCAATTGCACGCTGATTGAAAATACAAAATTAATGAATCTATCTCAAAAATGCAAATCACACACTCGCCACACTATGCAGTCAAGTTGTTTTGAAGAGTCGCAAGTGCAAATCAAAAAGAACGCAAAAAGACTTTCTGAATTTAGCCCAACAATTAAAAAATTTATTAACTTTGCGATGCAGACCGACTTGCAGAGCCTCGGTCGGGGCAACCGAGAAGTGTTTGCAGACATTTCGATAGTAAAAGCGTTTGTCTATGCTCATTTGACAAAATAGAAATCCGGGAAATTCCATTCCGAAAAGTATTCCAAATCCACTATTTTGTGGGACGAGTAGAGATATAGGCTCTCACGCTTTTCGTTTAATAAATTATTGTTGGTGGAGAGTTCAACATCGTCTGATATCTGTGGCTCTAACGCAAGATGCAATTTACCGAAATAGCCTATTTATTCTTTCTTACTCTTGTATTCATTACATATTGGTTGCTTCTTGAGCGGCACAATAAGATTCGCTGCGCCATGCTTCTATCCGCAAGCTATATTTTTTATGGCTGGTGGGATTGGCGGTTCCTGATTTTAATAATATTTACAACTCTTTCAACCTATTTTCTGGCGCTCTTTACATCTGATAGAGCACGCAAATTGGCTTTGATAACCAATATTATATTAAATATCGGGGTTCTTGTAGCTTTTAAGTATTGGGGCTTTTTCACGGACAATCTTGCGCGTCTATTCTCATGGTTTGGCTGGAATCTCGACTGGTTTACCATCGAGGTTCTGGTCCCCGTTGGCATTTCTTTCTATACTTTTCAGGCTATATCTTATTCGGTCGATGTTTATAGGAGACAAGTGGAGCCTTGTCACAATATCATCTCCTTTGCCACATTTATCGCCTACTTTCCACAGCTTGTGGCAGGGCCTATTGAGCGGACAAGCAATTTATTACCTCAAATTGAATCCGATAAAAAATGGAACCGTAGACAGGCCACATCCGGCCTAAGAATGATTCTTTTCGGAGTTGTGAAAAAGGTAGCTGTAGCCGATATTCTTTCAATCTACGTTGACCGTCTGTACGAGGAAGGAAACTTTTCGAGTCCTTTAACGACTATTGCTATTTCCGTCCTTTTTTCTATTCAAATTTATTGTGATTTCTCGGCATATAGCGAAATCGCTCGCGGGTCGTCACGTTTGCTTGGTATTGAAATAATGGGCAATTTTAAATTCCCTTATTTCTCGCGCAATATACTTGAGTTTTGGAGGAGATGGCACATTTCTCTTATGTTATGGTTTCGCGACTATGTATATATTCCATTAGGCGGAAACCGGAAAGGAGCGACAAGAACCTATATCAATATATTCATTGTTTTTCTTCTCTCTGGTCTATGGCATGGTGCTTCTTGGAATTTTGTGTTCTGGGGACTTTATTGGGCAATATGCTATGTTATCGCAAAACGTTTCCTAAAATTAAAAACTGCCAATCAAGCCGTAACTCTGATTAATTTGCCTGACATAGTTCTTACTTTTGCCACTGTTGCATTCGGCTTTTATATCTTCAGATGTAGCGGCTGGGAAGAGATTCAGCATGGATTATTCAATTTGCCGTATTACATAATTTTCACCTTTTTATTATACCTTGCGGCACTATTAATCAGAAGCAATTACATTTTGAAAATAATATCCTCTCGAACCTTCAAACGATCAGCTGCTGTTACAATCGTCTTGTGCATAATGGCATTTTTTATCTTCAGATATCCGTGGAGTCTCAAGTATTACGACATTATTCCGTTTGTCGTTATTTTCGGTGTTGAATGGTATAATCGCAACTGCGAATATCCATTTTATAAACAAAGCCGGTCTAAGCTTCAAAGATATCTCATGTATTGGACGTTATTACTTTTTGCCGTTTTAAGCGAGCCAATAGATATGAGTTTCATTTATTTTCAGTTTTAAGCTGCTTGGAGCCATATGGATAAAGCAATATTAAAGTTCATGGTAAAAGCCATCTTAATTCCATTTCCAATTATCGCACCATTTTTGGCTTTTTACCTCTGGTGTAATCCTTTTGAGGATCTCCCGGGACAGAATTCTTTCTTTATGTCATCGGATAAGGCTCAGGTCGGCATAAATAAGGGGATGATTACCGTTCGTAATTACGAAAATCAGAAAGAACGTGGACATAGATACAATGCTTTTATATTCGGGTCGTCGATTTCCTGCTATTACGACACCGACCATTGGACCAATTTGCTTAAACATCAAACATTGGACAATGATATTAGACCATATCACTTCGACTCCAGCTCAGAATCGCTGGAACAAATGGCTGATAAAATTGAATATATCGACCGAAGTGGCGATACATTGAAATATGCCCTTATCGTGCTTGACCCCATCATTATGTCGCGTGATACAAACAATTCACCTATGTCCATTAATCCTCCGCAATTTACCACGGGTCTGATTCATCGACTCAAATTTCACTATATTTTCTTCCGGGCCTCCACAAATTCTGATTTTTATAAAAGCTGGGTGCCGGGGAAATTAAGTGATGTACCATACTTAATTGGTCGAAAGCCAATATTTGAAACTCAACCTATTGTTTATAACCCACTGAACAATCAAGAATCGATTCCACAATGGGATCTTATGATATCGCAGAATGTCCAGGAATTTTATGATAAATATCCGTTGATCCCCTCACCCGATTCAATCAAGATAGGGCCTTCGATACTCACCCAGACAAAGATTAATGCGTTGGAACGTGTCGCTAATATTTTCAAACACCATAACACGAACTATCAAATTATAATAGGACCTAACCGAAGAAAATACGCCTTAAACCCAGAAGATTTGATAATATTAAATAAAATATTTGGATCCGTTAACGTAAATGATTTCAGTATCTTAAAGGCCAACGATCTGGCTAACGACACACTCCTTTACGATAGCACTCATTATAGGCCACTTTATGCAGACAGCCTGATGAATGCCGTGTATAGATAAGATGTTTCTTTATTTATCCGAGGGTGGCACCCCAGGTGGCACGGTCCATGGAGCGGTATGATATGGCTTCGGCGATGTGGTGAC
>JAFLTY010000045.1 GCA_022509065.1 Muribaculaceae bacterium
AACCCTCGACCCATTGATTAAGAGTCAATTGCTCTACCAACTGAGCTACGGAGTCGTATTTGACAGGCGTTTGCTAATTGTTGTCAAACAGATGCTTTACTTAAACAAATTTTGTGATGTTGTTTGCTAAAGCGGTGCAAATGTAATAAGTTTTTTTAAAATGACAAAATTTTGAGACTGACTTTCGTTCACAAAATTTTGAGGTTTATGTTTAGGCTGATTTGAGTTCTATTTAAGGATTATTCCGGTAATATCTTGGGTAATAGTATATTAATATAGTTGCTTCAGAAGTGCATTAGTCTGTAAATGTATGTGGCTGTATTTACTGGATATGGCGAACGCCCTGGGTTTTATTTATATCGTGTCCAGCGTATAAGGTCTTTTATGTTTGGTTTCTTTCCGTACATAAAAATACCGACGCGGTAAATCTTAGCGCTTATCCATACGACGAACACCGTGGTTACGGCAAGTATAATCAATGAGACGACTATCTGCCAAGCTGCTATGCCAAACGGAAGTCTGGCCATCATTACTATGGGAGAGGTGAACGGTATCATCGACAGCCAAAGTGCCAGTTCGGAATTGGGGTCGTTGAGTATCGACATGGCAAATATCATGCCTATAAGGATAGGGGCCAAAGCAAACATCTGCAGTTGGCTTGCATCCTGTATATTATCCACGGCGCTTCCGATAGCCGCGTATATTGAGCTATAGAACATGTATCCCAATATGAGGAAGGCTATCATCACGCCAAACAACCCCATGAGATATCCCGGCGCTCCAAGTGCCGACACTATCTGCATCAATTCGACGTCACCTCCCGAGGTAATAGCTTTGGTAAGCAGCGAAGGCATCACGGTCAATGAAAATGCACCAATCAAAACACCCCAAATTAGTATCTGGGTCACGGCCACGGCTCCAATCCCGAGTATCTTACCCAACATTAGCCGTACCGGTTTGATAGACGACACCACTATCTCAAGCACTCGATTGTTTTTCTCTTCGATAATCGATGTCATTACCATCTGTCCATACATCATAATTATCATATACAGAAGAAAGGCCAATAACATTCCCGCCATATAACTCGCAAACGATGAGGATTCTTTCTCGTCCTCGCCATCAATGCGAATGGTTTTTATGCCTACGTTTGTTTTGACCTCGTTTATTATTTCTTCGAGGTTGTCAATGTTATAGCGGCTTAATTTTATTTGTTCGATTGCGTTGTTGAGTATGTGCTTGATATACATTTCGGTTTGCATCGCAATTGAACCGTTGGTATAAAGTATGAGGTTGTCGGGCTTGTCAACCACGTTTTCAGGTATGATCAGGATTGCGTCTATATCCTCTCTGTTTTTAAGTGAATCCACCGATTGGTCGGACACTTCGAACATCATGTCTTCGTTGTTGAGGAAGGCTTTGCTGATATAGGATGTTTGGTCTATGATAGCGATTTTTTTATCTTCGGGTCCTGAGATAACCGCAATGACAGTCGGAAGGGCTATCATAGCAATAAAGAAGATGGGGAGAAGGAATGTCGACAGGATAAATGATTTGCGGCGTACCCGAGACAGATACTCGCGTTTAATTATTAGCATTATGTGGTTGGTCATACCCATAGGACTTATTTATTTGTTTGGTTGACAGCTTGGACGAATATCTCGTCCATTGTTGGCAAGATGGGTTCGAAGGCTATGATGTCGCTTGCCGAGTTAGCGGCCGCGATGACATCGCGGCGCATATCGGGTGAGTTTAATTCAAATGATAATATCCTGTTGCCTAAATTATCGGCTTTTTTGTCCTCCATATTATGAACCATAGATGATATGGCTTGAGCAGGGGATTGTGATTCGGACGAATATGACAACTGATATGTGTGGTTACTGAATTGTTGTTTAATCTGACGAAGATCGCCCGAAAGTATATTTTTAGCGCGGTTTATAAGGGTTATTCTGTCGCACAGCTCTTCAACACTACTCATGTTGTGTGTCGAGAAAATGACGGTCGCACCTTGTTCTCGTAATGCAAGTATTTCATTTTTGAGTAATGAAGCGTTTATAGGGTCGAATCCTGAGAAGGGTTCGTCAAAAATGAGTAATTTGGGTCGATGCAGGACGGTGACAACGAACTGTACTTTCTGTGCCATGCCTTTTGAGAGCTCTTCGACCTTTTTATTCCACCAATCCGAGATGTCAAGGCGTTCGAACCATTGTTTTAATGACCTTTCAGCGTCTCGAGCAGACAAACCTTTCAAACGGGCGAAAAACATGGCTTGTTCTCCAACCTTCATTTTTTTATATAACCCACGTTCCTCAGGCAGATAACCGATGTTTACCACATCATCGGCTGTCAACGTGTGTCCATCAAAAAGCACTTGCCCAGAATCGGGTGCTGTGATGTGATTGATAATTCGAATTAGTGTGGTTTTACCAGCGCCGTTGGGACCCAGCAGTCCGTATATTTCCCCGGGACGAACGCTCAGACTGATGTCGTCCAAAGCTTTCTTGTCGGTATACGACTTAGAGACATTATTTACTTCAAGGATATTATTCATCTGAACGGGATTAATGTTTTATCGTTTTGGAATCCATGATCGAGGATTTTCGTGCCATTCGGTAAGTGCAACTACATCGTCGTCATTGATATAGTTGGTTTCGAGCGCTGTTCTCAGTAGTTCATGATAGTTAGTCAGGCATACAAACTTTACTCCTATCTGGTGTACCACTTCGGTTGCTTCGGGAAAGTCGAAAGAAAACATGCTAACAATTCCGACGACTTCACAACCTGCGTCTCTGATATCGTTGGCGGCTTTTAAAGTATTTGCCCCGGTCGAAATGATATCTTCAAGCAAAACAACTTTTTGACCAGGTTTCAAGTTGCCTTCGATGAGGTTTTCCAGTCCGTGATCCTTAGGTGTTGAGCGAACATAGGCGTACGAAAGGTTGAGTTCATCAGCAACCAGCACGCCTTGTGGGATGGCGCCTGTGGATACGCTCGCAACAGCTTGTACATCCGGAAAGTTCTCAATAATGCATCGGCAAAGCTCAATTTTTATGAATGTACGAATGTCCGGGTATGACAAAGTGCGCCGAGTGTCGGTATATATAGGCGACTCCCAACCGGACGCCCAGGTAAATGGATTGTCCGGCTGTAATTGTATTGCAGAAATTGAGAGTAATTTGGAGGCCAGGAGGTGTTCGATCTTTTCCATGCTGATTATGTGCGATTAAGAGTAGAAACCATGGGTCAACACAAGAGCCAAATAGCATGTGTTGGGAATTGAGTACAAAGATACAAAAAAGAGGCGACCAAGCCAACTTTTAGTTGACTTAGCCGCCATGCCTTCATATTCAAGAATCTTGTACTTATACTTGTTTGGATATCTTTGGGTTATTTGCCGTCAATGTCTTTAAGCAATTCCCGGACGGCAGTCTGTAGCTGTTCGTCAACGCCAAGCACCACAGTTTCGGGGTCGTTGAGTACAAGAATGTCAGGTTCCAGTTGCTGATTTTCGAGCACTGACCCGTCCGCCAGGCGATAACCGACCACAGGTATACCGAAAATTAGGGATGGGTCTTGCATAGTGACCCAATTGACAGAGGTCATGGTGCCTGGAACCGGAGCACCTACAACTTTACCGAGACCCTGGTGTTTGTATACCCATGGCGTTCCGTGCGCATTAGAGTAGCAGGCTTCGTTGGTAATCATTATGGATGGCTTGTTCCAACGACGTGAAGGCATATCGCAAGTCTTGTCTCCGCGAATCTCCTGTGTGAAATATTTCTTGCCGCTGAATAGTATTTCTATATCCTCGTGCAGACGTCCGCCTCCATTCCAGCGAATGTCAATGACAATGCCGTCGCGATCATTATATTTGCCGAGTACTTTACTGTAAACTTCGCGGAAGGAGGGGTCTCCCATCGATCGTATATGAACATATCCGAGACGGCCGTTTGAAAGACGATCTACCTCCTGCTCGTTACGTTTTACCCAGCGTTGGTAAAGCAGTTCGTTATTTGCTCCTGCAGATATGGGGAGCACCACTTCGCTGACTGTCTCTCCTTCAGGTGTTACAAAAGTGACGAGAGTCTTTTTGCGCGCCATATCGGTCAATAATGATGTAAGGTCGTTGTCGGCATCTATCGTTTTGTTGTTGATAGCCGTCACGATGGATCCGGGAGCCATGCGTGAGGAAGCGCGATTGAATGGTCCGTCAATGAGCACTTCATCGACTTTCACTCCATTTCCTGTATAAGTTAGGTCGTATAGAAGACCGAGACTTGCCGTCCTGTCATCGTTGGATGAAGAAGGACTGTAATAGCGACCACCGGTATGGCTTACATTTAGCTCGCCCAGAAGTTCGCTGAGTAGTTCGGCGAAATCATAATTATTGTTGATGTGGGGGAGGAAACGGCGATAATTATCAGTCATTTTTTGCCAATTGACCCCATGCATATCTTTCGTATAGAAGCGTTCGGCTTCTTCTCGTACAACATAATCGTACATAAAATTGCGCTCTGCCTGATGGTCAAGGTTCATGTTGGCGGTGTAAGAAATAGGAGTGAATTTATCGCTTTTGGGCTCGAATTTTTGCATCCTGCTACCAAAAATCAGCATTGTCTTTCCGTCTTTGTCGGCTTCAAATCGCGAACCTCCGTCCAGTTTGCTAACCATCTTGTGCTCGTCTTTACGCAGTGATTTTTTCCACAATTGATTTCCGTTGAGCCCTTTGACAATGTAATAGAGGTTCTCTCCATCTTCAGTGATTATGGCATCAGACAAGTCGGACGACATGGGGGTGAGTCTTACCACGCGATCCTGAATGCCTGTCAAATCCACCTCGATAGTTTTTTCTTCTTTCTTTTCGGCATCCTTATCGTCGTTGTCTTTCTTGTCATCTTTTGAGGACTCATCTTTCTGAGCTTTTTTCTTGGCGGCCTTCTCGATATCTTTTGTCAGTTCGTAATCTTCGGGTGAGAGACGGTATTTGTCATAGGCGTCTTGATTCATAAACACCAACATGGCATCCATTTCCGAGCCCCATGAAGCATGATTGCGCATACCGTATCGGTCGCTTGCGAACAGTATTGCATTGCCGTCGAGTACCC
Organism: Muribaculaceae bacterium; assembly: GCA_022509065.1. Lineage (GTDB taxonomy): Bacteria > Bacteroidota > Bacteroidia > Bacteroidales > Muribaculaceae > CAG-873. The sequence continues at coordinate 5,109 of JAFLTY010000045.1, forward strand.
AACGAGGATTCTCATCGAAATAACCTGTGCCAGTCAAGTTGGTAATCTGACCGTCGTTGACGTTGATGATTGCTATGTCATAGTAAGGATCATGCATCTTGTCTACAATCTCCATGGCAATCCATTTATTGTCAGGACTCCATACATAGTTAAAGGCACCTCCGCGATTTCGGAAAGTCGAGCCGTCGGTAAGTTCTTTCACCTCACCGCTTTTTACATCCATTACCTGTAGTCGGTTACGGTCAAGGATAAAAGCAAGCTTTTTACCGTCCGGCGAGTAAGCAGGAGCGGTACGTTCGTGTTTGTCCGTTTTGAACAGAGGCTCTTCGTTAATGACAGTGGCATTTGCGAAGTTAATCTCCTCGTCGGGACGTGCCATTGTTGCCTTATAAATATTATATCGACCGTCGCGCTGACTTGAGTATATGAGCTCTTTGCCATCTGGACTCCAACTAAGGTAAGACTCTTCTTCGGGAGTTGACGATATTTGTTTTGTTGTCCCATATTCGACCGATGTCACATAAACATCGCCGCGATAAATGAAAGCTACTGATTTACCGTCGGGAGAAATTGTAGCTTCTCGGGCTCCCGATTTAGCGCTAATCTTCTCAATAGGCTCCTCAATGTCCTCGATTGTGGTTACAGTTATCTTTGTCGGTTTGCCGTCCGGTTTCTGTGTATATATTTCACCATTGTAAGTATATGCCAACATCCCATTTTGGGCGCGCGAAAGGAAACGAACCGGATGTTCCTTGAAATTAGTGACTGCTTTGATTTGTGAAGGGTTAGTTAAAGGAGCTACATAGACATTCATCGAACCGCCGTCTCTTTCGCTCAGGAAATAAAACACGTCGCCTGCAACAACAGGATTTCGGTCTTCGCCGGCATGTGCGGTTAAATTTGTATGATGTGCAGTAGTCGGGTCATATTTCCATATATCGCGGGTAACACTGGATGTGTGATGTTTTCGCCATTGATCCTCCATTCCTTTCTGATCCTGATAAAGCATAATGCCGTCACCCCATGACACAGCTTCGGCAGGTGACGCAAGTATTTGTCGGCTACTGCCTCCGGTTACAGGCACTGCGTAAAGTTCTGTAAGACGTGCGGAAGGGAATAAGGCACTTGACGCCGGGTCCTGGATGGCTGCCGAGAACAATATCTCTTTTCCATTGGGGGCGAAAGTCTCCGGTAGTTCGTTTGCCGAATTACGTGTCAGTCTGGTGGCTTTGCCGCCGGTGGCAGGCATAACAAAGATATCGAAATTGCCATTCCGATCGCTTGCAAAAGCAATATTCTTACTATCGGGACTCCAAATTGGTGTGGATTCATAGCTGTCAACTGTCGTCAGGCGGGTAGCTTGACCTCCGCCGACAGGTACAGTCCATATATCACCTTTGTATTGGAAAGCGATAGTTGTGCCGTCAGGACTTATCTGAACGTCTCGCAACCAAAGGGCTTCAGACGGTTGTGCGGCGTTGCCGAACAAGAAGAAACCTGTGATAATAGAGGTCAGCGAAAAGTAACGTTTATTGATTTTCATATCTATTCTATGTGGTTTAAAATGTGTTTACAATTGTAGCAATCATTTTTGCATCGTCAGCGGTTGTAGTCGGTGAGATGGGTAGAGAGACTACGGTTCGGGCAATTTTGTCTGTCACTGGTAAGTCAAGGTGTCCGAATTCCTTTTGATAGCAAGGTTGACGGTGGGGAGGCACGGCATAATGGATGTCCCATCCGACCCCGTTGCGGTCAAGGAATTGTGTGAACTCATCGCGATTTTCAGTCTGGATGACATACTGGTGCCACACCATGTCTTGGTCGGCTGACAAGGGTAGGGTGATTTTCGGGTTTTTGATATTAGAAGTATATATATCGGCCAATGCGCGTCGTCGTTCGTTTTCCTCGTCCAATCTTTTTAGCTTGACACTGAGGACGGCTGCTTGAATCGGATCCAGGCGACAGTTATAACCTTGAACTATATTGTGATAGCGTCTATCCGAACCATAATTTGCTAATGATCGAACCATATCGGCCACTTTGCGGTCATAAGTGGTGACAGCGCCGGCATCTCCGAGCGCTCCTATGTTTTTTGTGGGATAAAAACTGAAAGCAGCGGCATCTCCAAGCGCTCCAGTGCGCATTCCTTTAATGCTTAGGGCTCCGATGGCTTGAGCATTATCCTCAACTAAGATAATTCCTTTATCCCTCAATCTCGATGCGATAACGTCGTCCCAGGCCACGCGACCGTATAGATGAACTGTCAAAACCGCTCTGGTTCTTGGAGTGATGGCGGCTAAGACATTGTCCCAGTTTAAATTAAGAGTGCGATTATCAGGTTCAACGAAAACCGGAATAAGACCGTTATCTGTGACCGCCAATATCGAAGCGATGTATGTGTTGGCTGGCACAATGACCTCATCACCCTTTTTCAGGACACCCAGTTCGATATAGACTCGAAAGATAAGACGAAGAGCGTCAAGGCCGTTGCTTACTCCAACGCAGTATGGTACACCGGTGATTTCGGCAAGTTCTTTCTCGAATTTTTCACAAGCATACCCACCTACATAACGCCCGGAGTCAACAACATCGGTGATGGCTTTGATGATATCGTCGCGAAACGGCGCTGTAGCGTCATGGAGGTCAAGAAAAGGGTATTTTGTCATCTATTGTTCTTTATACGTTTCGGTGCGGTCAGTTCGACAAAGCGTTCATAACTGCGGACATAATCATCCTCGCTATAATTTGTGGACGTTAGCACAAGACATACGGCGCCTCCCGAAAAATTGTCAATGGTACGCCACAAACCGGTAGGTATATACAAAGCACGGTAGGGGCGATCTAATCTCCACCTCTTGCGTTCGACTCCGTCATCGAGTTCTACGTCAAATGACCCGGCAATGGCAATAATGAGTTCCTGCCCGTTAAAATGTGAGTGACCTCCACGTTCGGAATCTGCAGGAACATCGTATAGATAAAAAACACGTTTTACCTCAAAAGGCGACATGCCGTTTTCTGCCTTCTCGAAAACGGCAAGCTTTCCTTTGGGGTCGTCGTGTCTTTCCGCTTCAATGATTCTGGCGTCTGTCAGCCTGGAGGAAGCATGAGGGTCGTTACTTATTGTCATCGTGGAGCTTTTTGATACACATCATTAGTTAACGGCACTCATTGCGTTGTCAACGGCTGCTTTGAGCTCGTCGCTTTGCTTGTCACGCGACAGTATTGTTCCGTCCGGTCCAAATAGAATGATGCACGGGATGCCTGAGATTCCGTATATATCAGTTGGGACGTTCTGTCCATTCAACCAGCATTCCCACGGCAGTTCGTGCTGCACAATGGCTTTTTTTGTGTTTTCTGGTTCATCCCATACCGCGACTCCCAGGATTTTGAGACCTTTATCGGCGTATTTGGCATAAATATCTTTCAGAACGGCAGTTTGGCGAATGCACGGTCCGCACCATGATGCCCAGAAATCAACAAGAACATAGTCGCCTTTGCCTACCACATCGGATAATTTATGCTTGACACCTTCATATTCTATTTCAAAATCGGCGAAATGAGCCCCTTCGCTTGTGGCGAGTTTACGTCTGTTAGATTCAAGGAGTTTACGCACACGCTCAAATTGCGTGAAGTAGGGATTGGCGGCAAGAAACGCCTCAAGCTCCTCGGGGAGAAGGTCGTAGGCTCTGTTCATAAACATCATGTATCCCACTGGGTTGTCAAGGTTGTCTTGTATAGATTTGTCAATCAACGCGTCATATTCGTTGAAGATAACCTCTTCAAGAGAGTCGGTTTCAGCTGACTGCAAACGATTGCTTAATTCTGCAATCTGCGCCTCGATTTTATCTTTCTTAGCGTTAAGCGGACCGCCAACGACATCGCCGGTATTAAGGTCAATGGTAATGTCACCGTCTTCCAGAATGAATTGACCTATCCTGTTTCCGTTTATTATAAGACGTGTCAGAAGAGGCTCTTTGACTTGACCGTTAAATACAGCTTGGTTGTCTGTCACCATCGTGCTGTCTATGTTGTCGCCTGTATCATAATTGACAAGATAAGCTTTAGTGTTGTCATATTCGGGGGCGGTTTTTACAGTCACCGCGTAGTCGGTGCCGAAAGCCATCGCGGCACAAAAAACACTTAAGGAACAAATGCTTATAATCTTTTTCATACACTATATTGAATTAATTGTTAACAACCCTGAATCCTGCCTCCTGCAGTTTGTTCTTGATTTCGTTTATATGCTCATGGTCGCGGGTCTCGAGTTCCATACGGATAGTACATCCTGTAATCTCGGAGGAGGTGTTTATTCGTTCATGATTGACAGATATGACATTTCCTCCTGCTTCGGCCACCACGCCGAGCACCCCGGAAAGTTGTCCGGGCTTATCGGGTAGGTCAATAATAAAGGTATGGTTGCGTCCGCTTTTAACGAGACCACGGGTAATGACACGGTTAAGGGTCGATACATCGATATTGCCTCCCGAAACCACGCACACTGTTTTCTTGCCTTTGACGGGAATTTTGTTGAACATTACAGCGGCCACTGCCACAGCACCCGCTCCTTCGGCTACCAATTTGTGGTTTTCAATCAGTGCAAGTATAGCGGCAGCAATCTCGTCGTCAGTTACGGTGACAACTTCATCTACATATTTACTGCATATATCAAAAGTTGTCTCTCCGGGCTCTTTTACACAAATCCCGTCCGCTATTGTTCCGACTTGATTGAGGTGTTGACGTTTGTGTTCAATGAGCGATTGTACCATTGAAGGCGCACCGACCGATTGAACACCGTAAATTTTGATGTGGGGTCGCAATGTCTTTAAAGTAAAGGCAATACCGGCGATAAGACCTCCTCCGCCTATAGGAACAACGACAGCCTCGACATCGGGCATATCTTCCAGTATTTCAAGGCCAATAGTTCCTTGCCCCGCTATAACCTTCGGGTCGTCGAAAGGATGTACGAAGGTATAACCGTGTTTGTCGCGTAACTCCAACGCTTTAGCGTATGCGTCATCGTACACGCCCGGTACAAGACATACTTCGGCTCCATAGTTTTTTGTTGCCTCGACTTTACTTATCGGAGCGCCGGCAGGAAGACAAATAAGGCTTTTTATGCCGTTGCGAGTCGCACCTAGGGCAACTCCCTGCGCGTGATTGCCCGCCGAGCAGGCTATGACCCCACGCTTCTTTTCTTCGTCGGTAAGTTGCGATATTTTATAGTAAGCACCTCGAAGTTTGAAAGAACCGGTGAGCTGAAGATTCTCAGCTTTGAGCCACACATCAACATCCGGGTTAATTTTCGACGATGGTATCAGCGATGTATGTCGGGCAACATCCTTAAGCACACGTGAGGCGTTGAACACTTCATTGATTTCGAGTTGTGACATTTCTACCTTTTTATGCCTGTTTGGTCTATTAATCTTTGTTTACAAAGATACGTTTTTTGCAAAAAACTCAATGTGAAATTAAATCTTTTTAAATAATATGTGAAATAATATTGCCCATACCCGTCAGTACCTTTGCATCGTCAAACAAATAAACATTTTAATACACAACAACTATGGCAAAAATTTCTCCTCTTGACCTTATCTTCGTTACAGTTATTCAACGCGGCATTACCTGTCTGCGCACCAGTTGCACAGGTATTTCATCAATTAGCGATATAGTTGCGAAGATGCGCCAGACAGATCCTACGCTCACCGGCATGGTTACCCTCGACGTCCGCAACTCAACCGAAGGATGGGCATCCCGTCATTCGCTTTGTCTGATTTAGTTCGTATGTTTGTAGCCTTTCCAAGATGCAAGCCTACGAACCTAATCGTTGGTTTAAGACTCATTTCCCGATGCGAGTCTGCAAATTTAGATGTGTTTCTACCGATGGTACTCCCGGTAGGTTTTTTCATGTGATAAAAGGGTTTAATCGATGTCTACAGGCATAGAAGTTTAGCTTTTATGTGCTGACTTAATTATCATAAAAGTTTTTTATCCAATCAATTTTTTATCAAATTCGAATATTGGTAATTCTTTTTCTGAGTTAATCTAACTTCGCTGATTGCATAAAATCATAGTTTTATTGCTTTGAATCCGAATCGAAGTGCAAAAAACTCCAGAAATAGGATCTCGAAGTCCAGATTTACTTGGCAGCGCAGTGGCTACAAGGGGATTGTCCGGGATAATTGGTAAAGAGCGGGTCGACGGTGAGAAACCGTGCTAAGAGCGGGTCGTGCATTCGCGCGGTGTTGTCATATATGTCAAGCCCCTTGTGACCTATCCATCGGTTGCCGATGTGCAGTTGATCTGCCTTGGCGTCAATATCGGTGGCGAGATCTGAATTTGGCAGTTCATAAGAAGTCCCAGAGGGATAATCCCCCGTGTAGTGCTCCACAAAACCACCCCAATCAGTAACTATCTCCACGTTGTCTACAATTATGGTTTTATGAACTTATTGAAATTTTTAAATTAAATTGTTATTTAGATTGATTAAAAAATAAACTATATATAGTTTCAGTCTCTGAATCAATATGAATTTGTTTAATAAAGTTATCTCCACCCAAGAAAAACTGCCAATCAAAATAAAATGAAAGTCTTCTTGCTACAGTCCCATCATCACAAATATACACTTCTGGATGATCTATAATCTCTTGCCCCCATATCTCGCAGATTTTTTGTATATTTTTTGTTTTGAACATATCAAAATCTATCGTTCTTACGAACATGTAAGTCTTTTGAAGATAGAAATAATTATTTTCATGAGGAATTACTGCCGATAAATCTACAAGATAAAAATCATCTCCATAACGTTCACTTATTGAAATAATTACTTTTTTATCTGTCAAAAAACCATTTACGGGAATCTCCATATAAAAAGGGTCAAATGAAAGTTCAGACCCATGGAATTTGAAGGTATTAAAGTTACCCTCAATAGGTTTCCAAAAGTCCTCGTCTCGATCTACCTTCACATTAAAAGGAGTTCTAAAAATGACATAGTCTCTCTTTTCTTTAACAAATTTATTACACCATTCAATAAAGATTGATAAACAGATATTTGTCATATCACCTGAGTGAATATCCTGAAAGTGTTTAATTTTTTTTTCAGAATATGAATCTGTGAATTTTATTCCTTCTGACAAATCATAATTTTTGTTATTAATTAAAGAATTTAGATCACTAACCTTATCTTCAATAATTCTAATCTGCTTCGCGGTTATATCCGGACCAACATGGAAAATAACAAATGATACAATAACGAATCTAAAGATTTTCATTCTATTTTCTAATTTTTTTGATGAAGTTGATAAATTGATCTAATCCAACTTTTAAAACACTTTTGTTCTTGTAATAAAAATTAATTTTTCTATCTTTACCTCCTACTAAAAAAGTTGTTCCTGTATACCCTAGGTCTCGCATGTCTTTATCTGTTTTCTTATCTGTATTTGTTGGATTTGATTTTCCAAAATCTTTATGAGCTGAATTAATAGAATGAACATGCATATAATAAAGTGAGTGATACGGATTTGTCTTAGGGTGATGACCATTAACAATAAACGGATTAACAGAATGGGATGAACCTTTTTCATCGGTACTAACTACTTCGCCACCTTTATCAGAAACAAATGCAACACCGTTTTCATCTTTATACATACCTCGTTCATATCCATCTGAGTTACCATCTATAACCAGTTGTTGAATCTGCTCTACTTCGGTTATATTCGTTATCTCTACCATTTTTTTGTTATTTTCAATCTCTCCTTGATAGAATTTACCCTTTTTTGTTAACTTACTTATTTTCTTCCCCAAAGATTTGTTAACAAGAAAGAACCTTCCATCATTTTCTCCATCTGAACCAACATATACAATTTCGTCTTTCAAATATGTATAAAAATTGGCACATCCGTTCGGGTCGATGAATTTTATTGGGTTGGCAGCGCAGTAGGCCAGAGGGTTGGTGTTGGCGAACTTCTGAGCCAACGGGTCGGGGGTAGTCCACAGGCATAAGGCCGAGTTGAG
>JAFLTY010000046.1 GCA_022509065.1 Muribaculaceae bacterium
CAAATATCTTATCCCCGTTTTTTATTAAAATAAGCGATTTTAATTAATTTTAACAGTAACGCACGCTTCATCTTTTGATTAAAAGCGGATAATTTGCACTATAAGAGGCCAATTAATTCGCTCTATATCAACAGCAAGTATTCTTCAGCACCTCGCTAAGCGTCGGATGTCCAAAAACAGTACGCACGCACAGCTGCTGCACGGTAAGATTGTTAGCCATGGCAATTGCAACCTGTTGTATGATGTCCGAAGCATGCTCACCCATGATGTGGCAGCCCAAGATAGAGTTATCGGTGGGATTTATCAAGAGTTTTACAAACCCATCGGTACATCCATCGGCGGTAGCTTTGCCGTTTGCGCGATATAACGATTTCTTAGTTTCGAAGGGAATATTCAAATCTTTACACTGTTGCGTAGTTAAACCTACACCGGCGAGTTCGGGGTGTGTAAAAACGGCCGAAGGCACGACATTAAGATTGATATCCTGTCCGATAACTGCCATTGACTGCGCCGTGGCCACGTGCGCCAGCATAAACTTTCCGTTGCAGTCGCCGACAGCGAAGAATTCCGGAACGCTTGTCTGGAAGTCATCATTTGTCATGATAAATCCTTTTGGGGTGAGTTCGATGCCTGCGGATTCCGCACCGTGCGGCAGAACAGCCTTTCGACCCACGGCCATCAATACCGAACGAGTATGAATAACCCCGTCTCCTTTCTTATCAGTGTAATGCACTGTCAGGGTATCTTCATCACTTTTATCGATGGCGGTTGCTGAAGCTGAGGTTATGAATTTAACCCCTTTTTCAGTCATAAGGAGGCGTAGACGTTTGGCTACTTCTGCATCGAAAGGAGGAAGAATCTCTTTACAATACTCCACGACAGTCACGTCTACTCCGTAAGCATTTGCAACAAATGCAAATTCGAGTCCTATAACTCCACCACCTATTATGACAAGGCTTTCCGGTAGTTTTTCAAGAAGAAGGAAATCATCGCTGGTCATAGCCAGGTCGGCGCCCGGAATATTAAGTTTGACAGGAGCCGAGCCGGTGGCAATGATATTCATAGGGGCTTTGAAAACCTGATCGCCCACACGCACCGTTTTATCTGGTTGAATGCAAGCTTCTCCATGCACGACGCGACATTTGGCGAGGGACATATCAATACCCGCACGCAAGTTATCAACGACTTGACGGCTTCTTTCATATGCCGTTTTATATGAAATGTTCACATTCTCGACTGTCACCCCAAAATCATTGGCGTTATGTATCCGCTCTATCAATGAAGCACCCGCACAAAGACATTTTGTAGGTATGCAACCGCGATTCAGACAAGTTCCGCCTACCAAATCTTTTTCTATTATAACCACGGCCTTTCCGGCGGCTGCCTGATGAGCGGCCACCTCATAACCGCCGGGGCCTACTCCGATGACTATCAAATCGACATTTTCCATAGCGCTTATGAGGTTCAGTTGTCAGAGAGTTGTTTCCAAGTGACTTTGGGCTCCAAAGCCGCCTGCGTGTCGTCAGGATGCACTACAGGGGTATGCCAGGGAGCTTTCTTAACCTTATCAGGGTCTGATATAGCTTCATTTGCAATTTGTCGCATCACCTTGATGAATTCATCGAGTGTTGTCCTGTTTTCAGTTTCGGTAGGCTCTATCATAAGTGATTCGTGGAAAAGCAGAGGGAAGTAAATGGTTGGAGCATGAAATCCGAAATCCAGCAAACGCTTTGCAATATTAAGGGTGGTAACACCGGTAGATTTATCTTTCAGACCGTCAAACACAAACTCATGTTTGCAATAGCCCTGTATGGGCAGTTTATAGAGGTCATCAAGCGATGCCTTAATATAATTGGCATTAAGAGTAGCCAGTTTACCAACCTGAGCCAAGCCATCAGCACCGAGAGAGAGAATATATGCAAGTGCTCGCAGTTCAACCGTAAAGTTACCTAACCATGCTGATATTCTACCAAGAGATTCTTTACCGTCGCAGACAACTTGATAACTGTCATCATCTGATTTGACGACACGCGGATTGGGCAAAAATTGTTCGAGGCCTTTACGCACGCCTACCGGTCCCGAACCGGGTCCTCCTCCGCCATGAGGTGTGGAGAATGTCTTGTGAAGATTGATATGCATCACATCGAAACCCATATCGCCGGGACGAGCGATACCTAACAAGGGATTAAGATTCGCACCGTCATAATACATCAGAGCTCCCACCCCATGAACGAGTTCAGCAATGCGTGGGATGTTTTTTTCAAACATACCGACGGTGTTGGGGTTGGTCATCATAATGGCAGCCACCGTGTCATCCAATTTAGTCTCGAGATCCTCCACATCCACCGTACCGTCTGACAGACTCTTAACCTCGACAACCTTATAACCGCATACAGCGGCGCTTGCAGGATTAGTGCCGTGTGCCGAATCGGGGACAATCACTTTGTCGCGCTTATAATCGCCATTATAGTCGTGATAAGCGTGGATAACCATAAGACCCGTAAGTTCGCCATGGGCTCCTGCAAACGGATTCAGGGTAAACTCGGCCATACCTCCGATTTCACTCAGCATGGATTGAAGGGTATAATAAGCTTTCAACGCTCCTTGTACTGTTGAGAAAGGCTGCGCGGGATGTAATTTTGCGATGACGGCATCAGCCGCAATTTCCTCGTTGATTTTGGGGTTATATTTCATAGTGCATGACCCAAGAGGATAAAAGCCGGTATCAACGCCAAAATTATTGGTGGACATATTGGTATAATGACGGACAACAGTAGGTTCGTCCACACATGGCAATTCAGGATTGTCTTTACGACCGAGATGCGCAGGGAGGGGACTGGTGTACGCTGAAAACTCGTTCTTCGGAAGTTTTACACCTATTCTTCCGGGACAAGAATATTCAAAAATAAGTTTGTCGTATAATTTATTATTCATTTTCAGCGGATTTAATAATTTGAACCAACTTATCTATCTGTGCTTTTGTACGCAGTTCGGTAAATGCAAGCAAAAGACGATCATCACCTATTTTAATGCCGGCCAAGACGCCTTCATGCACCCCTTTCGCAATTATAGCGTCTACATGAGGAGTGTGCAAGACAAACTCATTTAGGTATGGTTTATCGGGGAAAAGCAACTTTGCTTTTGTCAGATTTTCGATTTGAGAAGCGGCATAGTGGGCAGCATCCGACGACTGGACGTTCACCCTTTTCAGTCCCTCGGCTCCCATCAACGCGAGATAAATGGCTGCATACAATGTCATTATACCTTGATTGGAGCAAATATTCGAGGTGGCTTTTTCACGTCGGATGTGTTGTTCACGAGCCTGCAAGGTAAGGACAAACACGCGCTGGCCTTTCTCATCGGTTGTAGCACCGACTATCCTTCCGGGCATTTTTCTCATCAGTGCTTTTGTAACGCACATATATCCCAAGCCGGGTCCACCGTAATTGAGCGGGAATCCAAGCGACTGAGCTTCACCAACGGCTATGTCGGCTCCCCACTCTGCCGGTGAGCGCAATACTCCTAAAGCGATAGCGTGGGTATTTATAGCGAAAAGTGCTTTTGATTCTTTGATTACCTCACTCCATCCGGTGTAATCTTCTACGATGCCATAATAATTGATCGCTGAAACAATCACTCCGGCGACATCTCCTTTGGCAAGCAAACGTTTAAGATCTTCGAAATCGGTGACACCGTCCTTTTCAGCTATCAAATCAATATCAATCTTATGATAACGGGCGTATGTCTTTACCACCTCAAGCACAGCAGGCGCCATTGTCGATGATACCAGTACGCGATTTTTTTTGCGTGATGCAGCAACACACATCAACACTGCTTCGGCTGTCGCTGTGGCACCGTCATAAAGTGACGCGTTTGTCACGTCAAGACCCGTCAATTCAGCCATCATTGATTGATACTCAAAGATATACTGAAGAGTACCCTGAGATATCTCGGGCTGATAAGGTGTATACGCGGTGAGAAACTCACTTCGTGACGTAAGGTAAGGTATTACAGCAGGCGAGTAATGGTCGTAAAAACCGCCCCCCGCAAAACACACCAAAGACTTGTTTTGGTCTCTAAGTCCTTCGAAATAATCCCTCACTTCGGGTTCGCTCATCTCCTCCGGCAAATCATATCCATTTGAGGATAAACGCAAATGTGCGGGTATGTCGGCAAACATCTCATCGGCAGACTTTGCGCCAATGCGTTCAAGCATGGCCGTAATGTCTTCGCCCGTATGAGGAAAATAACGGTGCTGATACATCAAAGCTATTTTTTTACGTTAATTAAAATCAATGTGTTTCTTCGGCACAAAGCTTATCATAGGCTGCCTGATCGAGAAGATCATCCAGTTCGGATACGTCGTGCAGATGAACTTTTATAATCCAGTTGGCAATGGGATCGTCGCTGACCAGTTTGGGATTGTCTATCACATCTTCGTTAACTTCAATCACCATTCCGCTGACAGGCGAATACAAGTCGGATGCGGCCTTAACGCTCTCGATGGCTCCGAATTCCTCACCCTTGGTAAGTTCTTCACCTTCGTCGGGTGCGTCCACATAAACGACGTTGCCAAGTTGTTTGGCTGCAAAAGGCGTAATGCCGATGTATGCTTTGTTATCCTCAACTACGCGCACATATTCGTGCGACGGCAAATATTTAATCATAATTTTAACTGCTATATAGGGTTAATAAATTTTATTTTTTATAGTTCGGGGTATAAAAACGTTTCTTGACCACGACGGCCGGGAAAACTTTTTTTCTGACGCGCACCTGCACCTCGGTTCCCAGTTTAGAATATCGGCTGTCCACAAGTGCCATCGCTATATTCTTATCGAGAGTGATTGAGCGGTAACCGGTGGTAATATGACCAATCACATTGTTATCGGCGTCAAGCACTTCATAGCCATGACGTGCGATAGCAGGGGCATTTATCTCCAATCCGACGAGTTTACGCGGAGCGCCGTTCGCTTTTTGGTCGGCAACAATATCTTTCCCTACGAAGTTCTCTTTGTCAAGTTTACAGAACATTGAGAGAGCTGCTTCTACCGGTGTGATGTCATCTCCGAGTTCATCTCCATAAAGCGGCAAGCCGGCTTCGAAACGCAGCGTATCGCGACAACCAAGCCCGCACGGCTGCACACCGGCCGAAATAAGTTTATCCCACAGTTTGACTGTCAGTTCAGGCGAAGAGTATATCTCGAAACCGTCTTCGCCGGTATAACCTGTGCGGCTTAAGATGATGGTTTCTCCCTCGTATTCAAACATTTTGAATGTATAGAATCCTAAAGCTGAACCATCGATATCAAGTACTTTCTTTATTGTTGCTTCGGCATCAGGACCTTGTATGGCCAATTCGCCGTATTTATCGCTCAGATTTTCGATTTTCACGTTGAATTCACCGGCGCATTTGCGAATCCAGGCTATATCCTTATCAATGTTGGCCGCATTGATTACCAGAAAATATTTATTTTCTTCGCAACGATACACCAACAAATCGTCGACTACTCCACCACGTTCGTTCAGCATCATGCCATAAAGTATGCCACCATCCTGAATGGTTCGGACATCGTTGGTGAAAATGTGGTTCACAAAATATAAAGCTTCGTCGCCGGTCACAAGGACTTCGCCCATGTGAGACACGTCAAACACTCCGACAGCCTTGCGGACGGCGTTATGCTCCGCAACTATGCCACCATCTTTATATTCTATCGGCATATCAAAGCCACCGAACTCGACCATTGTGGCATCGAGAGCCCGGTGTCGCTCGTTAAGACAGGTTTTCTTGACTGATGTTTCCATGATATGATTATGATTGAGTCAGTAATTCTATAAATGTGTTATTTGTCATGTTTGAAATGTAATTTCCCATATCGATATCCGCCATGCGCAGAGTCAGCGAGGATGCATCCAAGCGACAGCCTTGAAGTAGACGGTAGACCTCATTCATATCGCCAATCACGAAGCAATCTCCCACTATCGATATATCCAGGATTTCACCAGCCTCGTTGACCACAGGACGTATTGAAACAGTGCCTATGCGATCTATACGATGCAACTGTGAATTTTGTCGGCGACCAGTCTCGCCATAAAGCAACCAGTCGGAGTCGTAATATTTTTTTTCGATTTTAGTTATCTCTTTTATATCATTGGCATTAAGATAATAGCGGCTATCGGCAAGTCCATTCACGAGTCCCGAGTGAAATTGTTCGAACCCGAGCGAAGGCCTGATTTCACTTGCCGTAACAATGCGTGACTGAACTGATTTGACCTTTTTCGACTCGAGTTTTGCTCGAGAAGGAGTTATGGCATTGAGCATATTAGTCAAATCTGTCTGGTATAACATTGTGGAGTGTACAATGCTTCTATCGGACAAGAGGTAAAAAGCACTTCCCGAAATCTTTCTGCCATCGATAAGGATGTCATTGCGACCCGATGGGGTAGCGTCAAAACCCATTTTTCGAAGCTGAGAGGACACCATGCCGGTGTATCTCTGAAAAACCGTTGAAACATCAGTATCAGGCGATATATAACTTATCATTATGTTTCGGTCATCTGCATATACACAACCGCCGCCGCTGCGTCGACGACACACGTCAATCGCGTTGTCACGACAATACGCCAGATTCACTTCACTCCAAATATCCTGATTACGTCCGATAATAACCGTCGGTCGGACTTTCCACGTAAAAAAATAGTCGGCGGCAGGCAGTGTCTTCGCAACCCACTCTTCGGCTGCGAGATAAAAAGCCAGGCGTCGACAAGTATTTTCTGGAAAAACAATCAGTTTCATGGCATAAAAAGTCTGTCCGACTAATTAATGCCCAAAAGTAACAAAATTCCCCCACTCCACCAAATATCGTTTTAAACTAAATTTTAAACTAAAAGCATCTCTGCATATTCCTCCCATTCCGGGTCGTTTTCCGCTGCTATACTAATGGGTAAAACGGGTAAATCTTCGAGAGCTTCGTTGAATTTGCGCTGGAAAATATGAGTACTCGCCGTATAGAAAACCAATGTTCGTTGGCCGTCGCCAGTATATATACCTGTCAATACAGCCACCGGATCTTTATGGAACACATCAACCAGACGATCTGTCACTTCCATGAGCATGAGAGCGTCTTCATTATCGGGCAATCCGGAAGGTGTATCTTTATATTTGATATCCACCGTAATGCGGATTGAGTACCGTTTGTTGTTTCGGAATTTGTCCACGTCGCGACGCCCGGTCACAAAAACCACCTTACCCGATTCTCCATCGGCTATTGCGGTTTCCCATTGTCCGGGATAATCTGTCTGATTGTTTTGGGGCTGTGGCATAATGGTATTCGTTGTATTGTCAAGAAATCAATCCAGGGGTGGTATTATATAAAAAGCCGCAAAGGGACATAAGCCGGGTTATGTCATATCGCCGAAACGACACGTTCCGTCATTTATCTACGCCTGCAGTTTCCCACAGGCTGAAGCAGTCTACCCTCCGACGTAGCGTATGCATCGGGCGAGCCACCCTCAAACGTCGGTTTACTTGACCTTGCAACCCGCAAGGTGTGCGGCATGACGTGTTGCCACATCATCCGGTGGTCTCTTACTCCACCTTTTCACCCTTACCTCTGTAAAGAGGCGGTTATTTTCTGTCACACTACTCTAAGACTATTATACGTTTAGTCTTGCCGGGCGTTACCCGGTACGGCGCTCTGTGTTGCCCGGACTTTCCTCATGCCGCTCTCGCAGTCGGCATGCGACGGAAGTCCCATTTTGCGGTTTTTCAAACGTAACCTTTTATTATGCCTCGCTGACTGTTGGACACAAAATCAAGTATCATGTCTCGTTCGACAGTCTGAGGCACTTTTTCTCTAATGGTATGGACGGCGTCACTGACGTTCATACCCGAAAGATACAGGTAACGGTATATATCCTGAATTTCGCGAATCTTTTCGTTAGAAAATCCACGTCTTCTTAGTCCGATCGTGTTCACTCCCGTATAACAAAGCGGTTCGCGAGCTCCTTTGACGAACGGAGGCACGTCTTTGTTTATCAACGCTCCTCCTTGAATCATGATATGCGATCCGAGATGACAGAACTGATGAATCAAAGCACCTCCTCCGATAATTGCAAAGTCGTCCACTTCTACTTCGCCGGCGAGTTGTACCACGTTGGACATGATTACGTTATCGTGGACAATACAGTCGTGGGCTATGTGACAATATGCCATTATAAGACAGTTTTTACCGACTGACGTGGTGCCTTTCGACGCTGTGCCGCGGTTTATGGTAACGCATTCCCGAATAACGGTATTGTCTCCGATAATTGCTGTGGTTTCTTCGCCTTTAAATTTAAGATCCTGAGGAATAGCGCTTATTATAGCGCCGGGAAATATGGTGACATTGTTGCCTATTCTGGCGCCTTCAAGGATGGTAACATTCGACCCTATTTTGCAACCGTCACCGATAATGACGTTCTTATCGATGGTTACAAAAGGGCCTATAACGGCATCTTTGCCTATTTGCGCGTCAGGGCTGATATGTACAAATGGTGATACTTGCATTGTTTATTTGTTTTTGACTATCTGCGCCATAAACTCGCATTCGCAAACAAGCTTCTCGCCTACGAAAGCCAGTCCTTTCATCATAGCGCAACCGCGGCGCAACTCTGTCATGAACGATACATGAAATATAAGAGTGTCACCCGGCACTACTTTCTGACGGAACTTTACATTGTCAATCTTCATGAAGTATGTCGAATAACGTTCCGGATCATCTACCGTGCTTAGTACCAGCAGGCCGCCGGTCTGCGCCATGGCTTCAACCAAAAGGACACCCGGCATGACGGGTTCCTGCGGGAAGTGTCCGGTGAAGAACGGCTCGTTGGTGGTGACGTTTTTTACACCTACTATATATTGTTCGCCTTTGTCTATAATCTTATCGATGAGCAAGAACGGATAACGATGCGGCAACGCGCGACGTATGGCGTTGTTATCCATTATGGGCTCGATGTTCGGATTGTAAATGGGAGATATCACCTCCATGCGTTTAACGTCACGGCGAAGCAGTTTGGTCAGTTTGGCGTTGATGGCGTGACCGGGACGTGTCGCTATGACACGACCTTTCAGAGGCGCGCCAATAAGAGCGATGTCGCCTATCACATCAAGCAGTTTGTGTCGTGCAGGTTCGTTTTCGCTGGTCAAGGGGGTTTCGTTGATAAAACCATACTCACTGACATGCTTGTGAGGCACTTGCATCAAATCGGCCAAACGGTCAAGCTGTTCCTGGCTCATCGGGCTGTCGTATATTACGATAGCGTTTTCCAGATGACCGCCCTTAATCAGATTGGCCTGGAGCAAAGATTCTATCTCGCGTACAAAAACGAAAGTACGGGCGCCTGCTATCTCTTTATTGAAATCACCGATATGCTCGAGTGTAGCATACTGATGATGCAGTACCGGACTGTCATAATTGACTTTTACGTCGATAGTGAATTCGTCATCCGGAAGCACTATTATTTTTGATCCGGTTTCCTCGTCGGTAACTTCAATCTTATTTTTTATTATAAGATATTTTTTTTCGGTCTTTTGTTCCTCAAGTCCGATTTCGTCTATCTTGTCGGCATAGAACCGCGAACTGCCGTCAAGAATTGGCATCTCGGGTCCATCCAGCTTTATCAGTACGTTATCAACGCCGGCTGCATACAGGGCGGCAAGACAATGTTCTATCGTTCCAATGGTCACATCGCCTTTACCCAGAATGGTACTGCGGCTTGTATCCACAATATTTTCTGCCACAGCGTCAATAACCGGGCTGTCTGGCAGATCTACGCGTTCAAATTTATACCCGTGACCGTCCGGCGCAGGACATACAGTAGCTTTGATATGAAGACCGGTATGAAGGCCTTCGCCTTCTACTGTAAACGATTCTTTAAGAGTAAGTTGTTTCATTAGTATAATAATGCGACGCGATATATTTATTTATCTTGTTTTTTTTCTATTTTGTTAACACGTTCAAAAAGGTCGGGCAGACGTCTCAGCAAAGCTGCCTGCCGAGCGAAAGAGTTTCCGGGAAGCGCCGGATAACCCATCAGCGTACTGCCATCGTCCACATTATTGGGGACTCCCGACTGCGCGCCCACCGTCACACGATTGCCCACTTTTATGTGACCGGCAACTCCTACCTGACCGGCAAACACACAATTGTCTCCTATGTGCGCCGATCCGGCAACACCGACCTGGGCGGCCATGACGGTATTGGAACCCACATTGACATTATGGGCTATCTGGATAAGGTTGTCCAGTTTCGTACCTGAAGATATCACTGTCGAACCCATTGTAGCCCGGTCGATGGTAGTGTTGGCGCCTATCTCAACGTCATCGCCGATAATTACATTACCGGTCTGAGGTATCTTGCGATACGACCCGTCGGGAAGCGGGGCAAAACCAAATCCATCGGCACCTATCACGCAACCCGAATGCACTATACAGCCTTTTCCTACAACAGTATCGTGATAGATCTTCACACCCGCATATATCACAGTATTGTCGTCAATAACCGAATTGTCGCCGATATATGTCTGGGGATAAATTTTTACCCCTTTTCCCAATCGGACGTTTTTGCCGATGTATGCAAATGCGCCGACGTATACATTGTCTTCAACAACAGAACCCTCTCCTACATGGCACGGCTGCTCGATGCCGACCGGGTGCTTATCTGTCATATCATTGAAGCGATTCATCAATTCGGTGACGGCCATATAGGGGTTGTCGACACGAATCAGAGTGGCTGCAACAGGGCGCTCCGCTACAAAATCGCGCGCAACGATTACTACGGACGATTTGGTATCGTAGATATAATGGGTATATTTTGGGTTGGCCAAAAAAGACAAGCCGAAGGGTACGCCCTCCTCTATTTTGGCAAACGTCGACACGCAAGCGTTATCATCTCCATCGACAACACCTCCAAGCATATCTGCTATCATACGAGCTGTAAGCTCCATATTATATTGATATGTAGTTGTTTATATACTTACATAACTCAAACCATCTGCCGGCATAGTCACACACGTTGGCAAATGGGCGATAATCATTGCAAATTTCAGAAAAAAAATTGGAATAGCCAAATATCGGCCAAAGCGCTGTCTTTCTGTCGAGTCCACATACAAAATTGGCGCTGGATTGGTCTTCTACCTCTTGGCTTCCTTTTTGGCAACGCGCATGGCTTGGGTGGCGGCGCGCATTTTGGACGGCCGTGATTTGCGTGAGCGTGTGGCCGATGTGGTTCTTTTTTGGTCTGTCGCGGTCTTTTTAGGCAACAGATTCTCCGATGCTTTACCTTGTCTGTGTTTGGCTGATTCTTCTTTGACAGCTAATGCCTTGAGATATTTGTTTTGATCGATTTCGTTACGATAAGCCTTTATATAATCGAAATCGGCTGAATCTAACGAAAAAATGCCAGTAAGCCCCTTAAGTTGCTTGTGCACAAAATATTCTCTTAATTCTTTTTCTGCCTTTTCACGATCGTTCACCTCGTGACTGAAAATCACATTGGGTGTGGCTATGAGCATTCCTTTTGAGCATTTTATCGAGTAGCCCTGCTCCCGTTGGATGACATTGACATATCCTCCCGCATTATACATGGCGTGATGTTGCATGGCTCGCTCGTATGCCTGCTGATATCGTTTATTCAGTCTTTGAAGGCTCGCCTGTGTGTCTTCAAGATTATCATGTCCTGACAAAACCATCTGAGCGTCAGTTCCATTATCCGGATACCTTTCTTCGAAAATTTCCACCATCCTGCGGAAACACTCCAAAGTGACCCGAGTATCGGCCGATGCTGAATGCGCATGTCCGCTTCCAAAATCAACACCGTAGTGCTCGGCTATGGCGGCCAGGCCGGTTTGCTGTCGTGTTTTCCATTGTGACGGGTCGTCGAGCAACCAATACCAACTCTGCACATCAAGCACGGTATGATTGCGCTGAGAAAGACAAACCCCGTGGCGTTGCAGTATTCGCAAATCGTTGTTCAGCGCGCATCCCAACAAAAAATGCGTGGAAGACAGCAATTTTTGTATTTCGCGTCTATGTGCTTTAAACGGCTTACAATCTTTAACCTGTTCGGGAGTGATGTGATGAATGTCAGTCGGCCACTTTTTTGAACGAGGTTTAAAATATTCATGATAAACCTCATTGCCCCGCAGGTCATAGACTGACAACTCCAGCAGTTCGCCGTGAACCGTTGTCTCGCAGTCAAAGCACAACAACGGATAATCGATCCTCTGTTTGCCTGATTTTTTGGTTTTATGTCGATTTCGCAAGTCGCGCGCCATAAGAGAAATCCTTGGCCGATAGACATTAAAATAGGGCGTCGTTAGCGACGCCCGTCAGTTCAATGGTAAGTAGCGAATCCGGGAATCGAACCCGGGTTTCCACCGTGAGAGGGTGGCGTGCTA
>JAFLTY010000047.1 GCA_022509065.1 Muribaculaceae bacterium
GGTTACTTCCCAAAAGCGAGTGCAAAATTACAACTTTCCTCCATTATAACCAAAATTCTAAACCCTAAAATTGCATTTTTCCTTAAATTTTAACCTTATTTAAGAAATAAAAACGGACAAATCCGCCTGCACAAAGGCTGAAACATCTTATATATGAATACTTGATATTATATATGAATACTTGTACCCCTCATTATTACTACGATATATAACAAGCTACTCAGCCAGGTGACTTTTCTTTTCCTGGTTATTACCCCTAATGAAGTAATTTTTTTGAGTATTTCATCTCGGTTAAAAATTTTCGTTGAGAGATTGCCTTTGTCTAAAACCCTTTCCATCTCGGGTACAAGTTCTTTTATCTTGTCCTTACTCAATAACAATAGTTAGTTAAAATTTTTATACTGACAGAATAAAAAATTATCTTACAATAGCTGACGGGCCGTTTTCCTTTCCTCCAACTTCGTTACCTCGTTGGATTTTCTTTCCGTATCCGATTGTGTATGTAATTGACAGATTTAGGTTCGGATGAACTGATGGATTGAAGACTTGTTTATATTCTGAATAAAATGGCACTTGTGTCTCCCATGTTTCGGAAATCCATCCACTATTAAAGATGTTTCTTGCTGCCAAATTGACAACCCAAATTCCGTTCCCCCACCCAATAGAAAACATGTGAAAATTTCGTCCTCGGATTATATAATTAGAATTTTCCGTTAATGAGCATTGAGGGTTTCCACATGATGCCAAAACATTAAATGACTTCCAATAATATACAACCTGCAATTGTATACGGAACGGATATAACGTCTTCTTATAATCCCCTGTAGTTTCGAATACATTTTGAGTTAGATTGGCGTATAGTTGTAACCTATTATTGAATAATTTATAGTTACCTGAAAGCCCCAAATAATAATGAATGAAGGAGCCATCATTTACAAAGTCTCTTATAAGAGCTTTGCCGTCATCATAAGGTCGATATATTGTGGCCACCCTATTAAAATCTCTGCCATATCCGGCAAAGGCGGCTAATGAAAATGAGTTGCTATAAACCCAGTTATACAAAAAATTTGTATTTAGATTTCGCCAATTTTTTAATTTGGGATTTCCGGTCAGATATATATACTCATTATTTCTTATAATATCGTTAGCCTTTAAGCTTATATCGGGAGTGGTAGTTTGATATGATATATTAGCTGAAATTTGACTTTTTTTGTTTAAAGAAAGCCGTGCATTAATTCCAACATTAGGGAAAATATCCTGTGTGGTAATTTTATTCAATGAGTTATTATCAAATCCAAACCCAACAAAGGATGTTAGCGTAAATTTATTAGATTGATATCGATAACGGAGTGAACCAATCAAAAACGAATTGTAATATGAGTCATTTGAATTGGTAGATCCGCGATAAACCAGGTTATAAATATTTTGTCCTCCTGAAAGAAAGACCGAAAGTTGGTTTTTTTGTTTCAATATAAGTCTTCCTGTTGCCTGTATCCCCCAGGTATATGCATTTTCGGTTATAATATTGTTTATTGGTTCATGCATATACGAAGACTTATAAAATGAGAAGTTATTGCGATGAGTATGCTCAAAACTTGGAGTTATATCGAAAGACGCGGTTGTTCCGATTAATCCCCCCAAATTGCTTTGATAGTATATCATATTATTTTTGATAAGATTATCTCGGTTAAAGATATTATTGTCAGGTGAATTTTCATCAATAATCAAATTTCCTGTAATATTGTGTTTGGGCATTGAAGAATGGGTAAAAGATAAGTTGTTTCGAACACTAAAACGAGGTGAATTATATGTAGCTTGGAATGTAAGGGGGTAATCTTCTTTCTGTGCTTGTGATTGCGCAATTATTTCTTTTCGGCTGATAGTAACAGGCTCATTATTATGCTCAAGTACATAGTGGGAGGAAATATCAGCACCTGAATGATGATAACTTTGATTATGGCTGCCGCCATATATATTATAGGTCATTTTTTTGTAAGTAAATCTACTAAAAACATCAGAATTATTATATATCCCGTTAAACGTTTTGAAGGATTCCGAGGCCTTTGTGTACCCTCCGTATTTGTACTCCTGCACTATGAAATTTATAACGCGGTCTTTCCCCTTAAATCGAGGGTCACCGGGAAATTCAATATATTCTACTCTTCTGACATCTGTAATCTTCATGCCAATCAATTCCTCGGGTTGAGCTTCATGATAATTGATAAAAATTGTCACAGAATTACCGAATAAATCTTTAACGGTATTATCTCCGGGATTTATTACAAGTTGCGGAATGCCCATTCTACGTAAAAGATCAGACGCGTCCTGCGAAGCATTTTTTTGATTTGTTGTTGGGGTATAAATATTTTTGTTTGAAGATAAAACAGTATTATCTGCTTCAACAGAAAGGGTTGATAGATAAATGGGATCCGCCTCCAAATTTACAGCGCCAACCATAAATTGTGGTCTATCGATAAATACTGTTTTATATCCTATACAAGAAAACTTGGCAATTACATTTTTCTTATCACAAGGGATAGAAAAATATCCATTTGAATCTGTTATACCGTACGTAATTACAGATGAATCTTTCGGAGCAAGAAGCATGATCGAGGCTCCTACAACAGGCTCATTTCCCGATTCAAACACATTACCATAATAATTATATTTTCCACGTTGAAGTGCTTCTATATAATAATGATTTCCTTTATTAACTAAAGATACTGGGTTCATGCCAATTATTTGACGCAAAGCTTGATATGCATTATCTGTATCTATTTTAGCAGATGTCGTATACTCGTCAAGCTCCCTATAAATAAACGAAATATGAATATGGGGATCCTCTTTACTGATTCTAACAACCGCCTGTGAAATGGGGGTATTATCAAATGCATATGAGTATTTGCTAGCCAATGCCGGAAAACACGCCAGTATGAATGCTACAACTAAAAAGAGGGATGGCTTTACCTCACACGATTGGGTTAAACTCATTTTATTCAACGATTAGAGTCTTGTTTCTAAAATTTATGTTAATCTGCTCAAATGTGTTGAGCTGCTCCACTATATCATTTAGAGGTAAAGACAGGTCTAACGTATAATAGAGATGCAATTTAGCTGTTGTTTCGCTATTGAATAAAATATTTACATTATACGCTGTCGCCATTTGTTTCATTATCACTTCAAGAGGGACATCTTCAAAAAGAATTAGATTATCCTTAATCTCAACATGATACATACTATCAATCACTGAATCTTTGAGATAATTATCCCCAAGGTCTTCTTGATGTAAATGCGCGTCTTCAGTTTTTTTAGTTACGCTGTCAATTAAAATATTAGTAACCACTAAACCGGCCACTACCGCTAATATGGAAAAAACTAACGCTATGACGATTGATGCTACGCGACTACTGAACCATTTAAATAAATGCCGGGAACGAGCAGGTTGGTTCGCTCTGAATATTTTCCACTCAGTTTCAATGTCTATCTCCTTATTTTCTTTCATCGAGGCATCAACTTCACAAAGCAAATTGTAAATTTGTCGGGTTTCATAATCCGAAAAGATTTCTTTAAGTTGCGATGCACTATAATTCTCGGGACGCTCGATTATATCAAGCACAATCTCATATTTATCCATTTTGGTTGAGTTTTTTACGGATGGTTATCAGAGCTTTACGGAGATGACGATACACTGCAGTCTCGCTTATATTCAGTTTCTTCGCAATTTCCGCAAATTTCATATTTTTTGAAAAACGCATTTCCATGACATGTCGCGCCAAAGGTGGCACTTCGTTTTTGACAATTTCTTCTATCTGAACAATTGTTTCTTCGTTAGGTCAGTTTTCCAATTCATATTCTGATGAGTTTATAAAAAAAGCATTTACAATTTTATGATGGATATTGCAATCACGAATATGATTAATGGAACGATTTTTTACGGCCTTCAGAAGATAAGCCTCCGTTATAGATTTTTGAAATCTACCTTCCAGTAAGGAAACAAATACATCATGTACAATGTCACGCGCTAATTCATCATCATGGAGAAGAAGGAACGCATATCTATACATCCGCACATAATGATCTTTGAAGACCTGTTCTATTTCATTTTTATTCGTCATGTATTTATTATACACACAACTTCCCTAAAACTCAACCTGAGAACAGAGATATTAGACTAAAAATGATACCGTCCGCTTAAATTGAAATGAAGTCATACTTAAAAAAATAAGAAACTATTCAAACGTAACAATATAATGAACGACAACAAAACTACTAAGCACTGTCACTGTAAAACAAGCACTACCTCATCGCTAATTACGTGAAAATTCGTCAAATTCACAAGAATTTTGCCGGAAATCGAGTTGATGAACTCGGAAACGCGCATCGAGGCTGTGTTTGAGTTGGTGTAATTTTGCAGACAATAAAAAAAAAGAAGCTTCGTTTAATTTAATGATGGAATCAATTTGCACCAATCATAATTGTGTCAGATACCTTTCTACGCTAATTATAATGATTAGCGGACTCTTTCAAGTCGGACATGCTCAGACTGACGCACAGTTCGCACAGTATTACGAGGCACCGACTTATTATAATCCGGCTGCAGTAGGTCAAACTGATAATATAAAGATACGCGGAGGCGCGCGCTTACAGTGGTTAGGCATTACCAATGCTCCCAAATCGTTTCTTATTACAGCTGATTCCCCTTTCAAGGTTCTTAACAAAAGAGTTGGTGCCGGTTTGGTATTGTTTCAAGAAAGCATAGGGCTTTATCGCACTCTCAGCCTAAATGCCCAAGCCGGATATAAATTCAAAAAATGGGGAGGCGAGTTCACTGCCGCTATAAATATCGGTTTTTATGACCAGTCGTTTAAGGGTAGTGAAGTAGTTTTGCCGGACGATGATAATTATCACCAGGGTACGGATGACGCCATTCCCACCCAAGACTTACACGGCACAGCTTTTGACATAGGCGCCGGAATATGGTACACTCATAAACGATTTTGGACAGGCATATCGGCAACCCATCTGACATCACCCTCCGTAAAGCTTAATACAGAAACGGGTGACGCCTCGTCAAATCGTGATTATGAATTCAACGTAGGACGCACACTTTATTTCATGGCCGGGTGCAATATTCCGATTAAAAACACGTTATTTGAAGTGTTACCGTCTGTTTTGGTAAAAAGCGATTTTACATTTACGACAGGCGAAATAACAGGAAGGATACGTTATAACAAATTTTTACAATGCGGCCTTGGTTATCGCCTTAATGATGCCGTTATGGTGATTATAGGAGCTGAATTCAAAAATTTCTATCTTGGATATTGCTATGAATATCCTACAAGCATATTAGGACGTTCGTCGGCAGGAACACATGAATTATTTGCCGGGTACAGTCTTAAATTGGATTTGGGCGATAAGAACCGCAACCGACATAAAGCAATCAGAATAATGTAGTCTGTCAATAGACTAAACAACCATATAAACCCCTTGTACATACATCCAACAATAACGATATGAAAAGAAGAAACAACATATTTCTAACATTGTGTGCCGTGATGCTCTCAGCATTGGCCTCTTACACCACGGTGTCTTGCGCTTCGGGTGCTCGCAGTGCGTCAGGCGGCGAAGTTACAGGCATTGGAGGCACTTCGTGGGCCGAGCCAACACCTTATGGCATGGTGCTTGTGAGCCGCGGATCTATGGAAGTCGGTCCACAGGTGGCAGACAGCGCTTGGAACCTTAATGCAGATGCACGTGGCATTTCAGTTGATGCCTTCTGGATGGATGAAACCGAGATCACAAATGCCAAATACAAACAGTTTGTATTTTGGGTACGTGACTCCATTATTCGAGAACGTCTCGCCGACCCGGCTTTTGGCGGTAACGAAGATTTCAAGATTGAAGAGGATCGCGAGGGCAATCCTATTAAACCTCATCTTAATTGGAACAAAGCTATACCTTGGCGCAATCCGAATGAAGACGAAGCGCGCGCTATTGAGAGCGTTTACCGTATTAACCCCATCACCGGCGTTAAGGAGTTGGATCCCACACAACTGAACTATCGTTATGAAGTATATAACCATACCGAAGCGGCCAAACGTAAGAACCGTCTGGATCCCAAGTTGCGCGAATACAACACAGACCGACCTGTTCCCACACAAGTCCCCATGATAAGCAAAGATACAGCTTACATCAACGAAGAAGGCGAAATCATCCGCGAAACAATAACACGCGGTCTCACTGGCGATTATGATTTCCTTAACACATATATCGTAAACGTCTATCCCGACACTACAGCATGGATAAACGATTTCGAAAACTCATATAACGAGCCCTATGTGCGAATGTATTTCTCTCATGGCGGCTATTCGGACTATCCCGTCGTTGGAGTAAGTTGGGAACAGGCAAACGCTTTCTCTAACTGGCGTACAGACTTTTTGCGTCGTGCCCTTGGCAAAGATGGTATATATATTGAACCTTACCGACTGCCCACCGAGGCCGAATGGGAATATGCAGCACGCGCAGGCATAAACGAAAATATGTATCCTTGGGACGGAGATTTGACCATGAGCGACGACAAGGGATGCTTCTACGCCAACTTCAAGCCACAAGAGGGCAATTATGTCAAGGACGGACACATTATCACTTCCCGTGTAGGCACATACGCACCCAACGACTTCGGGCTCTACGACATGGCCGGTAATGTAAGCGAATGGACATCGACGGCTTTTACCGAAAGCGTAGGTAAACTTCAAAACGACATCAATCCCCAATACCGTTACGATGCTGCACAGGAAGATCCATACAAGATGAAACGTAAAATTGTTCGTGGTGGCTCATGGAAAGACGTCGCACATAATGTCCGATCTGACTTAAGAATGTGGGAATATCAAAACGAGCAACGTTCATATATAGGTTTCCGTAATGTACGGTCGCAGATAGGTTTCGCCAAAGGCACCAAATCTGGCAAATAGCACCTGCTTACTCTCAAACCAATAGTTTTAACCAATTTCTTATAAGCTATCCCCGATAAACTGTTTTTAAATAAAGACCAATAAAATGAGCTCCGAAAAAGCAATCAAGGATAAAAAGACAAACTGGATTTCCTCACACATAGGGCAACGTTTTTTTAATTTCGCCTACTCCATAGGTGCAGCTATCGTTATATGGGGTGCCCTTTTCAAAATCCTGCATCTGCCCGGCGGCAACGTTCTTCTGTCCATCGGCATGGGTACCGAGGTTCTTATGTTTATTCTGACAGCCTTTGACCGTCCTCCAAAGGAATATGACTGGGAACGTGTATACCCCCAGCTGAAAGATGCAGAAATTACCGAGAATGGTCTTGATCCGGAAGAAATTGCCGACGACACTGAATCGGAGGCCCTTAACGAGGAGGCATCATCTCAACCAAACAACCATGTGGCTGGCGGTGTAGTTGTCATTGGTTCCGGAACCGTTGGATCATCGAACCTCGCGGAGCCAGCTTCCGCTTCAACTCCTGGAGGTGTCGCCGACGCAACCGTAGCCTATGTAGACCAACTGGCATCGATAACCGCCGACTTACAAAGGCTCCATGACAGTACTCAAGCCCTTAATACGGTCAGTGAAACACTGCTGCAAAGTTATCGCGCCATCACTGAAAACAGTGCCGACATTAACCGTTCTTCTACCGGATACGTTGAACAAATGGCCGATTTGAATCGTAACATCCAGGGGTTAAACACTATATATGAAATACAGCTCAAAAGCATTTCAAGCCAGCTTGACTCCATTGACCGCGTAAACCGAGGCATCAAAGACATACGCGACATGTACGAAAAGAGCGCAGAACAAAGCGAACGCTATTGTCGCGAAACAGAAAAGATGGCACGTTACATGCAACAGCTCAACAGCGTATACGAAAAGATGATAACTGCCATGACCATCAACATGTACAATCCTATGATGGGAGGTGCCCCGGTTCCACCCACAACAGATGTACCCCAACCATCACAGACTGACGACAACAGGGAAAACGTTTAACTGTCTGATGGCACTTCATCGCTTTTAATTAATTTTTAAGAACTCTCTCAGACAAGACGAACCATATATGGGAGCAAACAATACCAGGCTTTCACCCCGTCAGAAAATGATCAACCTGATGTACATCGTACTGACGGCCATGCTTGCGCTTAACGTGTCAAGCGATGTGCTCGATGGCTTTGTTCAGGTTCATCAAGGGCTGGAGCGTTCCAATGATAATGTAGCCCAACGTAACACCGCAATATACGCACAACTCGACGCTTTGGCACAACAAAACCCGGAAAAGGCAGCAGCTTGGCTTGATCGCGCCACTGCTGTTCGCCACGAGACTGCCGGATTGCTCGCCTTTGTGGATTCTCTCACACAAGCTATTGTCATTCAGGCAGATGGTTCGGAGGCCAACCCCTCAAAAATAGTCAACCGCGATGACCTTGAGGCTGCTGCTGTAGTAATGTTGGCTCCGGGTAATTCGCTTGGCGAACGCCTGCGTCATAGCGTGGATGATTATCGGAACAAGATGCTTACACAAATCAGCGACAGCGCTAAAGCCGAACTTATCATAGAAGCTCTCTCCACCGCTCCAATCGAGCGAGAAGGCCAGGTTAATCCCGTCCTTTGGGAAGAAGCTAAATTCGATCAACAACCCGTGGTGGCCGCTGTGACTTTGCTTTCCAAGCTCCGTAGCGACATCCTTTATGCCGAAGGCGAAGTGCTTTCCTCGCTTCT
Organism: Muribaculaceae bacterium; assembly: GCA_022509065.1. Classification (GTDB taxonomy): domain Bacteria; phylum Bacteroidota; class Bacteroidia; order Bacteroidales; family Muribaculaceae; genus CAG-873. The sequence continues at coordinate 8,749 of JAFLTY010000047.1, forward strand.
GGCTCAAGTCGACGCAGGCGATGTTCGAGTCAATGAGCTCAATGCTTTCGTCATTCCCAACTCTCGTTTGGTGATGCGAGGAGGTCAATACGAAGCCAATATCGTATTGGCCGCCATCGACACGACAATGAGACCCGAAATCTATATCAACAATGCAAATATTGGCAACAACGGTAAATATGCCGTCGGCACCTCTTCGACAGGGACTTTCTCTTATGACGGTTTCATAAGCGTCCCCCACCCCGACGGCTCCATAACACAACATCCCTTCAGCAGCTCGTACACTGTCATCGAGCCTATGGCTACCGTGTCCGCTACAATGATGAATGTACTCTATGCCGGTATTGACAACCCCATAAGCATATCTGTACCCGGCGTGGCAATGAAAGATATTTCGGCTACCATGACCAACGGCACACTGACACGTCAAGGTGACAAGTGGATAGCGCGACCTACCGGCGTGGGCAAGGAAGCTGTAGTAACTGTAACAGCCAACATGGACGGGCGAAACGTAAATGTCGCCAACTCCACTTTCCGTATCCGCAAGTTACCTGATCCGACAGCTTTCATAGCTTTTACCGATGCATCGGGAAATCCGGGTTCGTATAAAGGTGGCAAACCTTTCGCAAAAGCCCAACTAATGGCTGCTCCGGGCCTACAAGCAGCTATTGACGACGGACTTATCGACACTAAATTTAACGTAACATCTTTCCAAACCATATTCTTCGATTCTATGGGCAACGCTATGCCTGAAAATAGCGACGGAGCCAACTTCTCGGCTCGTCAGAAACAACGTTTTCAAAACCTGCAACGAGGCAAACGTTTTTACATATCAAACATCAAGGCTATTGGACCCGATGGAATCACACGCGATCTTTCGCCCGTTGAAGTCATAATCGGTTAAAAATCGACCTCTCACATCGTCACACGATAAATTCTCGTAACATGAAAAAAAATATATACAGTCGACTGACACTTACCTTCATAGCATTGTTATCTCTAACCATCACCGGAATGGCGCAGGACACCCAATCCTCGGCTACTTTGACACGCCGTACAGGAACGTCGTCACGCAATAAAACCACCGAACCCGAAGGTCCCAAGGTGACAGAACGTATGCAAGCTTTTTACGAAGATAACGATGCAAACATCACCGACGCTGACCGCCAGTGGATGAGAGTGATATATCGTGAACTCGATTTGGATAACGATAAAAACGCCGCACTTTATTTTCCCGAAGATATCGTCGAAGACCAAGAGAATCTGTTCCGAATCATTATGAGACTGTTGGCCAACGGCCAACTCAAGGCATACGAATATCTTGACGGACGAGAGGTATTTAACGACGAAAACCTTGTCAACGTAGGTGATATGCTTGATCGATTCTCTATCATGCATACAGATGCCAAGGGATCTACGGCAAAAGCACCCCGTTATACCATACACCCAAGCGATGTCCCGACCAACGAGGTACTCTCCTATTACATAATAGAACAATGGGAATTTGACACTCGAGCAAACAAGACACGCACCGTGGTGCAAGCCATTTGCCCGGTTCTACACCGCGCAGGCGACTTCGGTGGTGAGGCTGTTCGCTATCCCATGTTTTGGGTCAAATTCAACGACGTCCGCCCTTGGCTCGCACAGCAGCAAATATTCATAGATGACGACAACAACTTGCCGACGGCAACTTACGACGACTTCTTTACCCTTAATCTGTACGAAGGCGATATATACAAGACACGTAATCTCAAAAACAAGTCGATGACACAGCTCTATCCTGATCCTGACCAACGCAAACAAGCACAGGACTCGATACACAATCGCTTGACATCTTTCGACACAAAACTATGGGTTCCCGATCGCGAGGAAATCATTGCTGCCGCCACAAAGAAAGACAAGAAACAAGATGTGAATGCGACCGACGACAACGACACGGAAAACATGAGCGAAGCTACTGAAAATGACAATGCTAAAGCTGAGGCAACGGCTAAACGCACCACCAAACGCTCGACAAAGAAATCCGCGCCCAAACAGTCAAAAATTAAAGAGACCAAAGTAAAGAGCAGCTCTTCATCTAATGCAGCGCGCTCTGTACGCCGACGCAAGTGACCTCGACCTTTAGTCAACCATAGCATTTGTAGCTATTAATCTGAGCATAAGTTATTTAGTTCATACATTACCGAGGGATGTTTCGCTGATGGAAGCATCCCTTGCTACATATACCCTTCTTGATGTGGGCATTCTATTGTGTATCAATGCCGAAGCGGCACGGTTCCCATCGCTCCACTTCTAATAAACAGAGCGACAGCGAGCTCAACGAGGTTTTAAGCGAACGTCGGACGCCTTTGACGAGCACAGCGAGGTAAAAGGCTGTCCGGTGCGCGGCACGCGAAGCGTGAAAAACCGAGGTAATTAATGTGAGTTCGATATAAGAAAAGAGAATGTAATTCATCATATCGAACTCACATTAATTAGATAGTGCCCCAAACGCAGTTTGAGACACTATCCTTCATAAATTTATATAGTCTATTTCTTGTTAATTTTTAGAACCATGTCAGTGCCATGTCTGTAAGCCAGATCCACAGCGGGCAGAAGCCCATGAAGAGTATTACGCTCAATGTCAGTGACGAAGTACCTGTAGCAACATATGTGTTGTACTCGTCGGCGATGATGATACCTGAGAAAGCAGGGGGAAGAACGCCGGCTACAACCAACATCTTAAGGTTCATCGGGTCCATCTTGACAAGCAGACCTACGACGAGGAGTGCAAGAGGCATAACGACCATCTTAAGGATTGAACCGAGGATTGCCTGCCAGTTGATGGTGACTTTCACTGCCGAGAGGGTGATACCTGCGGCAAATACTGCCATCGAAGCGTTGGCGCCTTTAATAAGGTCGAACGACGGGCTAAGCCATTTCGGCCAGTGCAGACCGCAGACAACAAGTATTACGGCCAGAATAGGAGCCCAGGCTACGGGCTGACAGAGGGCGTGGATAACGGGTTTCCAAGGGTTAGGTTTCTTGCCTCCGTTTTTGGCTGCAGCCTGTTCGGCGTCGCTTGCGTTGAGGAGCGAGAGTCCGACAGGAATGCCAACTGCGTTTACAACGATACCTACGATAGCTACAACCAGTGCCACTGAAGGCGTTGTGCCGAAAATAGGTTCGAGTACTGCAAAACCGAGGAATCCGATTGTGGGCGAGCCGCTGATAAGAGCCATTACGG
>JAFLTY010000048.1 GCA_022509065.1 Muribaculaceae bacterium
TAGGACGCAAGATTTTCATTCTTGAAAGAGGAGTTCGATTCTCCTATGGGCTACTAATACACATCATTTCCCCAAATTATATGACCATTACTCCATCCGTGCGTGAGCATAGGTGGAGTTTATGTTATATGCCTTTTATCAATTATTTTTCCAATAGTTTAGCTGTTGATAACTTGTAAAAAATAATGAAAATTTGTAGAATACCCTGTATATAACTTTCACAAAAATTTTAGCATATCGGCTTTTATTTTTCCAATTCTTTTTACATATAAAAATTTTTTTTAAAAAGACGGTTTTATATGCTATCTAATTTTAATTTAGTTTTCTTCATTTTTATGGATATCTTTCAACATATTTTTCATCCTTAAAATTAATTTTATTCATCTCTCCATTTTATTTACATACTGTTGATAAGTATATAAATCAATTGTTTTACAAAATTTTAAATTGTAGAAAAATTGATTATTTTTAGAGCGTCATTGTTGAAAATAACTTTTCCAAATTTTTCTGATAAAAGTTATCTTAACTTTCAACACCCTATATTGTTCTTTAAATAATTTAATTTTTTAAAAATTTTTTTTCCATAATAATATATGCGGACAGGTCGGCACCTGTTTTTTCAATTTTAATAAAAAAAGAAATGATAAGATAAGAATAAAAGATAAATCAAAATTATACCTAATTTTGCATGCAAAATTAAAAGAATGATAAGAGCTAAAATATTTTTCATAATATATTTCTTTGTAAGTTCGTTTGCTTGCATGGCTCACGCCATGGTTGAGAGAGCGGACACATCTGACTATGATTTTGATGATGATTACGATGAGGTGCTTGACGAGGTTGTAATTGTGAAAAAGCAGAACACCACGCGTAAATTGAGAAACATACCCACCAACAGCGAGATAATATCGTCGGCCGAACTGTTAAGAGCCGCATGCTGTAATCTTGGAGAAAGTTTTGTAAGCAACGCTTCGGTCGATGTCAATTACAGCGATGCTGCCACAGGAGCAAAACAAATAAAATTATTGGGTTTGTCAGGCACGTATGTTCAGATGCTTACCGAAAACATACCTAATCTACGCGGTGCTTCCTCTCTGTACGGTCTTGGATACATACCCGGGCCATGGATGCAATCCATACAGGTGAGTAAAGGGGCGAGTTCTGTAAAGAATGGATACGAATCGGTGACGGGACAGATCAACGTTGAGTTTCTCAAACCACAGAGCGAACAATCTATATTGGCTAACGGTTATGTGGATATTTTCGGCAAAGCTGAGGTAAATGCTTCCGGAAACATTCATATTGGACAGAGATGGTCCACAGGTTTGTTATTGCATGGTGAAAATGCCTTTGCATCACATGACGAAAACAATGACGGTTTCATGGATCTTCCACAAGTCAGGCAAATAACAGCTATGAATAGGTGGGCATATATGGGTACTAATTATGTTTTTCAGGCAGGTGTGCGTTTTCTTGCTGAAGGGAGACGTAGCGGCCAACACTCTCATGAACATAATAAAGACCAGGAAATGTCGTCGCATCAACCATATCTTATAAATATAGATACACGCAGATGGGAAATGTTCACCAAAAACGCCTATATTTTTGATAAGGAGAACGAAGGCAGTATAGCTCTTATATTGTCGGGTAGTATTCATGATGAAGAAGCTGATTACGGCAATAAACTATATGATGTGATACAGGATAACATATATGCCTCATTAATGTTCGAACGTAAATGGAAAGAAGGGTTGCATGCCTTCTCAACCGGGCTAAGTCTTAATTATGACAGGTTCAATCAGACTTTCCTTCTTTCTAACAATACTTCAATTTCTCCGGCAAAAGCATTGGAAAAAGAAACTACGCCCGGCGTTTATGCTCAATATACTCTGAGTACAAAAAAAGGACTCATTGTTATGGGTGGAGTGCGATACGATCACAGTTCGGAGTATGGCTCTATGTTTACTCCCCGACTGCATGCGCGGTGGAACCTTCTTGAAGGGGCTGTCTCGCTCCACGCTTCGGCAGGAAGAGGATACAGGTCTCCTCATGCTTTAGCCGACAATCATTATTATATGGCTTCTTCGCGTAAGATAATTATTGATTCAAACTTGCGACAAGAAGTGGCTATGAATTACGGAGGTGGCGTGTCGGGTTTTGCGAGTCTTTTTAACCGTACCCTCAACTACAGTGCTGAGTTTTATTACACCCGTTTCAGTCATCAACTATTGGTGGATCTCGATACAGATCCGCATGCTGTGATAATTAGCGACTCGCAAAACCGTCCCAATTTTTCTCGTACTTTTCAGGTTGAGATAACCTATCCTATAATAAATGATTTGACGTTCACCGCCGCTTATCGTCTTACAGATGTTAAGGTTGATTATGGACATGGATTGGTAACCAAACCGCTGACATCTCGTAATAAAGGCCTTTTTTCGCTCAGTTGGACTCCTATGATGGGATTATGGCAGTTAGACGCCACGTTGGCCATCAATGGCGCAGGACGTATGCCTACGCCTTACAAACTCGAGAATGGAGATCTTTCATGGCCTGAACATTATAAAACCTTTCCCCAGCTCAACGCCCAACTGACTCGTAACTTTCGTCATTGGGCACTTTACGTCGGCGGTGAAAACCTCACGGGATACCGTCAAAAAACACCTATTATAGACGCGGCAAATCCATGGGGAGATAATTTCGATGCAACTATGGTCTACGCTCCAATACACGGCGCCATGATATATGCAGGCTTCCGTTACACCTTCACTAAATACTGATTATCTGTATTTATATAAAATTACCTTTTAGTCAATAAATTAAGAAAATAACATAATAAAAAGAGTATAAAAAAACTCGGCAGTAATTTATATTGCCGAGTCTTTATTTTTATTATAAAGAAATAATTTCGGGAAGGAGCCTTATAGGTTGGTTACCCAGTTGAAGTCTATTATATTGTCGTGTGAGGTGACATGATAGAAAGAATCGAGTTCTTTATCGCTGACTATGTATTTTTCTATACTTTTAACAAGCCACTGTTGTTTGTCGGTATTGTCGAGGGTTATCTGAAGTTCGGCGCCTGTAGAGGTAAACTTAAATTCCATCTTGCACACTCCGGGTTTAACGGCAGTCTTGGTGGTTACATTGTCGGTGAGTTCGTAGCCATGACTTTTAAGCATACTTTCGTAGCGGCTCGATCCCTTGTAGAAATACGAATAAATAATCTCGGCTGCGGGTATATCACCGTTCCACAGCGACGAAGTGGCTGCTGCTGCTTTTGTTGTCGACTGGGCGTTCTGGGCGTATAGGGGGGCAATACAGAGGGTAAGGAAAGCTATTGCCGCAATAAAACAAAATTTTATTCTTTTCATAATTGGTTATGTGATAAATGATTAATATACGATAATATATTAAATAGTATGGATATTTAAAAGCGATTGCTATTATTCGGATTATAGAACATATATCTCATCTTCTGATATGATGGCAAAAAGAGTCATGCGAAATATATATGCTTTGTTCCCGGCAAATTTACAAAAAATATCGGATTTAGAACATACTCGAGCAATTAGAGCCGGTTCAACACTTAATTTAAAATTTGTAAGATTAACTAACTTTTATTAACTTTGTAACTAATAAACTTTTAGAATTTATTTAAGTCAAAAAAATGTAATCCTAAACAAAAAGGATGCATTTTGTGTGCAATTTTTTTATTTTTCCATTAGGTAAGCTGACAATTTCTAATCCTCACTCCAATTTGTTAACACTTTGATGAAAAAACGACATTTTTTCTCTTATTTTTACCGTCGGTTGGTTTCTGCCGTGGTTATGTTAAGTGTCTGTGTCACAATTTATGCATATAATATAACCGGTACTCTTACCGATACTCAGGGCGAGCCCCTCATAGGAGCGTCGATACGTCTGATGACTCCGAAAGACAGCACTGTTGTGCGTACCACTGTGGCCGACGCTTCGGGACGGTTCACACTTAAAGATGTATCAAAAGGGCGCTATATTGCCGAAATGTCTTATATAGGGTCGGCCACTAAATATCAGAATATAACGGTTGACAACAGTAACGTAAACCTCAAACCTATTCAGTTGTCCGAAGACGCTGTCATGCTCAACGAGACTGTTGTCACAGGCATACGCACTCCAATCAAGGTAATGGAAGACACTATAGAATATAGTGCCGAGACGTATAAAGTGCAGCCCAATGCCGTTGTCGAAGACCTGCTGAAACGATTGCCCGGTGTCGAGGTGGGCGCTGACGGTTCGATAACATCCAACGGCAAGACCATATCCAAGATTCTTGTTGACGGCAAAGAGTTTTTCAGCGATGATCCCACTGTAGCTTCAAAAAACCTGCCTGTCGACATGGTTGAAAAAGTTCAGGTGGTCGACCGAAAGAGTGACCTGGCACGACTTACCGGAGTGGACGACGGCGAGGAAGAGACTGTCATTAACCTTACCGTAAAAAAAGGAATGAAAAACGGGTGGTTCGGCAATGCCGAAGCAGGTTACGGCACCGACAGCCGTTATAAGGGCAGCTTTGTCGTCAATAAGTTTTGGGACGGTAATCAAATCACCTTCTTGGGCGGTCTTAACAACATTAACGAACCCGGGTTTACAGACGGCGCTTCCGGACGTTTCCGTCGTTTTGGAGGCGATAACGGATTGACTCGCAGCAAAGCGTTGGGCCTAAATTTCAACGTGGGTAAAGAAGAGATTATAAGAGTGGGTGGCAACGTCATGTACAGCCATACAGACCGACGTACCACGACTCGTCAGGACAGACAGTATCTCACCGAACCCACTCAGTATCTCTACTCAAATAAATACGCCAAAGACCAGGGTCATAATTTTCGTGCCGATTTCCGTTTGCAATGGAAACCCGACTCGTCAAACACCATTGACTTCCGACCCAATATGTCGTTTAACAGCAACCGTTCGTTCAGCAACGACTCATCGGTGACTCGCAACGCAACGATGTCCGAGGTGACACGCTCGCTTAACAACAGTAATTCGAAAGGCACTTCGTGGGAATTCGGTGCACAACTTACATTTAATCACAACTTCCGTTCGCATCCCGGACGGTCGTTCTCGGTATTCGCGAGTATACGCACGTCCAACGTTCGCGAAAAAGAAAACTCATATTCATGGAATCGTTTTTATCTTTTCAACGATTCCACCGATATCTACGATCAGACTGCCGACAACCATACATGGTCTAACAATTTTTCGGCTCGTGCGACATGGACCGAACCTTTGGGTGACCCCAAAAAAGGTCATTTTCTGACATTAGCCTATCGTTTTGCGTATCGATGGAACAATGCCGACAAAATAACATACGACCGTGAAATAGACTGGCCTTTCGGATGGGATGCAGACCCGGTGTTGGGCGATACTATATATAATCCCGAATTGAGCAACCGTTTCCGCAACAACTATATGAATCAGGACATACGTCTGGGTTATAAATACGTTAATTCGAAAACCAATCTCGAAGTAGGTATATCGGCGGTTCCTCAGATGTCAAAATCCATCGACCTCATCAATTCGGCTAAGAACATCGAGCGTAACATTTGGAACTATGCTCCCTTTCTGCGCTATCGTTACAAAATGAGTAAAACGCGCAGTATGAATATTGATTATCGCGGACAGACGTCACAACCCTCGATGACTCAGTTGCAGCCGGTCATCGACATGTCCAATCCGTTGCATATTGTAATCGGTAACCCGTCTCTTGATCCGTCATTCACGCACAACATACGTTTTCGTTTTCAGGACTTTGACCAAAAGGCACAGCGATCCATCATGGCCATGGTCAATGCTTCTGTGGTTCAGAACAGCATAGTGTCGTCTACCACCTACGATTATGCGACAGGTTCCGATACTACGACCTACCGCAATGTAAACGGAGCGTGGAGCGCCATGGGAGGTCTGATGTTTTCAGCCCCGTTACGAAACCGTACTTGGACCACAAGCGTCCAAACCATGCTCAATTATGACCATCCGGTGGGATTCAACAACGGTCGACGCAATGTGTCGAGTTCTTTCCGTATCAACGTTGCTCCCGGCATTGCATGGCGTCCCGATCACCTTCAGTTCGAACTGCGTCCAAGATACGGACTGCAAACTGTCAACAACACCGTCGCCACCACAAGCAACCGTACCGTACACAATTATGGCGGCCGTTTTGACGGTACGTTCTATACCGATTTCGGATTGACTGTAAATACCGACTTGTCATACACAGCTACAAGCGGTTACACTCAGGGTTATGACACAAAATCATGGATGTGGAACGCAGAGGTCAGTTATTCTTTCCTGCGTGGTCAGAATGCAACCGTAGCCGTCAGAGCATACGATATACTTGGAATGAAGTCTAATATACAACGCTCTGTGACTGCCAACTACATAACCGATACTGAATATGATTCGCTGACCAGATATGTCATGGTGAGCTTCAGCTATCGATTCAACACCTTTGGAAAAGGCAATGAGCCCGACAACCGTAACGAATTCCGAGGAGGTCCCGGCGGTCCTCCTCCGGGAGCACCTCCTGCCGGTGGCCGACCAGGCGGTCGTGGCGGTCGTCCTTTATAAGTTAGAAGATGCCCAAAATTTCAATTATAATACCGGCGTTTAATGTCGAGAAATATCTTGGCGAGTGCATAGACAGTGTACTCGCACAGTCTTTTGCCGACTACGAAGTCATTGTGGTGGACGACGGTTCGTCGGACAATACTTTGGAAGTTGCTGTTTCCAAAGCTTCGAAAGACCCGCGTGTAAAAGTCGCCCATCAGGAAAACGCCGGTCCTTCGGCGGCCAGAAACAACGGCTTGGAAATGGCAAAAGGTGAATGGATAGTCTTTGTGGATGGCGACGACATGCTTTTGCCCGGTGCGTTGGATGTTTTTAACGAAGTTGCTTTGCAAACAGAGGCTGACATTATATGTGCTTCATCCACAGACAAATACCTTGCTGGCGTTAATTTAAAAAAAGCCAATCTATCATCAACTAAGCATTATACTCCTGTACAGGGGCTTACTTCCATATTGTACCAGAAAGAACTGACGGCATCGGTATGGGCAAAGATGTATAAAAGAAGTGTTTGGGAAAGAGTGAGGTTCACCACCGGCATACTATACGAGGATCTTGACGTGATATATAGAGTGTTCAGCGAAGCACGCAAAGTAGTCTATATAGATACGGAGGTTTATTATTACCGTTCCAATCCGAACAGCATACTGCATACCTTCAATTCACAGCGTTTCGATGTACTCGATGTGACCCGGCGTATCGAGGAACAGTGTCGTGACAACGCTCCGTCTTTGTTACGAGCCGCTAACGACCGTCGCATGAGCGCTGCCTTCAACATGCTCGGTCTGATATATGCACATGGGGTAGCCGGCGAATATGCCGACAGGGTTAAGGAATGCACTGATGTGATAACACATTACAGACGCCAAGCCATCACTGACCCTAATGTCCGTTTAAAAAACAAATGTGGTGCATTATTGAGCTATCTCGGATTTCCGGTATTAAACCGTATCCTTATCCATCACTACCGTTAATAAACTGATTATTAGGATATAAAGTTTACAGTTGATAATTGGTATAAGCGACTAAGAGCCGGTTCTACAATTCATCATCCGAAAAGACCGCCCGTATCTTGCCTGTTCAGACCCAGATGGGTGAAAGCCAGATGTGTGACCTCGCGCCCGCGAGGAGTACGTTTTATGAAGCCCTCCTTGATGAGATAGGGCTCGTAAACTTCTTCGAGAGTTCCCGGATCTTCACCCAGTGCCGTGGCTATGGTGGTCAATCCCACCGGTCCCCCATTAAATTTCTGAATGATAGTGCGTAATATCTTGTTGTCTATCTCGTCAAGCCCGTATTTGTCTATGTTAAGAGCTTCGAGAGCATACAAGGCAATTTTGGTGTCGATGCGTCCCGAGCCGAGCACCTGGGCAAAATCCCGCACCCTGCGTAACAAGGCGTTGGCTATACGAGGCGTCCCGCGCGAGCGCCGTGCTATCTCGTGAGCTGCCTCGCCGTCAATACCTATGTCAAGAAGTCCCGCCGAGCGGGCAATGATGCGTTCAAGCACTTCGTGGTCATAATATTCCAAATGACAGTTAATGCCGAAACGGGCGCGTAAAGGCGACGTGAGCAATCCGGAGCGTGTCGTGGCTCCGACCAAAGTGAAGGGACTCAAGTTCAACTGAACCGAACGGGCGCCCGGTCCCTTGTCTATCATAATGTCTATGCGATAGTCCTCCATGGCCGAATAGAGATATTCCTCGACAACGGGACTCAATCGATGTATCTCATCGATAAACAGCACGTCGTTTTCGTCGAGCGATGTCAGTATGCCGGCAAGGTCGCCCGGTTTATCCAAAACAGGTCCCGATGTTATCTTTATACCTACCCCCAACTCGTTGGCTATTATTCCCGCCAAGGTTGTCTTGCCAAGACCGGGAGGCCCGTAAAGCAAAAGGTGGTCAAGAGCTTCCGAACGCAGTTTGGCGGCTTTCACAAAAACCTTCAGATTGGCCACTATCTTCTCTTGACCACTGAAGGAGTTGAATGTGAGAGGGCGCAAGGCTTTCTCAAAATCGCCTTCCGATGAATCGCGCATCGAATTTTGTCGTATGTCGAACTGATCTGCCATTATATTTTGTCCTTTGTTTGCAAATTTAACACAATTTTCTCAAAGACAAATGTGTTTTTTAATCTTTATTCCCAAAAACCCCACTTCACTATCCCTCAGGTGTATCCCCAATATCCTCGTTATCCCTATGCTCTCCCCAATCACTCATCCTATCATTGGAAAATTAATTTTTTTGAAAAAAATTAGCCATTTTCATTTTTCCTAATTAAACAAAAGTTTTATAAATTTGCGACTATTAACAATTTAAACTCTTATTAATCCATTATTACATTTAACCAAGTATCATGAAACGTTTTTACCTTACCATTGCTGCCGCTGTTGCCGGTATCGGTCTTTGTTTGGCCACACCGTTGACTCCGGAGCAGGCGTTGTCACGACTCAACATATCGTCGTTAGCCAAAGTAAGAAGTATGGGAACACCCGCGTTGTCACTGACAGTGGACGGAACAGACGGTCAACCGGCGGTTTATGTCTTCAGTGTGTCGGACAGCAAAGGATATCTTATATTAAGCGCCGACGATATCGCAATGGCTCAACTGGGTTACTCTGATTCAGGGTCACTGGATGTCAATAATCTGCCGCCGTCGCTAAAATATTGGCTCGATGAATATGCCAACCAGATATCGATGGCGAGAGAGACACAACAGGTCATTACGCCTTTGGAAGCAGACAATACTGATTATGCCGTTATCGAGCCTTTGCTTACCACGACATGGAACCAGGATAGACCGTACAACGATGACTGTTTCCTCACCCTTGATGACGGAAGCAAAATGCAATGCGTCACCGGTTGTGTGGCTACTTCAATGGCACAGGTTATGAACTACCATAAATATCCCGATGTTGGCCGTGGTTCGATAACTTATCAGCCATACAGCAACGTCGAGCCTCTGTCTCTCGATTTTTCAGCTGAGCCGTTTGACTGGGACAATATGCTTGATTCATACGATAACGGGTATACCGATGCCCAGGCTGCAGCTGTCGCTTATCTCATGAAAGCCTGCGGTTATTCCGTTCAAATGGGATATAGCTGGGATGAATCGGGTGCTAACAGTTATCTGATAATGGATTCGATGTACAAATACTTCAAGTACAACGGCCGTTTGGTAAGAAGAGAGTTTTACACCCCATCGGCATGGGCCGAACTTATATACAATCACCTTAGCGAAGTCGGTCCGGTGATTTACGGCGGCTCTGGTCCCGGTGGTGGTCACAGTTTCGTTTGCGACGGCTACAACGGTGAAGGTTATTTCCATTTCAACTGGGGATGGAGCGGTATGGGAGACGGGTATTACCTGTTAAGCGCCCTTAATCCCACTTATCTGGGCACTGGTGCCGGGTTGGGAGAATACAATTCCAACCAAAGCATAGTGTTGGCTGTCCCCTCGTTGGAAACTGACATGCCCGCAGTACTCTCGCAGTACGGTTCACTTGAAGGCTCTATGTATAATAGCAATACGATTGCTCTTATGCTAACGGGCGATGATAAGGGATGGATGTACTGTGGTGGTGGCTCGACAGATTTTAACTTCGGTTTGATTGTCGAGGATTCCAAAGGAAACACCCGGTATCTTACCACAAGCCTTAATGACTTTCCTTTGGAGGTAACCGTAGTAGCCTATCGCCTTCCTATATACGCCGACTTGTCTGATGCTGAAATGACTACGGGCGAGACATATAAGTTGACACTGGCTTCTTATCGCCCCGGTGACGATTTTTCAAAATGGGTTCCCGTAGTGCCAACAATGGGCAATTACAACTATGTGAATGTTGTTAAGACCGAAACCGGTTACGAAGTATTGGAAAACGAAGTGTTAGGTCTTAATCTGGAGGCGTTTTACGTACTCGGCAACTCAGGTATACTCAAGCCCCTGGACATGCTGGTCAAGATGTCAAATCCCGCCGAATTCGAATTGACCAAATCGCTGGACGTTTATTTCATAACCACCGATGGAGCCAGAGCGTATAAAGTAGGAGGCGCGACTATAACACTCAATCCGGGTGAAGTATCCACACAGGTTCTCTCGGGTACAGATTGGTATACCCTTAATGGATATCCCATTATTACCGAACCTACACAGTTCGTAGTAAAACTGTTGGATGGCGATAAGGGAGAATTCTACGATTACGACTTCCCGACAGTCACCCTTTATCCTCCATATCAGGCGCCCGAGGCTATGCTACCCGCTTGGGAAGTCACTCCGACTCCCGGTTTGCTCGAAGGCTATCAACTGCCTTGTATCACGGTCGCTTGGGACAACAGCACTCTCGTTCTTTTGAACGCCGAAGATATCACTGTAGCTTCCCCGACACACAACATCCAGGGGTTGGAGACCGAAGTTACCGATGGCGTAGCTCTGACTGTTAACCTCCCCAACGATGTCGTTTTGGACGAGCAGTCGACCTACACAGTCACCATACCCTCCAATGCTGTGATTGTTAACACCGACGGTATCAATCTGCTCAACAATGCCTTCGCTTTCGAGTATATCACAGACAAAACCACATCGTTAAGCTCAATTTTCGCTGAAAAGAGTTACACGGTTTATACTTTGACGGGAGTGAAGCTTCTTGAAACCGAAAACGAAGCCGATGTAAGAAATCTTGACAACGGATTCTATATCGTAAACAACCGGAAAGTTTACCTCCGCAACAAATAATTGAAAATAGGAACATTGTTGCCGATTAACGACAATATTCCTTAAACGCTGAAAACGGCGGTGTCTTTGAATTTCGTTTTCAAGACACCGCCGTTTTCCCAGTATGACGGGCATGTTCTGTATCTGTGGTGGAAGTCCATAAGGGGCGTAGTTGC
>JAFLTY010000049.1 GCA_022509065.1 Muribaculaceae bacterium
AGGCCAAACCAAAGGCGTATCGACCGACGCGTTCGGTAACTTCTCGATCAACGCCAGCGTTGGCGCTCCTCTAAACATTTCGTATGTAGGTTATAAGGTCGAAACCGTCAACGCCTCGCAGGGCATGACCGTTTATCTGCAGCCCACCACCGAGGTGCTCGACCAACTCGTTGTCGTAGGTTACGGTGTACAGAAAAAAGCTGACCTTACGGGTGCCGTGTCGACAGTCGATGTACCCCGTGTCATGGACAGCCGCCCCGTTCAGGACGTCACCAAAGCTCTTCAAGGTAATATCCCCGGTTTGACAATCACAACAACCGACGGTAGTATCTGGACTGACGCATCGGTAAAGATTCGTGGTGTCGGTACGCTCTCGAACGGCCAGGAATCAGCTCCACTTATCGTTGTTGACGGTGTGGCTGTCGACAACCTCAACTTTGTCAACCCCGAAGACATCGCCGACATATCGGTGTTGAAGGATGCCGCTTCGTCATCCATCTACGGTGCCCGCGCCGCTTTCGGTGTGCTGTTGATCACAACAAAGACCGCCGATAAGAAAGACAAGGTGTCTCTCCGTTATAACAACAACTTCGCTTGGAGCCAAGCAACATATCTGCCCACCTTCGCCAATGCTGTCGACGAGGCTTACGCCGCACTTCAGGCCAACTACCGTGGTATGGCAGCCGCCGCAAACACTGAAGTAGGTAACATGCCTTACGCTGAAATTCTTCCTTACCTGGAAGCTTGGTATGCACAGCACAACGGCAAGCTGTACACCGATTACCGCGAACTTCGCCCCTATCAGGGTCCCAACGACGTAGGTGACTATCGTCTTTTCGAGGACGGAAGCATCTACAAATACGCACAGTGGGACGTTAAGAAACTGGCGTTCAATAACGCTGCTCCCTCACAGAAACACAACGTATCGTTGGAAGGTCAGAGCGGCAGAACCAACTACCGCCTCTCGTTCGGTTACGACCACAAGCAGGGTCTTGAAAACTTCAACCCCGAAAAGATGACCCGCTATATGGCTAATGTCAATGTATCGACCGAGATATTCTCATGGTTAAAAGCCGGTGCCATCGTTAACTGGACACAGCGCGAATACACCGACCCGAACCTGGTGATGAATACCTATCAGTATCTGTGGCGCTGGAACAGCTTTATTCAGGCGTTCGGTTGGATTAATGACGAAAACGGAGCTCCCCGTGGCTTCCGTAATCCGCTGACCGACCGTATGAATGCCCATATCGACAAACAGACCGACCGTCAGACACGCCTCCAGGCTTGGATGCAGGCTACTCTGTTCAAAGATTTGGTTCTCCGCGGCGAATTCAACTACGATGTTCGCACTTCGAAGCAGAACGACGGTTACACTCCTCTCACTGTATGGGACTGGAGCGGTACCTTCCAGCCTTACACAACCCCGACACAGGCAACATCTTTTGCTCGCACAAACCGTTGGGACAGCGACCGCTGGACAATGAACATATACGCCACATACGACCACATGTTCCCCCACAACAACCACTTGAAAGTGATGCTGGGTTCACAGGCTGAGCGTTACAGCTACGACTATTTCCAACTTGTAACACGAGGTCTCATCGACTATGACCTTGTAACTCCCAACCTCACCGACGGTGGTTCCACAGGTTATATCGCACCCACAATCTCGCGCCTGCACCGTGCCACAGCCGGTTTCTTCGGCCGTATCAACTATGACTGGAACGGTATATGGCTCGTAGAACTTAACGGACGTTACGACGGTTCGAGCCGCTTCCCCGCTGCTCACCAGTGGGCATTCTTCCCCTCGGGCTCGGCAGGTTATCGTTTCTCGGAAGAAAAATACTTCTCTCCCCTGCGCTCATGGTGGAGCAACGGTAAGCTTCGCGCATCTATCGGTTCGATCGGTAACGAAGCCGTCGGCGACAATGTCTTCATTTCTACCGTGTCGAAAGCCGGCAAGGCAAACTGGATTGGCACCACAGGCCAACTTGATTACTGGAATCTTCCCGGCGTTGTATCGAGCAACCTCACATGGGAACGTGTAACAACATACGATGTAGGTCTTGACCTGGGCTTCCTCAACAACGCTCTTAACGTATCGTTCGACTGGTACCGCCGTGACACCAACGACATGCTCGCTCAGGGTGAAGTGCTCCCGACAATCTTCGGTGCTTCCAACGCTCTGACAAACGCCGGTTCGCTCCGCACTGACGGTTGGGAATTGTCACTTAACTGGAACCACAGCTTCGGCGACGCCAATATCTACGCCACTTTCATGATTGCTGACGCAAGAACCAAAGTAACGAAGATAAGCAACCCCGCCGGTACAATCTATCAGGCTATACCTTATAACACCGACCGCGGCCGCTTCTATGAAGGTCAGTATGTCGGCGACATCTGGGGCTTTGAATTTGACCGCTTCTTCACCGTTGACGACTTCACATGGAATACCGCAGACGGCAAGTGGGCAGCAGGCGCAAGACAGACAGGTTACGCTCCCGGCGTTGCCAGCCAGGCAGGTCTCCAGACAGGTGCCTTCATCTATGGCCCCGGTGACGTTAAGTTCAAGGATCTCGACGGCGACGGTGTCATCACCAACGGCTCGCAGGTTATCAGCGACCATGGCGACGCCAAGGTTATCGGTAACATGATGCCCCGTTACGAATACTCGCTCCGCATCGGCGGCGCTTGGAAAGGCTTCGACATCGACATGTTCTTCCAGGGTGTCGGCAAACGTAATGTCTGGAACGTCAGCTCGAATGTTGTACCGTTCGCACAGACAGCTGCCGGTCTCTTTGCCCATCAGCTTGATTACAACAGCATCTCGTACGACACCGACGCTAACGGCAACCGTTATGTCACCGGTTACAACGTTGACCAGAACAACCTGTATCCCGTTCCTTACGGTCCCAACTTCAGCTTCGGTACTTGGCAGACAATGTTCGGTCAGGGTGTGAACAACTTCCTTCCCTCTTCACGCTACCTCACCAACATGGCTTACCTACGCTTCAAGACCCTCACTGTCGGTTACACAATTCCTTACTACATCACCCGACACGCCCTCATACAGAATGCCCGTATATACTTCTCGGCTGAAAACCTCTGCATGCTTTACAACGGTGCTAAGAAATTCGGTATCGATCCTGAAATCTTCGGTGGTGACAACGGCTCCGGTTCTATGGGTGTTGCTTCTTTCGGTCGTACCTACCCGATGCCTAAGAGCTTCTCATTCGGTATTCAAGTTACTTTCTAAAAAAGATTCAATATGAAAAAAATAGCATATTTATTATTGATGGGCGGCCTTATGGGCTCTCTCTCGAGTTGCGACAAGCTGCTCAATGACAACCGTTTCCCCGAGGACACTCAAACCAATTCTCCTGAATTCTGGAACAATGTCATCAATGTTCAGGGTGAGGTTAACGGTTTATACAACTACTACTACGGCTATGGCAATGCAGCCGGACGTAACGGAACATTCTACTTCCAGTCGCTCAACGACGACCAGATAGGTGATGTCGAAAACGGCGGCTTCAAACAGTGGGACAACCTCTCCGTACCCGGCGCCCAGTCGTCATGGAACGAATCCTACATTGTAATTCGTCGTTGCAACTACATCATCGAGAATGTTTCGACAAACACAATGACTCCCACCCAAAAAGCCAATTACATAGCTCAGGCAAAAGTTAACCGCGCGCGCAACTATTACAGCCTGGTTCAACGCTTCGGCAACGTGCCCTTGGTAATGACAGTGCTCGACCCCAGTGACGAAGCTATCCTTTATGGACCCGCCACTGACCGCAACGTCGTTATGGACTCGGTATTGGCTGACCTCAACTATGCCATCGCCTATATGGGTACTGACAGACAGCCCCTCGAATTCTCCCAGGACATGGCCAGAGCTTTGAAAGCTGAAGCATGTCTCTACGAGGCTACCTATCAGAAATACCACAAGAGCGACAACACACGCGCCAACAAGTTCTTCCAGGAAGTTGTCGACGCTGCTACTCCGCTGCTTAACCGTTACAACTTCTGCGACGACTACGCTTCGATTTACAACTCGTCGTACGACGGCGAAGACGGTATCGCCAAACTTCAGGAAAATCCCGAAATCATTTTCATGAAAGCCTATCAAAGAGGTGTAGTGGCTAACTCTATCTCCAAATACACAGCCACCGCTACTCCTATCGACGGCCTTTCGAAGAGCGCTTTCGACAGCTATCTCTTTATCGACGGCAAACCGTTGGCTTTGACAAGCGAAAACAAGTCGGACGTTGGCGTAATGGACGAAAACGGACTGTGCATCCAGTCACTTCTCGACGTTCGCGACAAACGTCTTGCAGCTGTCATCGATCCTTATGTTTATTATGACGGACTGCCTTGGAAACGCAGCAACTCCGACCTCATGACATCTCTTTCGGGATATGGTTGTAAAAAGTTCAGCAACCCCCTTATGAACACCGCTTCCGCTCAGACCGACGGTCAAGGCTTCCTTGCCGCTCCCCTGTTCTGGATATCAAAAGTGGCTCTCGAATATGCCGAAGCAAAAGCTGAATTAGGCACTCTTGATGACAACGACATGGCCAAGACCCTCAATCCCCTCTATGTAAGAGCAGGTCTTCCCGCACAGTCTGTATCATCGCTTTCAACTCTCAACGACCCCGCCAACAACATGAACGTGTCGTCGCTGATATGGGAAGTACGCCGTTGCCGCCGCGCCGAACTCATGTACGACGGTTACCGTTACTGGGATCTGGTTCGTTGGCATCAGCTCGACAAGCTGGACACCACGAAGAATCCTGACATCAACCTCGGTGCCAACATCACACCCGCTTTGGGCGATGTTCCCGCTAGCAATGTCAACGGTTACTTCCAGATGTTCCCCAACAACCAGCGCGTATTCGAAGACAAGTATTACCTCTATCCCATCGGTCAGACTCAGATTAACCAGAATCCTAATCTGCAACAGAATCCCGGCTGGTAATCACCTTGTAAATAAAACGGTCGAAATCTGACCATTAACACATGATAAGAAGGCTGCCTGATTTTTACGTCAGGCAGTCTTTTTTTGTCATATCTAAAATTGGTTGACCGATAAAAGTCGGATTAGTTTGCACCGGACTATGCTCAAATGCACCGTAACCGAAAGGAAAGAAGACAGTGGGCGAAATCAGCGTTTCGCTGAGGTTAAACCACGAGCCTGTGCCAGTGTTTTGCTAATGCTTAACCACAACCCTGGACTCACTTGTCGCTGATGTGGGTCGCACGGCTTGGGTGCCGGCTTTCGATAACTAAACAGCAGTATTCAATCCGTAAAGCGTCATCTATCGTCCGAACGGTAAGT
Source organism: Muribaculaceae bacterium (assembly GCA_022509065.1). Taxonomy (GTDB): domain Bacteria; phylum Bacteroidota; class Bacteroidia; order Bacteroidales; family Muribaculaceae; genus CAG-873. Next base: position 5,348 of record JAFLTY010000049.1, read on the forward strand.
ATAGGAACCGGCAGGGAGGATATGGGATTCAGTCTGTCCGGGATAGGTAACGGTAGCGGTTACGCCCTGAGGTATGGTAAAGTCCCATATCAAGACATCACCCTCATATCGCCAATGGCTTTTAACATTTCCGTGACGTGTGGCATACGACGCATCAACATATCTCAGACGTGGGTCGGTTGTCGGCTTCATGACGATTTTGTCGAAACCTGGTGCTGACGGGTCAGTAGCAATTCCTGCAACTGTCTCCCATAACCACTCGCCGACACATCCGTAAGCATAATGATTGAAACTGTTCATTCCCTGAGGTCCCATGCCACCGTCAAGGGTATAACTGTTCCATCTCTCCCAGATAGTAGTCGCTCCGTTATCGATGGAATAGCCCCAACTGGGATTCGTTCGTTGTAACAACAGGTCGTAAGCCACATCATCCATTCCGATAGACGACAGCGTTGGCATGAGGATAGAAGTCCCCAGAAAACCGGTTTGAAGGCAGTTGCCGTGTTGTTTGAAATTGTCGCGGAGGCGTACAATCATATCTTCGCGAGGCTGTCCAACTACGACATTATTACGTAACGCAAACAAAGCCGGGGTCTGCATAGTGTTAAGGATGTCGGTTTTGAAACGGCCTTCTGAAGTCAAGAATGTGGATTGTATATAATCTCGGGCATCTTTGGCCATATCGTCAAAAGTTCGTGTGTCACGTCCGGTGGCAGCTGCCATATCGCGCATCATTTCGGCGTTTGACAGCCAATAACATGCGCTTAGATAATTCCAGTAGTCAACAGCATCGGGATTTAATATACGGTCGCCGGTCTCGGTTGTCATATAAATGCCTCCTCCACAACTTTCCAACGGTTCATAACTAAGCCAATCGGCCCATTGGAAATTACCGTTTTCGGCAATCAAGGAGTTGTGTTCGTATTTCGTATCGGCAAGATGATTGATATATTTAAGCATAGCATCCCAGTTGTCTTCTATTATATCGGTATCTCCGAATTGCTGCCAAATCACCCAGGGCACTATGATACCTGCGTCGCTCCACCCCAGACGACAATAGTCCGTGCCCATTGCGCCATACTGACCGAAAGGAGCCACTCCCGGGAAACTTCCCGATGCATGTTGAGTGTCGCGCATGTCGCGCATCCATTTATGGAAAAAACTATCGGTATCGGCAAAGAATGTTCCGGTTTTGGCAAAAACCTGGGTATCTGCTGTCCACCCGAGTCTTTCGTTGCGTTGCGGACAATCGGTCGGAACCGAAAGATAATTCGATCGTTGACCCCAAACGATGTTCGAGATTAACTTGTTAACCATCTCGTTACCGGTTGTAAGCGTTCCGCTTTCCATCTCACGGGTTATTGAACTTACAGGCATTGACTCGATGGATCGAATCGTTACAGGAGCGTCAGCAGTTACCGACACATACCTGTAACCGAAAAAAGTCGACCGAGGTACAAAAACCTCACCGTCCTCTTTTCCCGCAAAAGTATAGTCAATAATCATTCCGGTATTAGGGATACGAAGATTTAATCTGTGTACGCTGCCTTCGGGGCCATCCATCCCTTTCGAACGTGAGCCGTTATGCGTGTTCAACAACTCACCTGGCAGACATCGCAGATGAGTGCCCTCTTCCGCAACAAAATCAAACACGGGAACGGCGGCCGCATTCTGTCCGAAATCGACAACAAGAGTCTCACCGGGACGTAGTGTTATCTGTTCGCCATCTCTAAAACGACGGGCGACCACCACACGCCCATAATCATCGTTACCCTGATTGGTTATCGAACGCCAGGAGTAAGCATCAACGGGTTTCAACATTAAATCGGGACGCATATATACCTCTGCTCCCTCCGACGGCAAAATCTCACCGGCGAACTCAGTGTTTATTTCCGCAGCCCCCAACTGTTCAGGGTTAATATATGGAGGTTTTATGCGTGCATCATATTCCACTCCGTCAAAAATCGCCGAATGGACTACAGGACCACCAACTCCGGCTTTCCAATCGGATGTGTTGGTTCCAAAGCTTTGTACAGTCCCGTCAGCGTAGGTTACCTCGATAACCCCTCGGAAAGCAGGCTTTTTTCCAACCATTCCGTCGTGACCGCCAGGTGTCACTATCTTGTCTCCCCACCACCCAGGGGTTACTTGTACTGCAAAAATGTTTTCATCGCCTTTGCCTGTCAACACCGCCTCTGTAATGTCGTAAGTAAACGAACGCTTGGTCTTTTCATTATGGGTAAAGCCCGGTTTAAGGACTTCGTTGCCCACAAGCAGCCCGTTGACAAACAGGTCGTAGACGCCCAGTCCTGTTGTCATCCATTTTACTGACTTCACCTTACTGTCATTTTTTATTGCGGTAACAAACCAGGAGGCGCCATCAGCCGCCCGGTCACCATCGTTGACACGTCCCTCGTAAACAGGAGCGTCAACAGCCGAAATCCAGTCTGAGGCTTTCCAATAATCATCATCGAGGGCTTTGGTACGGTTTCCGACAGGAGCCGTTGCATACGCTCCGAGATAACAGGTCAATAAGAGTATTGATAAGGCACAAAATTTATTTTTCATACGTGCAAGTGAATTAAGTTTATTATTTTTTGACTGAGAGGGTTATCTGCCGGCTACAATCAGTAAGAGGAATATGGACAGCAAGGATGCCTTTAGCCGGGTCGTAGTCCCACTTATCGGCACTCAGTTTCTTACCGTCGAGAAGCACTTTTTTAGGTTTGTCACAGCCAAGTAGGCGGATAGTCCACGCTTTTGCTTTTGCAAGGCCGATATCGCTGCCTCGGCGCGGTTCTATTATCAGCGTTTCTTTCGAACCGTCCGACAGATGGTGCATCTTCGTTGTCGCGTAAACCGTCTCGTAATCACTGTTATCGCCTTGGTCTTCATACAGCTCCGTCTGACCGTTGGCACCGGCCACCACATCAAGTATCATTTGCTCGGGACGTTCGGTCATGCTCATGACAGTGGGTGGATTTAAAGGTATGATCGCTCCATGGCGGTAGAAATAAGGTATTTCATCGAGTGCAAAACTCATTGTGGTCTCGCGGCCACCTTCCATCAGTTCATTCTTAGACACATTCCACCATTTCCCCTCGGGCAACCATACTTTGATATCGGTCGTTTTACCATCGGACGAGGGAGTTGTTATCGGAGCCACCAAAATATCGTCTCCGAAGAAATACTCATTCTCATACACATAGGCCTCGTCGTTGTTGGGATATTCATAGTACAACGGTCGCACTATACCGATACCGGTGTCGTAGGTTTTTCGCGCCATGGTGTAGAGATACGGGAATATGGTATAACGCAAGCGAATGGCCTCGAGAATAGTCGGAAAGTTATCAAAAGTCCATACGCGGCGCTCAATGCGCTTGTCTTTAGTGGCATGGGTACGGAACACCGGGGTGAAAACGCCGAACTGAATCCATCTGAGAAGAAGTTCGGGGTCGTTTATCATTTCTTCCTCGGCTATTACGTGACCTCCCAAATCGTGACCCCAATAAGCGTACCCTACGTTGGACGCAGTAGCCGTAAAATACGGTTGAAAAGCAAGGGTCGGATAATTGACCAAAGCATCGCCCGAGAAACCTATCTGATAACGATGGCTGCCCAGACCGCCCCAGCGGTGAAAAATGACGGGGCGATGGTTCGGGCGGTTTGTCTTCATGTCGTTAAAAAACACATGGTTGTTCCAGAATGTTTCGCCCAAATGCGGTGTCAGATTGCTTGTGAGATGTTGCTGCCAGTCAAGCCACCAGAAATCCACTCCCTCACTCTCGTGGTCTCTAATAATATTGTTAAAGAAGGACATGGTGAAATCGGGGAAATCGAGTGCATACTCGATATGGCGACCGTTCTGATATTTTCTGTTCAAGTCATTACTCATCTTTGCGAAATAGCGCGGCGACTCCACACTGTCGACGCCCTCTGCAGGATGAAGGTTGAGAGCTGTCCGCAGGTTGGCCTCATGTATATCTTTTAACAGACCCTTTGCATCGGGAATCAAATTAGTGTTCCATGACCATCCTGTCCAACTGCCTATGCCTTCGGAGAAACTGTCACGATTGCCGTTCCAGTGCCAGTCCATGTCCAGGATAAGCACATCGGCAGGTATATTGTTGTCTTTCAAATCTTTGACTATCTGACGAAAATCGTCTGCCGAATACGATGAATACTTACTGTACCAATATCCCAGTACATAATCGGGTGGCAAAGGTATCTTTCCCGCTATCTTAACATAGTCGGAGACGGCCTTTTTGTAATCTTTTCCATAACCGAAAAAATACATATCCATCGCGCCTTCATCGCGGCGTGGAGCCCACCAGTCGAAACCTATGGTAGCATTTGGCTCGAAAGCGAACGAACGGCTTCCGTCGCGGCGCACATTGCTCCATGAATCGTCAACGACTGCCCATCCCGAACGCGAAATCACGCCATCCTCCATCTCACCGCGCTTATTATCGCCGTTACTGCCGTCGAGGGTGCGTGTCGTGCCTTTCAGATTTAAAGCATCGACTTTGCCCGGATACCACTCGACGTTCTCACCGTCAACGTTCAGGTTTATAGAGAGATTGTCGGCCGACGCCGGGGTAGTCATGGGATTGGTGCCTTTGCGATATTTCAGCTTTAACTTGTCAGTGGTGATGTAAACAAAATCATCATCGTCTACCGTCGTGAAGGCCGGGATAGTATCCAACTCGCGGTTAACAACCACAAAGGTAGCCCTGTCCTCAAAAATACCGCTGTCGCTGTATTCTATACGAATCATCTCAGGAGTAAGAACCGTAAAACGTGCGTTGCCGGCTTTCACTACGGCCTGATTGGGAGCCTTGGGATTATTTGACGATATTGTCAGTGTCACAAATAGTATCTGAAAGATTAATATCAGACACCTTAATTTACTGTACGAACACGCCATTGCCTTTTTATTTTCCATATACATATATATTATTTATTGTCATATTATTATCTTGTCAAAGATACTCAAAATATTGTAATTGAACTAAAAAATTTTTTTTAGACTTGTTTATGTTAGATTGGACGCGTTAGAAAGCAAGGTCATCGATTGTAAAACCGGACGAGTTAATCTGGGTGATTGTCACAACATATATGTACCTCTTTATTGTGCACATGCCATGGCGAGGCCGGTTGTTCGAGTTTCTGTTGCAAAAACCCCCGGTTTCTGTTACAAAAACCCGGGTTAATGTTACAGAAACTATGGATTAATGTTACGTAAACACAGCCAATTTTTCATTTTTTACCCATTTTTTATCTCCACTTTAACCGTCGATAGACCTGCTTTTTTGAGTTTCTGCTGCAGAAACCCCCGGTTTCTGTTACAAAAACCCGGGTTAATGTTACAGAAACTCC